>JBBIUR010000248.1:0-5624 GCA_037440145.1 Myxococcales bacterium | reverse complement strand
AGCCGGCGGCCGCCGGCGGCGCGTCTCGGGCGGCGTCGCGCACGCGTACGAGGAGCTCGGTCTCCACAGCTCCTGGCGGAGCGAGGAGGGAGATGTCTCCGTCGCGTACTTCCCCTCCGCCCGGACCGAGCAGCGGAATGGCCGCGAGCGGAGAGGCAGCGGAAGCTGCGAACACAGCGCGCCCTTCCAAAAGCTCGCGCGAGGAAAACGCCGGGTTTGGCTCGAAAGAAATGAAAGCGTTGAGTCCAGCACCGCCGCCCGCGCCCCCCAGCGGAGCCACCTGGTACGCCCAAAGATCCTGGCGCGATGGCGCGGTCGCCACGCGGCTGCCGCCGCGGAGATCGTACGTCTCGCGGACCTCCATTTCGAACACCAGGCCGCTGGAAATGTCCTCCGGACTCCAGAGGCGAACCTGGGCGCGAGCGCGCCCGCCGCTACCCGCCAGCAACAGGGCTGGATGCACCGCCAGCGCTGCGGACCCCACGTCCGCCGCCAGGGAGCGCACCCCCTCGAGCAGTTCTCCTTCTTGAACCGCTCGGGGCGCCAAGGGCCGAACGTCAGGAACGGCGAGCGCCAGTTGCCCGGGAGCGGGTGCCGCAACTTGGATCCACTCCCCTGCTGCCATCGCGGATGGACCGCGGCGCCAGCGCATCGAACGCGCGTCCCAGATCGCGGTCACCAGTGGCATCGAACGCCCGTCGGCCAACAGCGACGCCGGAATGTGCAGCGCGACTTCCGCCGTGTTCTCGCCTGCACCCTCCACACGCAGATCGACGCCGAGGAGCACACTCCATCCGGGCGGAAGCGGGAAAACGAGCCCTTGCGGGCTCAAAAGCGTCAGGTGCGCGCGGCCAGTTGTTCCTCCCAAGCCAGGTGGGAAAACCGCCTCCAGCCCACTTGGATGGCGCAGCACCCTGCCCTCGGGCCCAATCGCCGCCGCCGGGCCCAGCGGGGTCAACCGCGCGTCGGGCACAGAGGTCCCGGCCGCCCCCACCACCCTTGCCTCGCGGAGCGCATGCGTGAACCCGCTCTTTGCCAGTGCCACGACGGCGTTGCCTGCTGCATGCCGCAGTGCGTAGCGGCCCGAGGCATCGGTCGTCGCCGGAGCTCCGGTACCTACTGAGGCCACAACGCCAGCGAGCGGGTGGCCCGTCGCGTCATCGAAGACTTCCCCGAAGGCCATTCCGAAAACCAGAGCCCGCGCGGCGCTCGCCTTGCGGCCCCGGCGAGGCAAACGCATTTCCGCGATCTGGCGGAATCGGTCGGTCTCGAAAACCCAGAGGTCCCGTCCCCCGAGGGCGACCACGTGCTTCCCGTCGCCGGTTACCACCAAATCGCGCGGCGTTGCACCCAACCGTGCCACCGCCTCCTCGCTGCCGGTGGGAAGAGCCAGTGCTCGGATCTCTGGCGGCCGTGCTGTCGCGACCAGCAAGCGCGCGTGCGAGTCATCCAGCGCAATTGCCCTGGGAATGCCGTGCACGGGCCAGGAGCTCTGGAGGTGCACCGGCGAGAGAGAGACGGCAGAGACGGTCCGATCGCGCGGGTTGAGAACATAGGCCGTAGACCCGCCGACCTCCAGGTCGAGGGACCGCCGCCCAACCGGAACTTCGCCGAAGGTCGACCCGGACGCGGCGTCGAGCACGCGCACGACGCCCGAGCTTCCCCCGAAGAGTACGACCAGGAAGCGCTCGTCCTCCGAGAGCCCCATGGCGCGCACGGAAGCGGGCACGGGAGTGTGCCAGCGGACAAAGCCTGCCGCGTCATCGAGCGCCACCGCGTACAATCCGCGCTGGCGGCCCGCGTACAGGTACGCCGTGGTGGCCGCACCATCGACGACCACCCTCCGCGCACCTCGAAACCGCAGGATCCCGCGGCCACCGCCGGCCAGATCGAGAAGCTCGACCTGCTTCCCCTCCGCAACCGCGAGGAGCTGTGCGGCGGCGGCAAAGCTCAGGTCGGCGATTCGGCGCTCGGGCTGGAGCACGGCCGCGACCGCCGCCGATGCAGCATCCACGAGCAAAACCTGCGGCCGTCCCGCCGTGACGACAAACGCCGCACCGCTATGCGGCATGGCCGCACCGCGAGAAGGCAACTGGAAGGCCAGAATCGCCAGAGCGACGGCGCCGGCCGCAGCACCGCGCGTCCCCCGGGGCCTCTCATCCTTGAGCGGGCTTGCCATCTCGACATCCTTGTGCGCTGCTCGCCTCTTCCGTCCAGCACTTGCGCCGCGCATCCCCGCGGCGCGGGCGTTCTTAAGCACAACCCTCCATGCCCTGTCAACAGAAGTCGCCGCAAAGAACCCGGATCCCCGGAATGCGAAGGCTGGCGAATGCGCAGAGGTTGGGCCCCAGCAGTCAGCGGCCACTGCGAACGCTCCCGCATTCCCGGTTGGCCGGGTCGACCGCGGTACGCGCCGGCGGAATTGGAAATACTGCGGGCCGCCGCCAGCGGACGCGCTGGTCCTTGCAGTCAAGCCCGTGGTAGATACAGCGCGTATGCGCGCGACACGCCATCTCGGCCGGGGAATCCGGTCCGCCCTGTGGTGCCTGTGCCTCGGCCTCTGCAGCGGTGTCGCTTCGGCACCGGCGCGCGCAGAGCTCGGGCCCGGCGACGTACTGGGTCCGGAAAACTGGCAGGAAGCGCAAGGCTTACTGCCGAACGAGTTTCTCGAATGCTATCGGCGCGGTGACTTCCGCCACCGCATCGGGGCCTGGGACGTAACGCGAATCGGCGACGACCCGGTATTTCGGGCGGCCCTCGAAGCCAACGAGGGCCGCTACGACCTCACTCCCGAGGGTTCCATCATCGACGCCCGCACCGGACAGCCTCCGGAGTATATTTACGGTTGGCCTTTTCCCAGGATCGATCCCGCCGACCCCAAGGCACCGGTGAAAATCGTGTGGAACTATTACTACACCATGTTCTATGGCGGGAACGGCCACTACCGCGCCGATCTCCAGTGGATGTCGCGCCGCGGCCTGGACCGCAGCGTCGAGGTCGACGCATACGTGAAGCAGTACGAAGGGCAGCACCCGCGCTTTCGGGAAAGCGAAAATCCCGGCAACTTGCTCACGCAGACGCTTGCGGAAGTCCGCGCTCCGGCCGATGTGGCTGGCATCGTCTCCCTGACGTGGAGGTACCGCGGCGCTGCCGCGCGCGATTCCATCTGGGCCTACGTGCCCGCACTGCGCCGCGTGCGGCAGGTCTCCCCGGCCAATCGCTCCGACGGATTCCTTGGATCCGATATGGCCCAGGACGACGGGCCGTACTTCGACGGGAAAGTGGAAGACTTCCGCTGGCGGCTCGTGGGCGAACAGGACCTCCTCGTCTTGTTCGACCGGCCCTCGTTCGAGGAACCCGCAAAACTGCAGAAGTTGCCGAGCGGGGGGTGGCGGATGATTGTCTCCGGGCAAGCCCGCCTTGGCTTCCAGCTTCCCGACTGGCAGGGGGCGCCCTGGTGCCCCGTGCAGGAAATCCTGATCCGCCGGCCGCACTGGATCGTCGAAGCGGTTCCGAAGGATCCCTACTACTTGTTCGGCAAGCTCGTGCTGCGCTTCGACAAGGACACGTACCTCGGCAGCTACACCTCGAAGTACGACTGGCAGGGAAACCTTGTCGCCTCCTACAGCGCGATCCGCACGAACATCATCCGCGTCGGGCCGGGCGAATTCTGGGGTTGGGCCGGCGGAGCTGTAGCGCTCGCGATTCACTGGAAAAAAGACCGGGCCACGGCCGCCGGCATCGCCCTCGGGGACGGCGTGCCTGCCGACTCGCGCATCCCCCTCGATGCAGGGCTGTTCTCGCTCCAGCGGCTGACGGCGCGCGGGCGTTGAATCCCGCCCGCTGCTCCGGCGCCGCCCGGCGTCACCAGTGCCAGACCTGATCGTAGCCGGCGAACAGGGCCGGCAGTTCCGCCCGGGAAACCGGCCGCACGCCTTCGAGCAGCTCGCTTTCCAGGATCCCTCGTTCGGCTGCGTCCTCCCGGACGAACATCACCGCAACTCCCTGCGCCATTAGTGCTCGCAAGTCGCGCGGAAGTTGCGGCGGCTGGGTCTGCGCCCGATCGCCAAAGACGAGGCCCGAAGCGTCCTGCGCGCAGACCGCGTAGTTGACGGCGTTGCCGCGCAACAGCACATCCAGCGCTCCGCCGGCGGCTTTCATCGCGTGTGCGAGCCAGATCACCGGGTCGTCCTGCTCTTCCAGCGTCGCCCGATATGCGGCTCCGACGATGTGCAGGACTTTCTTCGCCATGGCCGCCTCACCGGGCTGGGATGACGAGGGCATTGTCCGAGCTCTCTAGGAAGCGAACGAGATCCGCCGGCCCGCCGCGGCGCGGCCCGGGCACCCACTCCGTCACTCCGCGCTCGTCGACGCACAAGCCGCACTGGACCCACTCCAGCGAGCCGCCGTTGCGCTCAGCTTCGCGGAAGAACGCCGCAATCCACTCCTTCGGCGTCGGATGATCCTCCTCCTCCACGGTGCGCCCGTGGACCGGATTCGCGTGCGGTGCCTGGCGCGCAAACGGCAGCGCCACCGCACCTTCGTACGCGAATACGCGGATGTCATAGCCCCGCCGCGCTGCGCGGTCGATGAGGCGCAGCGCCGTCGTGCTGCGCGCGTCCTCGTACGGAGGATCCATCAAGATAAAGGTGAGCGTTTTCTTTCCCGCCATCGTGCCGACCTCCTTTCAGTGCCACAGCACCCGGTCGCCCGCCGCCAGCCCATCCAGGACGACGTCGAGAGCTGCCGGCTGGATTCCTTCCGCGAGCCTTTCCGGCCCGATGCCCCGCTCGCGCAGCGAGAACTCGTCGGCCAGGACCTCGATCCCCGTGCGCACGAGATCCCCCACGGCATCCCCGGCCGCAGCCCCCTTGCGCGCCGGCAGGACGCCGTTCTGAACGAGAAAGACGCGCACTGCATTCCCCTCGCGTGCCAGATCGGCCGCGAGTTGGAAAAACCCGAGGACGTCGAGGAACTCGAACGGATCGCGAGACTCTACCAGCAGGTAGCGAGCCATGACCTTTCCTCCGCGTTTTCTCGAAACGGGCCCGACGCTGACGTCGCACTCACTTTTCCCCAGTTGCCCTGCGGCGTCAACCCGCCCCGAGTTCCGGACGGGTACGCCCAGCACTATTTCGCCGCTTGCCCCGCAGACCAGCCATCGGCGCGCAAATCTTCGCGCGCTCCGCCCCGCGACCGCCGAGCCGAGAGAGCGTCGGCCCGCGGCGCAGGCCCACCCCTCCAGCACCGCCCCGTGCTCCGGCAGCAGGGCTGCGGGCTCTCGCAACAGGCGAGCGGCACCCGTTCCCCCCGCTCTCCCTCAGCTCCTCGCCCCGCAGGGCGGCCGATGGCGGAATCGCTTGCAGCCCGCCGGGCGGATCAGAGCGCGGGGCGACGTCTCAGGGTCGGACGATTCGGGAGTACACGTCGCGGATCGCGGCGGTGTGCCTGCGATAGTCATCGAGCAAGGCGCGGCGAGCACCGCTCGGCCGCTGCGCGGCGTAGCCCAGACTGCGCGCCAGGCTGTCCAAGTCGGCGCGCTCTTCGTCTAGGTCGGAGATCGACCGGTTCTGCACGATGCGAAGGCGGCTCGACAGCAACTGCAGAAAGGACCAACCCTCGCG
>JBBIUR010000247.1:0-5650 GCA_037440145.1 Myxococcales bacterium | reverse complement strand
GGAGAAGGAAGGAGAGCCGTCAATGCGCAGCGACCCGCTGGGCTGCGCGCAGCGCTGCGCCGGGCCTTTTGCCGCCTCGACGGCCCCCCCGCACTTCACCGCATCCAGGACGCAGCCCTAGGGGTTTGATGACGGACGTCAGCGAACGGGCTGCACGAAGGCATTTGCGCTGCCCCTACCGAACGGTAGGAAGGCGCCAATCGGGTAAGCGCGTCGCGGAAACGTTTCCTTTCGCCCGGAGGCTGCGATGAATTTGAGCAGGCGCGAATTTTTGCGCTCGGCGGGCGCCGCAACACTGGTGTTGTCGCTCGACCGCTTGCGGCGGGCGCACGCGGCAGAGCCGCGCGCGGGTGCGGCACCGGCTGGGGGCAGCGGCGAAGCAGCGTACCGGCATTGGGAAGACATTTACCGAAACAAGTGGGTGTGGGACAAAGTTGTCCGCAGCTCGCATTTCGTCAACTGCTGGTACCAGGCCCATTGCGCGTGGGATGTGTTCGTCAAGGACGGCATGGTGTGGCGGGAAGAGCAGGCTGGCGATTATCCGCCTGTGCGCTCCGACACGCCCGACTTCAATCCGCGCGGGTGTCAGAAAGGCGCGTGCTACAGCACCCGCATGTACGATCCGACACGCATCAAGTACCCGGTGAAACGCGCGGGGGAACGGGGCTCGGGGAAATGGCAGCGCATTTCGTGGAAGCAGGCGCTGGAGGAAATTGCCGACCTAGTGATCGACGCGATCACGCAGGAAGGAACAGACCGCGTCGTGTGGTCGCTGGGCCCTCTCTACACGTTCGGCACCTTTGCGGCCGGGCAGCTTCGCCTTTCGAATTTGCTGGATAGTTGCTCGCTGGACATGAACACCGAGATCGGCGACGGGCACCCCGGGGCTGCGGTGACCTTCGGCAAGATCGTCGCCGAGCGCTCGGCGGACGATTATTTTTTTTCCGACGTGATCCTCATCTGGGGGTGCAACCCGCTGTACACGCAGATCCCGAACGCGCACTTTCTCACAGAAGCTCGGTACAAAGGCGCGTACGTCGTGGCGATTGCTCCCGACTACAATGCTTCGGCGATTCACGCGGATCAGTGGATTCCGGTAAACCCGGGCAGCGATGCGGCGCTGGCCCTGTCGATGGCGCAAGTGATCGTGGCCGAGGGGCTTCACAACCAAGCCTTCTTGCGGGAGCAAACCGACATGCCCTTCCTCGTGCGCGAGGATACCGGCCGCTTCTTGCGGCAGAGCGACCTGAAAAAGGGCGGCTCGGACGAGATTCTCTATGTGTACGACGAAGCTGCCCGCCGGATCGCGGAGGCGCCGCGCGAAACCCTGGCGCTGGGTTCGATCGTTCCCGCGCTGGAAGGCGTGTTCGCGGTGAAAACGCTCGCGGGGACGGTTCGGGTGCGGCCGGTTTTCGGCCGCCTGCGCGAGCTGCTGGATCGCGACTACCGCCCGGAGCAAACGGCGCCCGTCACCGGCGTGAGCCCGCACACCGTGCGCGAGCTGGCTCGCCGCATCGGCAAGGCGAGGGCCGCGGCCAACGTGACCTCGAGCAATTTCAGCAAGTTCTATCACGGCAACCTGATGGAGCGCGCCCAGATCCTAGTCTTCGCGCTTTGCGGCCACATGGGAAGGAAGGGCAGCGGCTTTAGTGCCTTTCCGTTCCTGACTCAAGACGGCGCGGAGATGTTCTCCTTCCTCAAGCAGCCGGGGTGGCTCGGCAAGTTGCGGCTGTACTGGGACCTATGGCCTGTCATGCGCGAGCTGAAACAGCCGGGTATGACGGACGAGATGGTGCGCTATGCAGCCGGCAACTGGCAGTACCGCCGCGGCGGGATGGTTTCCGGGGTGATGTTCTGGAACGTCCACGGCGGGTTGCTCGAGGTGAGCGGCCGCTCGCACGAGTGGGACCCGTACCTCAAGCGCCCGGTGGCGGAGTACCTGAACGAGGCGCTCGCGAAGGGATACCAGTACGTGTGGCCCAAGCCGGGCCATCCGCCGCGCGTGATTTTCGAGTACGGCGGCAACATCCTGCGCCGCCTGCGGGCGTATCCGTACTTGCTGAAAACCCTCTATCCGAAACTAAAAGCGTTCGTCACGATCGACTGGCGGATGACGTCGACGGCGATGTTTTCCGACTATGTGCTCCCCGCGGCGGGATGGTACGAAAAATACGAGCACAAGTGGGGCACCCCCTTGATGCCCTATCTCCACGCTGGGTCCCCGGCGACCCGCTTTCACGAGGCCAAGACCGATTGGGAGATCTGCGCCCTTCTGGCGAAGGCGATCCAGGAGAGAGCGCGGGCGCGGAACGTGCGGGCGTTCAAGGACCGAGAGGGCAACGAGCGCCCGCTGGACACCCTGTACGAAGACTTCACGATGCACGGCGAATACACGGAGCACGACGAGGAAAAGGTGGCCGCCGAGCTGGTCGCGCTGTCGAGCAACCTGTCCGGCGTCCGCTGGGAGGAACTCAAGGAGAAGGGCTATGCGCGCTTCACGGGCACCGGGCACAGCGGGGTCTCGATCGGCAACGCATGCGACATTCGCCCCGATGACACTGTGGCGCCCTTCCAGTACCACGTCGAGAAAAAGCAGCCCTATCCGACCCTCACGCGCCGCATTCAGTTTTACATCGACCACCCCTTTTATCTGGAGCTGGGCGAGGCCCTGCCGGTGCACAAGGATCCCCCGGCCGCTGGCGGCCGGTACCCGCTGGTCTTGACCGGCGGGCACACGCGCTGGTCGATCCACGCGGCCTGGCGCGATGACCGCACGATGCTGCGGCTGCAGCGGGCGCGCCCAGTGATGTACATGAGCGTGGCCGACGCGCAGGCAAGGGGCATCGCGGACGGCGACCTGGTAGAGGTCCGCAACGACATCGACAGCTTCCAGATCCACGTCAAGATTTCCCCGGCTGTGCGGCCGGGACAGGTCATCGTCTACCACGCTTGGGAGAATTACCAGTTTCCCCAGGGCAAGGGGTTCCAGAACCTGATCCCGAGCCCCCTCAATCCGGTCGAGCTCGCCGGGGGCGAGGGGCACTTGCGGCCGATCCAGATTTGCCTGCAGCCGAGCCAGAACGATCGCGACACGCGTGTCGAAGTCGCGCGCGTCCCTGCGGGAACGCCGGCTGCCGCTCTGTCAGCTCCGGACGCGCACGATGAAGACAGGGCACGGGGCGTGCCGGACGAGCTTCTCGGCGACGCTGCCGATCACTAAGTGGGCGATGCCGCCTCGCCCTCGCGATGCCGCGACGATTAGGTCGGCGGGAAGCGAGCGGGCGAGTTCGAGGATGCGCTCGTAGGGGTCGCCGCTCAAGACGTGTATCTGGCGGCGGCACGTGGGCGGCAGGCATTTCGCCGCGGTCTGCTCGAGCAACTCCCGCGCTTTCTTTTCCGCGTGCTCGACCATCACCCACGCGGGCACCTGCTCCGGTTCGTAGATCGCGTCGGCCGGGTTGTCCACCACGTGTGCAATGTGCACCGTGCCCGCCGATTTCTCCGCGAACCAGGCCGCGTACCGCGCGGCTGGCTCGCAGTGGACGGAGAAGTCGACGGGTAACAGGATGGTTTTGAAGCCGTTTTGCATTGCCCGTCCTTTCTCGCCGGTCTGCGGCGCTTGCGGCCGCAAGGGTGCTCGAATCTCCGCGGGAGATCAAGGGGGATCTTCGCGCGCCTTTTCCCGCGAGCCGGCAAGCCCGGGGGACTCTCTCGCTTCGCCGTGGCGCTCGGCTCTGGCCCTCTCGAGCTGGCGCAGCTTGAGCCGCAGCAAAGTCATGAGCGCGACGATCACACCGATCGGGAAGATCAGGTTCCGGCGCCGCGCCCAGGCCTCCTCGACGGCGGCGTCCGCCGCTTTTTGGGTTCGCTCTGCGAACTCCAATCCCGGCTGGATCACCTCGTACAGCGCCTCCGGGGAGAACCGGTGCACTTCGGTGCGCGCGCGAATGAGGGCCGTTTCCGCAGCGTGAAACTCGTACCGCGCGTCGCCCATCTCCATGCCGGCGCGCTCGGCCTCCTCGAGCCGCGCCTGGGTCGCGCGGAGTGCCGCCTTCAGTCGCTCGATCGCGTCGCGCATTTTCTCGGCCGCGCGGTACCCCGGCGCGTCGACAGCGTGGCACTCGGTGCACGGCGATCCCGCGCCCACGCCGAGCATGGTGTCGCTCGTGCGGTGAATCTCGTGGTTCCCGTGACACGTTACGCACTCCGGCAGCCCGAGTTCGTCGAAGGCGCGCTTGTGGGGGCTCGAGACGAAAAGCGAGGCGTTGTTCGCGTGGCACAGTCCGCACACCTCCGCGATCGACGTCACTCCGGGAGGCGAAGCGCCGTGGTTGTCGTGGCACGTGTTGCACGCGGGCGCCGATAGGTCGCGCTTTTCGAACAGCAGTTCGCCGTGCACGCTGCGGCGATACCGAGCTTCCTGATCCGTCGGGATCTCGTACTCCCGCATGTACTCGGGATCGCTGTGGCAGCGGCCGCACGTACGCGGAACATTGGTCGGGTGCACGGGAGAATCGGCCCGCTTGCCCTCCAGGATGCCGTGAACGCCGTGGCAATCGATGCAGGTGGCGACCTTGCCGTCTCCTAGCCGCAGCCGTTTGCCGTGGACGCTGGTCCAGTACCGCTCTCGCTGGCCGGTCGGTAAACTGGGATTAAAGCGCCGCATGGTTTCCGGATCGCTGTGGCAGCGGGCGCAGAAATCGGGGACGGCGGCACGCGCGGGCTTTCCGAGATATCCGCGCTCTGGCGCCATGGCTTCCAGGCCCGTTTCGGTCGGATCGCCTCCGTGACAGTCCGCGCACGAGAGGCCGTGTCGCGCGTGCACATCCTCCTTCATGCCCCGAACGGGCGTTTCGAGGTTGCCGGTGAGGACTGCGTGGCAGTCGACGCACGAGTCGGGCGCGGCAGCCCCGGCCGCCTTGCCCATTGCCACTGCACTGGCGAGAAGAACCCTGGTCCCCCATTGTGCGGCCCCTGCTCGCATCCGGTGACGTCCTCGCGCTAGTAGGGTTTCAGGTACGCCAGCGCGGTCATGAGCACCAGGAATGCGAGCCCCACCGCGCCGGCAGCCGTGAACAGCAGGCTCGGCTCGCCGCGCGCAGCTCGCCGGTCTAGAAAGGGAACGAGCAGCAGCAGCGCGGCTCCTGCGCCCACGGCCGAGATTCCCACCTTTTCGCCTTCAATGCCGAGAATGCGGGGCGGGACGTACTTCAGCGACTGAGACAAGAAAGTGAAGTACCACTCGGGGCGGATGCCAGCGGGAGCGGGAGCGAAGGGGTCCGCTTTTGCACCGATTTCCCAGGGAAAGAACGTGCACAAGGCGAGAAGGGCTGCGAGTACGCCCAGCCACAGAATCGCGTCGCGGAAGAGAAAACCCGGGTAGAACGGCATCGAGCGCAGAGGCCCCCGGGCGCCCATCGGTTCGCTCATGCCCAGGCGCTGCACGAGCAACAGGTGAAGCGCCACCAGCAGGGTGAACGAGGCGGGCAGCAGCGCCACATGCCATCCGAAAAAGCGCGTCAGCGTGGCGCCGGTCACGTCTTCTCCGCCGCGCAGGTATCCCATCAGCGCGCGGCCGACGAGCGGCACGGAGCCGGCGATCTCGGTCCCCACTTTGGTGGCAAAAAATGCCAGCTCGTTCCACGGCAGC
>JBBIUR010000246.1:0-5673 GCA_037440145.1 Myxococcales bacterium | reverse complement strand
GCATCGGCTTTGGCCTGCAGAACGTCGTCAACAACTTCGTCTCGGGCCTCATCCTGCTGTTCGAGCGCCCGGTGAAGGTGGGAGATACGGTTCAGATCGGCAGCCTGATGGGCGAAATCCGCCGCATCGGAATTCGCTCGAGTACGGTGCGGACGTGGGAAGGCGCTGAGGTGATCCTTCCCAACGCCACTCTTATCTCTGATGCCGTGACGAACTGGACGCTTTCCGACCGAATGCGGAGAATCGATCTCCCGGTCGGCGTGGCATACGGCAACGAGCCGCAGCGCGTGATCGAGCTCCTGTTGGATGTCGCCCGCGCCCACCCGCGAATCCTGCGCGACCCTGGTCCTGTTGCGCTATTCCGCGGGTTTGGCGACAGCTCTCTGGATTTCGAATTGCGAGCGTGGACCGACGAGTTCGAGCGATGGGTGGAAACTCGCAGCGAGCTCGCGCTGGCGGTGCACGCTGCGCTCAAGACAGCCGGAATTGCGATCCCCTTTCCGCAGCGCGACCTGCACCTCTCGGCGCTGGAGCCTCTGGACATCCGAGTGGTCGCCCCCAGCGTGGACGGCGGGGCGCGCCGCAAGTGACGGCTCCGGTCGCCTTCCAGGCCCACCCGTTGCTCCCAGGGGAAAAACTTGCCAAAGAGTTGAGATTCAAAGCGTACGGGCTTCGGCTGCAATGAAGATCGTCGTTTGTGTCAAGCAGGTGCCTGCCGTATGGGCGAGTAAGTTCGACCCGGAAACGAAAACGCTGGTGCGAGACGGCGTCCCTCTGGAAATCAGCTCGTTCGACCTGCGCGCCCTCGCGTGCGCCCTTCGGCTGCGGGCGGAGCACGGCGGCGAGGTCGCGGTGATCACGATGGGGCCGCCGCCAGCGCGCCAGACACTCGAGCAGTGCCTCGCCCTCGGGGCGGATCGGGGAGTGCATCTCTGCGATCCGGCGTTCGCGGGTGCCGATACGCTGGCTACCAGTCGCGCACTGGCGGCAGCCATTGGCAGGGAAGGCTTCGACTTGATCCTGTGCGGGCGCTACAGCGTCGATGCGGAGACAGGTCAAGTGGGGCCCGAGCTGGCCGAATTGCTCCGGATTCCGCACGTGACGGTTGCGCGGCGGATCGAAGTGGATTCGCAGGCCGGGCAGCTTCGCTGCGAGCGCGAAACGGATGACGGCTTCGAAACCGTGGAGGCGCCGCTTCCGGCGCTGGTCACGGCTGCCGAAGATCTCGCAGAAGAGCCGGCCGTTCCGGATGATGTCCAGGCAGTCGCACCAGAACGGATCGAAACAATTGCCGCACGCGACCTGGGTGTGGATCCGTCAGCGGTGGGCCAACTGGGCTCGCCGACATGGGTGCGGAGCCTGGAGACCATCGCCAGCAGCCGGCAGGGGTGCCGCCTCCAGGGAGACTCGCTCGAGCACGTCGTCGACCAGCTCGTCGCGATCCTGCTGGAGAAGGGGCTTTTCAGCCGTTGGCAGGTCGCCGCGCCGGCGCCGCGGCGAAGCGCGGCTCCCGTGCAGCGCGACGGCGCGGCAGACGTCTGGGTGTTCGCGGAACGCGCGGGCGCCGGGTTTCGCCCTGTGACCTACGAACTTTTGAACAAGGCCCGCGAGCTTGCCGGCCGCCTGGGATCGCGCGTCGTCGCGGTGGTGGCTGGAAGCAAGGTGGGCGAGCAGCTTCGACTGCTGGCCCAGCACGGGGCGGGCCTGGTTCTGGCGGCCGACGACCCGCGCTTGGAGGCATACGATCCCGAGCTGTATACACCGGTACTCGCCCGCGCTATTGCGGAGCGAAAGCCGGGCATCGTCCTCTTTCCTTCAACAGTGTTGGGCCGCGACGTGGCTCCCCGGCTCGCCGCGCGCCTCGGACTGGGATTGACCGGCGACTGCCTGGATCTCGACTTGGACGAACGCGGGCGCCTGCTGCAGATGAAGCCGGCTTTTGGGGGGAGCATCGTTGCTGCCGTGCTCTCGAAGACCGTTCCGGAAATGGCGACGGTCCGCCCGGGCGTGTTCGAAACCGCCCCGCGCGACGAGCGCGCCACCGCCCCTGTCGAATTTCTTCCGGTGCCCGCTGGTGTGGAGCGCCGAATCCGCGTGGTCTCTTGCGAACCCTCTGCTGCCTCGGCCCTGGAGCTGGACCGCGCCGAGGTCGTCGTCGGTGTCGGCAAGGGGCTAGGGAGCAAGGAGCGCCTGGCGGAGCTGCAGCCACTGCTCGACGTGCTCGGAGCTGCGATCTGCGCGACGCGCGACGTAACCGACGCCGGCTGGTTGCCGCGCCAATACCAGGTGGGGATCACCGGCAAGTCGATTGCGCCGCGGCTGTACGTGGGGATCGGCGTGCGCGGGGCCTTCTATCACCTCGTCGGGCTGCGGCGTGCAGGTTTGATCGTCGGGATCAACAGCGACCCGAAAGCGTCGATTTTCAAGCACGCGGATTACGGCATTCTCGGGGACTATCGCAAGGTGGTCCCGCTGCTGGTGGAGCGGCTGCGCGCGGCGCGGGCGCGAGCGCAGGCGTAGGTCTGGCGCGAGAACTTTCGATGCCGATCTCGCTTCTGCGCGCAGCCGAAGGGCTGTTCGTCACCCGCTGTCGCGTGCCGCGCGATCTGGAGAGCGTCACCGCGATCGACCGCGGCAGCGAGGTACACCCTCGCGAGGTCGGCGCCGATCCCGTGGCGATAGAGCGCATATGGCAGGCAGTGCTGCGGCTCTATGCCAGCGGCATCCAGCCGGCGATCCAGATCTGCGTCCGGCGCCGGGGGGCCGTGCTCCTGAATCGGGCAATCGGGCACGCGCGCGGGAACGGGCCGAACGATCCCGTGGAAATGCCTAAGGTGCTGGCGACGCCCGACACGCCGTTCACGATTTTCTCGGCCTCGAAGGCGATCACGGCGATGCTCGTGCACCTGGTCGACGAGCGCAATCTCCTCCGTCTGGACGACCCCGTCTGCGAGTACATGCCGGAGTTCGGAACTCGGGGCAAGGAGCAGATCACGATTCGCCACGTGCTGACCCACCGCGCCGCGATCCAAAACCTGCCGCGGGATGCGGTGCGGCTCGAGTTCCTCGCTCATCCGGAGCGCATTCTCCAGCTTCTCTGCAACCTGGAGCCGCAATGGAAGCCGGGACAATGGCTCGGGTACCACGCGATCAGCGGGGGCTTTATCTTGGCAGAAGTGATCCGCCGCGTGACCGGCAAGCCGATCGAGCAGTTCCTGGACGAAGAAGTGCGGCGCCCGCTCGGGTTCCGCTATTTCGCCTACGGCGTGCCGGCCCCTGAGATCGGAGCGGTGGCGCGGAACTACTTCACCGGGCCACCGCCGCTGCCGCCCTTCTCCACGGTGCTGGAGCGCGCGCTGGGCACGGACTTCCGGAGCGCCGCCGATCTTTCCAACGATCCCCGCTTCCTGCTCGGGATCATCCCCTCGGCGAATCTCGTCACTACGGCGCGCGAGCTAAGCGCGTTTTTTCAGCTCCTGCTCCAGGGCGGGGAGCTCGATGGCGTGCGCATTTTCGAGCCTCGCACCGTGCGGCGCGCCACGCTCGAAGAAGCCTACATCGGCCTCGACCTGACTCTGCTCATGCCATTGCGGTACGGGCTGGGGTTCATGCTCGGGGGCCGGCACGCAAGCCCCTTTGGCCCCGATACAGAGCACGCGTACGGGCATTTGGGTTTCACGAATATCGCCTGCTGGGCCGACCCCGAACGCGAGGTGGCAGCGGCGCTGCTCACGAGCGGAAAACCACTCGTGTACCCCGAACTCTATTACGCTTGGGGAATCGCGCGCCAAATCGGACTGGCGTGCCCGAAGACCGGCCGCACGCGCCGGCGGGGCACGGTGCCCTTGCGCCGCATGGAACGCAGGGCTGCAAGGCAGACCCGCAGTGCGCGCGGACTCCGCCGCCTGCGCGCGCGATAGACGAATTCCGGCCCGGAAGCAATGCTGCCTCGGTGCATACCCAGCTCGCGTGCGCTTGCCATGCGGACCGTCGCGGCGCCCGAGGTCGGCGCCGAGCGGACTGGCACCCGAGCCGGTTCCGGGCTATCGAAGGCGCCCGGAAAGAGCAGACAAGAGGAGGGCACTGCATGAACCGGCTGGGCGGAAAAGTTGCCGTCGTCACCGGCGGGGGATACGGAAACGGCCGCGCCATTGCGCTGCGCTTTGCCGAGGAAGGGGCCGCGGTCGTTCTGGGGGACATCGACGAGGAGCGGATGGCCGAGACCGCGGAACTGGTGTGCGCGCGCGGCGGGCAGGCAGAGGCCGTGCGCTGCGACGTGGCGCGCAAGCGCGATATCGAGCACTTGATTCGGCGCGCTGTGGATTCATTTGGCAGAATCGACATCGCCGTAGCGAACGCCGGAATCGTGGAACAGGACACGGATTGCTTGCGGATGGCCGAAGAGCAATGGGACCGAGTGCTCGCCGTCAATTTGAAGGGCGTCTTTTTCACGCTCCAGACTGCGGCAAACCAGATGATCGCCCAAGGCGGGGGCGGCCGCCTCATCGCCCTCGCGAGCATCATGGCCGAGTGGGGGGCGCCGATCACCCCTGCCTACTGCGCCAGCAAAGGCGGGGTGAAACAACTCGTCAAATGCTTCGCCATGGCGTGCGGCCGCTTCGGCATCACGTGCAACGCCATCGCCCCGGGCTTCATCGACACGGCAATGACGCGCATGATCACGGAAAATCCCGTGATGGTGAGCTATCTCCTGGACCGCACGCCCGCGGGTCGCATCGGGCAGCCGAGCGACGTTGCCCACGTTGCGGCGTTTCTCGCCAGCGAAGAAGCGGCCTTCCTCACCGGAACTGTGATCTACCCCGACGGGGGCATTACCGCCGGGCTCTACAGCGCCGCTGCGGCCGCCGTCTTCAGCGGTACGACGCAACCGGAGCGGGCCTGAAGAGCTCCGCAGTGGAGGTGGGCCCAGGAGCGGTGCGCGCCCGGCGCCAGGACAAAGAGCCGGCCCGCCCAGGGTTTATGCCGAACGCTGGAGGGGGGCAAGGAATTGCTCGCGGGTGATGGTCGGCGAAATGCGCAACGCTTTTTCGAAAACCTTGTTGCGCTCGGCCTCCGTCCTCGCAGCGGCGTAGCGCTGGCGCAACTTGGCTAGCTTCTTCTGCCGCAGGCGCCGGCGGCGAATCTCGCTCTGGCGGTCGTGCCGTCCCATCGAGTCCCCTTTGATGCCGGGCAGCGAATCGAAGGTCAACACCGGCCCGCGCGCCCGTTGACGCTTGTGGAGACCCGCCCGAGGCTCGGCGAAGCGGCTGCGGGCAAGCAGCCAGCGCCCCAGTTCGTCCCCGTGTCTGGTACACAGGGCGCCCGCGCCTCTTGACGCACCACCGCCAACGGCACACGAAAGCTGGGGCACGAGTGGGTGCGGGCCGTTGCGAATCGAAGTGCGCCAGACGGGGACCGGGGACCCGCTGGAGTTCCGAGTCCTCGTGACCGAAGGGCGGGGCCAGACGCGCCACCGCGTGACGATGCGCCGGGCAGCGCACGCGCGGCTAGCGGGTAGCTCCAGCTGTGCGGAAGACTGCATCCGCGCAGTTTTCGAGTTTCTGCTCGAGCGTGAGCCTAAGGAGTCCATCCTTACACGGTGCGACGTGGAGGAAATCGGCCGCGTTTTTCCCGAGTTCGAATCCGCCTTGCAGCTGCGACTAGCCCGGAAGG
>JBBIUR010000245.1:0-5685 GCA_037440145.1 Myxococcales bacterium | reverse complement strand
GCCGCCTCGCGCAGTGCCTCGAGAAATTCGTTCACGGCTTTCGGATCCGCAGCTCCCTGCCACGCCGACTCGCGCCGCACGAGTTCCAACTGGCCCGCCCCGGGTACCGTGAGGCGGATCTTCACGACGTGGCTCGGATCGAACTGAAGCAGGCGCGGGATGGGGGTGCGGGGGTCGACGTATCGGGGCTCGCCCAGCAGCGTGGTGCGGGGGATGGCGACGGGCTCGGTCGGGGTTGTCAGCCAGTATAGGGCGCCGGCCGCCAGCACCGCGACCGCGAGCCAGAGAGTTCCGCGCCAGCCCACCGTCAACTGCCTCTCTTTCGGCGCCAAGCGGCGATGGCAATTCCCACGGCGAGAAAACCGACTGGCACCAGCACGACCGTGATCCAGAAGATCACGCGCCCCTGGTGTGCCGAGACGTAGATCGGAGAAATCGACCCCATGGGTCGCCCTTTCTGCCGGACCGCAATGAGCTCTTCCTCTTCGGTGAGCACGCCCAGAGTGCTCATGAATAGGTCCTTGTTACCCATCAGGTTTAGATAGAAATTCGTGGCGAAATCGGAATCGCCGAACACGGCGATTTTTCCGCTCGGCCCCGGCTGGTCGGCCCCGTCGCCAGGGGCACGCACGGAAACCATGACTGCCACCGGCAGGGGCCCATTCTTGTCCTTTTCGCGGCGGAAGCGCGGGGTGCGTTCCCGGACCACTCCGCCGTCGACCCGTGCCCAGCTGTCCGGGCTGGAAAGGGCGAGCAGCGCGACGGAAATGTTCGGGGGCAGCGCCTGGGTGGGCGTGACGCTTTGGGCCAACGGAAAGACGGCTGCCAGCTCCATGCGCTTGCGGAACGTGTCCTGGTCGAAAATCGGCACGCGCGCCATGAATGCATCGGCGCCGTACAACCGGTTGCGTTCGTCCACGATCAGGTCGCCGCCCACTTGGATTCCGTGCTCTCGGAGGAAACGGACGACCGTGTCCGGCGGCTGCGGGTCGGCGAGCAGGAAGACCTTGCCGCCGCTGCGGACGAAAGCGCGCAGCCGCTCCGCCTCGTCTCCGACGAAGTCCTTCGATGGCCCGGGAACAACGACCACGTCGCAGGTCTGCAGTTCGGAGCCTGCGGGCAGAAGCTCGAAGGTGCGAATGGCAAAGTTCTCTCGCTCGAGGGCCTTGGCCACCTCTCCGTAGCTCGTGCGGTCGTCCGTGGAGAGGGGGCTGTGCTCTCCGTGACCGGTCAGGAAGCACAGCGTGCGCGGCCGGGCGCGGGAGATTTTCAGCAGCGCGCTCGCGATGTCGAGCTCCTCGACTCCAGCAAGGGGCTCGACCAGGCCATCGCTTTCCACCACCCCGGTATTGTAACTGGAAATGTTGTACTTTTTTGCCAGGCCTGGTGTCCGGTCCAGGTCGTAAAGGCTGTACGAGATCAGGGGGGAAGCTGCTGCGAACTGGTCCAGCAGGTCGGCGATCTGCCGTCGGCGCCCTGATTCCTGGCCGTTGTAAAAGATTTTCACCTGGACGGGTTTTCGCACCCCCGCTGCAATCCTCTTCGCTTGCTCCGAGAGAACGAAGGTCTTCAGGGGCGTCAGGTCGTAGCGCCGGTTGTAACGGTCCGCGAGCAGGAGAACGAAGCCGCAAAGCGCGGTGAGCAGAACCACTTGCACCGCCACGAGCAGGCCATGGCGAATACTGTACCCAGGTGCGATCATCGGATGCCGCGCCATTTTCGGGATCCGAGCGAGAGAAACGTGAGGCTCAGGAAGAAGGCCGTAAAGGTCAGGAAGAAGACGACGTCCTTGGTGTCAATGACTCCGCGCGCGAAGTTGTAAAACCGGTCGAAGAGGGACAAGTGCAGCAGGGCTCGAATGATCCGCTCGTCCGCGACTTCTTCGTTCCAGGTCATGAACCAGAAAAAGACCAGGATACCGTAGGTCACCATGGCGCTGACGACTTGATTCTCGGTGAGCGAGGAGACGAACATCCCGCAGGCGACAAAGGCAGTGCCCAGAAGCAGGAGGCCGAGATATGCAGCCGCCAACGGGCCGAGATCGAAGAGGTGCCAGCGGTAGAAGATCGCCGGGCCAATCGCCGTCGGCACGACCATGGTGAGGAAGAACAACCAGGACGCCAAGAACTTGCCGGCGATGATCTCGCCGTCGCGCACCGGGTACGTCCACAGGAGCTCGATCGTGCCCAGCTTTTTTTCCTCGGCGAACAGGCGCATGGTGACCAAGGGGATGATGAGCAGCGTCACCATTCGCAGGTCGAGGAACACGTACTGCCAGAGCCCGGAGGGCAGGACGAATCCGCCCATGAGGACGAAGAAGATCAGGTCGCTGTAAAAGAAATAGCCGCTCAAGATCAAGAAAACGGCGATGAGCGCGCACGCGATGAAGGAGGTGAAATACGCTCGCAGCTCGCGCCCGCAGATCGTTAAGGCTTTGCTCATGCCGGATGAGACGATCCGCCTTTCGCCACCAGCGTAAGAAAGATGTCCTCTAGCGACAGGGTTACCGCTCGCATCTCCCGGAGGCGCCAGCCGGCCTGGACCACAGCCTCGGCAAGGCTGGGTCGCAGGTCCTCTTCGCCGGATGTCGAAACGACCATCGTCACGGCATGGTCCGAAGCACCGCACCGGTCGATTTGAACCACGCCCGGAATCTCGCTCAACCGCGCGACCACGTCGCGCTCCGGGCCTTCGACTTCCATGTGCACTTGGCCTCTTGGGCGCAGCCTCTCGTTGAGGCCCTGCAGCGTGTCGACGGCCAGGATGCGGCCGCGGTTGATGATGATCACGCGCTCGCAGGTAGCTTCTACCTCGGGCAGGACATGGGTGGAGAGAATCACCGTGCGGTCGCCCCGCAGTTGCCGAATGAGGCTGCGGATCTCGGAAACTTGCTCGGGGTCCAGGCCGGCCGTGGGCTCGTCGAGAATGAGAACGCGCGGCGCTCCGAGGATCGCCTGCGCGATGCCGACCCGTTGCCGGTACCCCTTGGAGAGCGTGCCGATCAGACGGTGGGAGACATCCTCGATCCCGCAAGCCCTTGCCGCCTCCGCAATCGCAGTTTTCTGCTGCGCGGGCGGCACGTCTTTCATATCGGCCGCGTACTGCAGGTATTCGCGGACGGTCATGTCTAGGTAGAGCGAGATGCGCTCCGGAAAGTAGCCCACCATGCGGCGCGCGCGCAGGGGATCGGCGACGACGTCGTAGCCCGCGACGATCGCCCGGCCGCTCGTGGGCGGAAAGACGCCGGCCAAGATCCGCATCGTGGTCGTCTTCCCAGCGCCGTTCGGGCCCAGGAAGCCGACGATTTCGCCTCGCCTCACCTCGAAGGACACGTCGTCGATTGCCGTGACGGGACCAAATCTCTTGGTCAGGTGCTCAGCGACAATCATGCGCGCTCCAATACTAGGCGCCGCGGGCGTTTCCCTCAATCCCTGGGATACCTGGGGATTCTTCCGTCCGCGGAGCAGGTCGCATAAAATTCGGGTGCCGATGGTCGGGCCTGTTTGGAAGTGGCTGCGGCGCGGCGCGGTCTGCCTCTTCGCGGTTGGATGTGCCGCGTGCGCCACGGTGCCGTACACGCGCCGGTCGCAGCTCGTCCTGCTTCCCGAGTCGCAGGAGGTGGCTCTGGGCACCAGTGCGTACCGCCAAATCCTGGCGCGCGAGCGAGAGGTCCGCGACCCGCGGGCAGTGGAGATCGTGCGCCGAGTCGGAGAGCGAATCGCGCAAGCCGCCAATCGGCGGGACTATCGGTGGGAGTTCCGCGTCATCGACGACGACAGCATGATCAACGCCTTCGCGCTGCCCGGGGGAAAGGTTGCCGTCTACACGGGTCTATTTCCAGTCGCGATGGACGAGTCGGGGCTGGCCGCAGTGCTCGGGCACGAAGTGGCGCACGCGATCGCGCGACACGCCGGGGAACGCATGAGCCAGGGTCTGCTGCTCCAGCTCGGTGCTGTCGGCATGCAGGCCGCGATGGGCGGGGCAGACCCGGTCACGCGCGATCTCGTCCTGCAGGCGCTGGGGCTCGGCGCTCAGGTCGGGGTGATCCTGCCGTTCAGTCGAGCCCAGGAGTCGGAGGCGGATCACATTGGGCTGATCCTGATGGCGAAGGCGGGTTACGATCCGGAAGCTGCGCTGCACCTGTGGGAGCGCATGGAGAAAGCCGGCGGGAAGGCACCGCCTGAGTTTCTCTCCACGCACCCGAGCTATGGCACGCGGCAGGCCCAAATTCGCCGCTGGCTGCCCGAGGCCCGGCAATACTACAAGCCGGTGCCCGGGATGAAGGTCGCTGGCCTTCCGAGCCTGAGCGAGCTGGAGGCAACCGAAGACCATGGGCAGGCAGCATTCCAGCGGTATGCGCGGGCGGTGGACGACGGCGCGCGCTCCCGATGGGGGGAAAACGCCATGAAGGCTGCGCTGGTCCGCGCCCTGGGAATCCCGCCGAGCGAGCTCGAGCGGCGGCTGCTAGGGGGCAGGTTCTCGCTCGGGGAAGTGGCTGTGGCCAGCGCCATTGCTGCCAGCACAGGCCATAGCTTCGAGGAAGTCGCCGAGGGATACCAGCGCGGCCAGCTCTGGAGCGAGCTGGCCGGGGACGACCCGGCGAAAGTCGCTGCGGCTCTGGACCTGCTCCGGGCCACAATGGTCGAGGCGAGAAGAGCGGCGCGGCGCGAGCGGTGAGCGCCGCAGCCGCGGGGCGCTCGGGGAGCGGTCAGCGGTTTCGCGGCCGCGGCTCGATGGCGGTGGGCGCGCGGTGCCAGTGCAGCCAGAGCGACAGACCCACGTAATAGGTCGGGAAGAAGAGAGACGCAGCGGCGAGCCGGCGCGAAGGATCGGGTAACTGCGCGACCAGCGCGAGGATCGCCGCGGCCCACAGCACCGCCAGAGCCATCGTCGTCTTGCGGAATTCCGGATTGCGGCTCGGGTAGAGATAGCCGATGGGAACGAAGACCAGAACGGCAAAAGCCACCAGGATCGCCGCGTTTAGCCAACGGGGCCATTCGAAGACGTAGAGATAGAAGACGACCACGTTCCAGTAAGAGGGAAAGCCCGTGAAGAAATGGTCTGGCGTCTTCGCGTGTACTTGCGAGAACCCGTACCCGCTTGCCAGTAAGGGCAAAGCTGCAGTTGCAAACCCCCACCCACCCGCTGGCAATAGCTCGGCTCGCTGGGCCACGAACAAAGGCACCACCACGTAGTTCAGGTAGTCCACGATATCGTCCAGGCGTGCCCCGTCGAAGTGCGGTAAGACCTCGCCGACCCGAAACCTCCGAGCGAGGAACCCGTCCGTGCAGTCGATCGCCATGGCGGCCGCCATGTACGCGAAGGCCGCTCGGTAGCGCCCGTTCGCCGCTGCTACGAGCGCCGCCACCGCAATCGGCGCACCGAGAGCCGTATACAGGTGCACCGCCCAGGCAGTGGC
Source organism: Myxococcales bacterium (assembly GCA_037440145.1). Classification (GTDB taxonomy): domain Bacteria; phylum Desulfobacterota; class Binatia; order HRBIN30; family BPIQ01; genus JBBIUR01. The sequence continues at coordinate 266 of JBBIUR010000245.1, read as the reverse complement.
GCGCTCCCTGCCAGCTGTGCTCACGGGCGCTGGGCGCAGCCTGCGCGCGTGCGCTGGGCCCGCGCTGCCCAGTGGCGAGCGGTCCTCGGAATCCCTGGCCCCGGGGTGCCCTCCACACCCGGCCCGGCACCGCGTGCCCACCCGCTGCAGTGTTCCCGGGCCTCGTGCCCTTCTGTTATCCGCCCCCTCGGCGGCCCGGCAGCCCGCGCGCACAACCGCCCGCGCAGCGTGCCGTCGGCATCCCGCCGCGCGCGGGGCGCGGCGGG
>JBBIUR010000244.1:0-5735 GCA_037440145.1 Myxococcales bacterium | reverse complement strand
ACGCAGCCCTCCCTACCGGATCTGCGCGTGCGGAATGCACCCGGACCCCCACCGCCCGCGGGCGCCGAGGGATGCGTGTCGGGAAGTGGGCTCTCGGGCGGCAGCGGTCCGCCGCGCCGCATGCGCGCCAGAGCGCCGCCGCGCCAGTCGTGCCGGGCCGGCGCATCGCGGGCTGAGCACCGCAGGCCCAGGCTGGCCGGGGGCTTGGGACTCACTGTTGCTCGCCGAATGCGAATGCCGTACAGCGGCGCGAGCACCATGGGCCGACAAATCGGATTCGCACGCGGTCTGCGGGATGCCCGCAGCACGCGAGGTGCGAAGGGAGGAGCGCGGAGAAAGATTCGCGCGCGGGTATGCCGGGGTCTCAGCGGCGCCGGGTCGATGAAGCCGCCGAAGAGATGGGAACCGAATTCGACCTAGCCATCGTAGGCGGCGGTATCGTCGGCCTCGCGACTGCTCTGGCTCTGCGCGACCGCTTTCCGCGCTTGCGGCTCGCGATCTTGGAGAAAGAGGGTCGCGTGGGCGCGCACCAGAGCAGCCACAATAGCGGCGTCATTCATGCGGGAATCTACTACCGCCCCGGCTCGCACAAAGCGCGGCTATGTGCCGAAGGGGCGAGGCTGCTCGTGGAGTTCTGCGAAGCCCACGGCGTTCGCTACGACCGCTGTGGCAAGGTGATCCTCGCTACCTCGCCGGAAGAACTCCCGCGGCTGCAAGCTCTTTTCGAACGCGGGGTGGCGAACGGCGTGCCGGGACTGGAGCAGATTGGGCCCGAGCGACTGCGCGAGATCGAGCCCCACGCGCGCGCAATCGCCGCCCTGTGGTCGCCGGCGACGGCTACCGTCGACTTTGGCGAAGTGTGCCGGGTGCTCGCCCGGCGACTGGTGGAGCAAGGCGTGGAGATTCGCACCGGCGCGCGGGTGGAGCGGTGCCGCGCTGGGGCGTGGGGCGGGATGCTGCTGGAGACGACCGCGGGCGAGGTCCGCGCTCGGTATGCGGTCAACTGCGCGGGGCTCCACGCCGATTTGCTCGCTCGCCGAATGGGCCTGCGCCCCGCAGTGCGAATCGTTCCGTTCCGGGGCGAGTACTATCTGCTGCGCGCGGAGCGCAATCTGGTACGGGGACTGATCTACCCCGTTCCTGACCCCGCGTTTCCGTTCCTGGGCGTACACTTCACCCGCCGGGTCACCGGGGAAGTCGAAGCGGGCCCGAATGCCGTGCTCGCCTTTGCACGCGAGGGATATCGCAGGGGCGACGTGCACCCCGCAGAGCTGCTCGACATGATCGCTTTCCCCGGCTTTTGGCGGATGGCAGCCCGCTACTGGCGCACGGGCAGCGCTGAGTTCTATCGCTCCCTGAGCCGCCGCGCCTTCGTGCGGTCGCTGCAGCGGCTCGTCCCCGAAGTGCGCGCCCGCGACTTGCAGCCTGACGGCTCCGGGGTTCGCGCCCAGGCGGTCTCGCCGTCAGGAGAGCTCCTCGACGACTTCGAAATCGCTCAGACCGACCGCGCAATCCACGTCCTGCACTCGCCCTCGCCCGCTGCAACCGCTTCCCTCGCCATCGGCCGGCACATCGCCTCGCTCGCAGACACGGCGTGGGACCTCGCCTGAGCCCTGTCCGCCGTGACCGGCGCGCGCTGCGCCGCGGCGGGCCGGCGGTCCGCGTATGGACACCCGCGCCGTTTCGATGCACCATAGCGGGTCGCTCCTGGAGACGGCCGATGGCGATGGCACTGCAGCCTGTAAAGGGCACCGCAGCCCAAGGTGTCGCGCCCGGAGCTCTCGCGCTCGATCCCGCCCCAGCCGTTTCCGTGGTCGTGCCCGTGCACAACGAAGCGGAAAACATCGAACGCCTCGTGGAGGAGATCCGCGCCGCGCTCGACGGCTACGCGGACTACGAAGTCGTGTACGTGAACGACGGCAGCGATGATGAGACGGCCGAGCGGCTGCGGGCGGTCCGCCGCACTTTCCCCCGCCTCCGCATCCTCCACCACGACCGCCGGTGCGGCCAGAGCGCTGCGCTGTGGACCGGCGTCCGCGCTGCCCGCGGCCGCTGGATCGCTACCCTCGACGGCGACGGCCAGAACGACCCCGCCGACATCCCGCGGCTTTTGGAAATCGCGCGCGCCGAAGGGGGCCCAGCGCTGGTGTGCGGTTACCGCGGCGAGCGCCGCGCCGGTTGGGTGACGCGCATCTCTTCGCGGATTGCCAATGCGGTGCGCGGGGCGCTTCTGCGGGACCGCACGCCCGACACGGGCTGCGGGCTGAAGGTCTTCCGGCGCGAGGTGTTCCTCGAGCTCCCGTTTTTCGACCACATGCACCGCTTTCTTCCGGCACTCGTGATGCGCAACGGCGGCCGCGTCGTCTCGGTGCCGGTTCGCGACCGCCCGCGGACCCGCGGCCGCTCGCATTACGGTGTCTGGAACCGGCTGTGGATTGGACTGGTGGACCTAACCGGCGTCCTGTGGCTGCAGCGGCGCGCTGCAAAGCCCGCCGGGATCCGCGAAGAGGGAAGCGACGATGAGTGCTGATCAGTTCTGGCTGCTGGTGGGTTTTGCGGGCCAGGGATTGTTCTCGCTGCGATTTCTCGTGCAGTGGATCCAGAGCGAGCGGACCGGGCGCAGCGTGATCCCGCTGGCGTTCTGGTACTTGAGCATCGCCGGGGGCCTCACCTTGCTCGCCTACGCCATTCACCGCCTCGATCCCGTGTTCATCGCCGGACAGGCGGCGGGCCTCGTCGTCTACGGCCGCAACCTCGCCCTCATTCAGCGCGAGCGGCGCAAGCAACCGGCTTTTGCGCCGGCCGGTCCCGCCTGAGCGGAACGCCGAACTTGCCACGGCTGGGACCTCGCGCCGCTTTCGGAGTCCTGGCGGGAGCCTACCTCGTGCCCGCGGCGATCTCCGTTCGGCTGCGCCCTCTGATGCCCATCGACGAGACGCGATACGCCTCGGTGGCCTGGGAGATGTGGCAGCGCGGGGACTTTCTCCTGCCGCGCCTGAACAGCGCTCCGTACAGCCACAAGCCGCCCGTTCTGTTCTGGCTTTTCCACGCGGGCTGGTGGCTCTTCGGGCCCAACGAGTGGTGGCCCGAACTCGTGCCGGTCCTGGCTGGGCTCGGCTGTTTGCTCGCGCTGCGCCGCCTGGCCCGCTTCCTGTGGCCCGAGCTGCCCGAAGCGCAGTTGCTCGCGCCTTTGATCTTGCTCGGCCTGGCGTTCTGGGATGCCATGGCCACGGTCGTAATGCCGGAGATCTTGCTCCTGCTCTGTGTCCTGCTGGCCCTGGCGGGACTCGCCGAGGCTTGGCGAAACGGAACGGCGAAGGCGTGGCTTGTGCTCGGCGGCGCCCTCGGCCTTGGCGCGCTGAGCAAGGGTCCAGTCGTGCTCGTGCACACCCTGCCAGTTGCGCTGGCGGCGCCCTGGTGGGCGAGTTCCGCTCCGCCGCGGAGCTGGAGGCGCTGGTACGCGGCACTCGCTGGCGCTACGGCGCTCGGGGCAGCAATCGGACTTGCGTGGGCCATCCCCGCCGCGCGGGCTGGGGGACACGAGTACGGAACCGCTATCCTGTGGCGGCAGACGGCGGGCCGCATCCTGCACTCGTTTGCCCATCGGCGCCCCTGGTGGTGGTATCTGCCCTTCCTGCCCGCAATGGCGCTGCCGTATGCGGCGTGGCCCGACGCCTGGCGACACTGGGCAGCGGCCGCCAGGAGCCGCGACGCGGGCTCTCGCTTTTGTGGCGTGTGGATCCTGTTCACGGTGGCCATTTTCTCTGCGATCAGCGGCAAACAAATCTACTACATCCTCCCCGTGCTCCCGGCCCTGGCACTGCTTCTCGCGTGCGGGGTGGCGCGCGCCGGCGAGAAGCGCGCACCGCGCGCACTGCAACTCCCCGGCGTGTTTTTCCTCGCCCTGGGCACCGCTCTGTGCGCCGCGCCCTTTGCAGTCGATCCGCTGGTCTCGTTCCTTCGCCTCCGCCCGCCGCCGGATTGGGTGCGCGACATCGAGCCCGCGTGGGCTGCGATCCCGATCGGCGCGGGCTTGCTGCTCGCGCTGCTGGCCGCCCGGAACGGCCTTGCAGCGGCTTGGCGCCTGACCGGCGCGACGGTCGTCACCCTGCTCTGCGTCGAGGGCGCGGTGTTTCCCGTGGCCGGGCCCGCGTACGACTTGCATCCAATCGCGCGCCGATTGGCGGCGCTCGAAGCCGCAGGGCTGCCCATCGCTCACGTCGGGGATTACCAGGGGCAGTTTCACTTCCTCGGGCGGTTGCGGCGGCCATTCCAGGTGATCCGGGCCGAGCAGGCGAGCGCGTGGGCACAGGAGCATCCCGAAGGACGCATCGTCACGTACTACCGCGCCGAGACAAATCCGCCGTTCGGCCCACCCGAGTTCACCCAGCCCTTTCGCGGCCAGAACGCCGGCATCTGGAATTCCAGCGCGCTCCGCCACCAGCCCTCATCGCAGCGCGCGCCTTGAGATCCGCAGGCGGTCAGCGCCGCGCCTCTCCGTCTCCTTCCGCACCGTGCGCCCGCAGCCCCCAGGAAAGAGCGAGCCCCAGGAGAAATCCGAGGGCGATGTTCTGCAGCCCGAGGCACACACCCGCGGTCAGCAACATCGCGAGCGCCTCGGCTCGCTGTGTCTGGTCGCGCGTGACCAGCGCGAGCTCCAGGCCGCTTACCGCGAGCATGACGCCGAGAATGCTCTGAGGAAAAGCCCGGCAGAGGGACATCAGCGAACCGCCAAAGGCGACGGCCACCGCCATCTTGGCCGCGCCGAGAAAGAGGATCGAGCCGTTGGTCCGGGCGCCAAAGCGATACTGCCCCGCGAGTCCTCCCGCGCCGTGGCATAACGGCATCCCGCCGAACCACGCGGCCACGAGGTTCATGGCTCCCACCGACACCGCCACCGCTCGCGGCTGGGCCGCCCGGTCGGGGAAAAGGTCCCGCGAAAGCGCACAGACCGCAATCACCGAGTTGAGCGTCGTGAGCGGAATCTGGGGCAGCGCCGCCTTGGGGAAAGCAGTCCAGAAATCCGACGCCCGGGGAGGCGACCACGAGGGCAAGGCGAGTTGCAGCCGCAGCGTCTGCGTCAGGCGGGGCTCATCCCACAGCGTTAGAGCGAGGCCCGCGGCAAAGAGGACCAGCGCCGCGGGCAAGCTGCGGGAAAAGAAGAGGGCCACGACCACAGTGGCCGCAAGGAACCCAGTGGCATAGCTGTCCGGGCCGATCCAGGTCTCGGTCGCCGCCACCATCTGAAGCCCCTTCATCAGCAGCGACAGCCCGAGCGCCAGCTGCAAGCCGCGCACGACGGGCTTGGGCACGATGCGGTGGAGCCAGTCAATCAGACCCGTGAGGCCGAGCACCAGCACGGCGCAGCTCACGGTAGCGCCCGCAGCGACGATCTGGCGCGCGGTGAGCCCCTCGGTGAGCGCCACGGCCGCAATGGCCTTCATCGGCTGCACCGCCATCGGGATCGCGAATTCCAGACCGGTGATCACGTTGAAGAGCCCAGCGAAGAAGAGAGAGGCGGCGAAGTCCAATCCGTTCTCCGCCGTCATTCCGACCAGAAGCGGGAGAAAGGTCCCGAGGTCGCCGAGCGAGCCTGCAATTTCGTGGCGGTCCAGGCGCGCACACAACAAGTTGGCGCGGAGCGCCCGCAGCAGCGCCGAAACCCAAGCCAGTCGCCCGGGTGCGGGGAGCTCGCCAGGTGCAGAAGCCGCGGGGCGCACTGCCTTCTGCGCCGC
>JBBIUR010000243.1:0-5785 GCA_037440145.1 Myxococcales bacterium | reverse complement strand
GCTGGTTCGCTCTGGTCGACGGAAAGCGTGCTCCCATCTTGCGCGCAAACTACCTGTTCCGGGCAGTCTTTGTTGGACCCGGAAAGCACACGGTCGTGTTTCGTTTCGCCCCCAGATCTTTTTACGCGGGGCTTCTGATTTGCTGCGCGGCCACCGCGGCCGGGCTGTTCGGACTCCTGCTGGCCCGCGGGAGGAAACTTCCGTTTGGGCGCGTCGCGCCCGCCGCTGCCGGCGGGCATGCGGAAGCACGCGGGGAGGGAGCGGGCGAATTCCTCGGATCACGGCAGTCGCCGGTGGACAGCATGCCCGACTGCTCCCGGCAACGGTTCCCAGAGTCCCAGTCGCCTCCCGTGCCTTAGGCTGTACGCAGCCGTGCGGCCCGGCCAGGGGCGAGCCCGACCCGCTTCCTGCTCGCCCCCGTTCGCCGGCTGGCGAGCGAGTTTCTGTGGCGCCGCACCTTGCCGCAGTCATCGATCGCGCAATGAGGCCAGGATCACGGCAGCCTTCGAGCTGGCTTCCCCGCGCAACTCTTGCAGGGGCGTTCTCCGCTCGCCGTTAGTCGCCGTCCTCTGCCGGCACCGCGCGCCGGTTTCCCGCGCTCGCCGGCGGAAAGCGATATAGGATCTCGCCCTCTCGCACCCAGCCGAGGCGCTCGCGAATGACCTGCTCGAGGAAGTTCGTGTCGGACCGCAAGCGCCGCAAGCGCGCCCTCAGGGCAGAGTTGCCGCGCTGAAGTTGCAAGGCCGTGCGTTCCAGTTCCGCGAGCTGCGCCTCGAGTCGCCACAAGTGCACGAGACCGCGGTTCCCCCAGATTGCCGAAGCCGCCAGGGCGCCCGCTAGCGCATACGCGACCGCCACCGGCAAAACCACTTTGTATTTGCTCCACGCACGCGCTATGAGGCCCATCGCGCGCGGCATCCTACAGCGGGCAACGCAAAACACAAAACGAACCGCCCGCGCCGCTCGCTGTGCCGCGCAGCGAGTGCGGGCGGGCACGGGAGGAGAACGGTGCGCATCCACGGCGTGATCGCGCGGGAAATCCTGGACTCGAGGGGCAATCCAACGATCGAAGTAGACGTGCGGCTCGACACCGGCGTGGTGGGGCGGGCCGCGGTGCCGTCGGGCGCTTCGACGGGGACCCACGAAGCGCTGGAACTCCGCGACGGGCAGAAGCGCTACCTCGGCAAAGGTGTCTTGAAAGCCGTCCGCAACGTGAACGAGCGCATCGCCCCCAAGCTGCGCGGGAAGGACCCTCGCGGGCAGCAGGAAATCGACGCCCTGTTGTGCGAACTGGATGGCACGCCGAACAAGAAGCGGCTCGGGGCGAATGCCATCCTGGGCGTGTCTCTAGCCGTCGCCAAGGCGGCTGCAGTCGCAGCAGGCCAACCTCTGTATCGCTACCTGGGGGGCCGCGCCGCGCGCACCATGCCGGTCCCGATGCTCAACGTGCTCAACGGCGGAGCGCATGCCGACAACTCCGTCGACCTCCAGGAGTTCATGATCGTGCCGGTCGGCGCGCGCGCCTTCGCCGACGCGCTGCGGATGGCAGCGGAAGTGTTCCACACCTTGCGCCGCATCCTCGCCCAGCGCGGTTACAGCACCTCAGTGGGTGACGAGGGAGGCTTCGCACCGCGACTGGCGTCGAACCAGGAGGCTCTGGACTTACTGCTGGCGGCCATCGAGAGCGCGGGCTACCGCCCGGGGCGGCAAGTGGCCATCGCCCTCGACCCGGCAGCCAGCGAGTTCTACGAAGGCGGAGCGTACGTCTTCAAAAAGTCCGACGGCAGTCGCCGCAGCAGCGAGGAAATGGTGTCTCTCTACGCGGATTGGGTAGAGCGCTACCCGATTCTGTCGATCGAAGACGGACTCGCAGAGGACGACTGGAGCGGCTGGCAGGCGCTTACGGCGCGCCTGGGAAAGAGCATCCAGCTAGTCGGAGACGATCTCTTCGTCACAAACCCCGAGCGCCTGCGGCGCGGCATCGAATGCGGCGCCGCCAACTCGATCCTCATCAAACCCAACCAAATCGGCACGTTGACGGAAACGCTTGAGACGATCCGGGTGGCCCGCGAGGCTGGGTACGCCACCGTCCTGTCGCATCGCTCCGGAGAAACCGAGGATACCACCATCGCCGACTTGGCCGTGGCGGTCAACGCAGGACAGATCAAGACCGGCAGCGTGTGCCGCGGCGAGCGAACCGCAAAGTACAACCAACTGCTCCGCATCGAGGCGGAGCTCGGCACTCGAGCCATCTATCCCGGGCGCGCTGCCTTCCGGCGCGCGAGTTGAAGGGGAAAAGCTTTTGGCCACTGCACTCCTGGCAGGCGTGGCCGCCACTGGCAGCAAGGCGGCACAGACCACCGTGGGTCGGGGGGCTGAAAGGGTTCCTTTGGTTCTCGATGCCGCCGGGAGACGCCGCTGTGATATTCCTTAAAACGCTCTGCTATCAGGTGGCGGGAAGTAGCCGCGAGCAAGCAGTTGGAACTCGGCATTCTCCGCCGAGTTCCCGAAGCGCTCCGGTTTAAAAAAAATTTCTAAAACCCAATTCTTCTCTTGACACGTTGGACGCACTTCTTATAATCGCGGCGCGATGGGTGGTCGGCGGTGTGGTGGTGAGAACCCGCGGCGAAGGGGGTCTGTGGGGTAGTTGCTGATGCGGTGCAACAACGGCAAGGAGGTAGTTATGGCAGCAAAGAAGAAGGCTGGGGGAAAGAAGAAGGCCGTCGCGAAGAAGAAAGCGCCGGCCAAGAAAAAGAAAGCTCCGGCAAAGAAGAAAAAGAAATAACGTCATCGTTGAACGAACCGGCCTGAGATAGGCCACGCTGTTTCTACCCTTCGCCCGGGTTGAGCCTGCGGGCTCAAAGAAGAAGCCCTTCGGCAGCATGGAATGCCGAGGGGCTTTTTCTTTCCCTACACGGAGATAAGCTGAGCCCGGTGACACAGACCATTGCTGGGCTCCAGACGAAAATTGTGGTGGCGGAGCGAGAGAAGTTCGCTGCCCCGCTCGTGCTCCTGCACGGTTTCTGGATGGGCCCGCGCGCATGGGCTCATGCTGCCGGCTATCTAGCGCACCGGGGGTGGACCTCCTACGTGCCGGATCTCCGCCCGTGCTGGCGTATCGCTCGATGGAGTGCGGCCATGAGCACCGCGCGAGAGTTCGTTTGCGCCCTGGGCTCGCGCCCGATTGTCCTGGGCCAGGATTTCGGAGCGCTGCTGGCGCTCCACCTCTCCCCCGTGCGCCTGGCGGTGGGCATCGCGCCCCTACAAGCGGGCAGGGGAGCGACTTCACTGCCGCACTTCCGGGGGTTGCGCGCCCGTCTCGCGTCTCGTCTTGGCCGTGCGATCCGCCCGACACAGCGCTGCATCGACGAGGTTCTAGTCGGCCCGGACCCGGACTCGCTGCTGCCGCTACCCGCGCGCTGGCGCCTGGAACTCGCGCAGTTGCAGGTCGGGGCCGGCGCGCCACCGGAGGTGCCCCGATTGGTGGCTGCGGGAACCGCGGACCCCTGCACGCCCCAGCGCTTTCTCGAGACACTGGCGCGCGAACTCGGTGCCACCCTGATCCTGTACCCCGGCGCTCCGCACGCGCTGCTGAACGGCGCGCAGTGGCTGGCAATTCTCGACGACGTGCACCGCTGGATCGTGCACCAGGTAGGCGAGGAGTTGATGCTCCTGCGGGGCGACGAGGATTTGCGCGAGGAGTGAACCGTGAAGAGCCGCACCCCACAGCGACACTGGTGCTCGAGCCATGGGGAGGCCCAAGGGCGCCTGCCTGAGCGCTGGCGGGCGATCGGGCTGATGTCTGGGACGTCGTGCGACGGCGTGACCGCCGCGCTCGTAGAACTCCAGGCATGCCCTAGTGGCTATCGCCTCCGCGGCGTGCACTGCCTCACCGTGCCCTACGGGCCGCTGTGGCGCCGGCGATTGCTGGCGATCGCCGAAGGGCGCACCGTGGACGCCGCGCGGCTCGCCACCCTGCACGCAGCGTTGGGAGAGCGGCTTGCGGTGGCCGCGCTGCACGTGGCCCGGCATGCGCGCGTCCCGCTGGCGGAGATCGATCTCATCGGTTCCCACGGGCACACGATCTTCCACGGCCCGCCAGGCAGCGGCCGGAGGCGGCCCCCCTGCACCTTGCAAATCGGCGAGCCTGCCGTGATCGCCGCGCGGACGGGCATTACCACCGTCGCCGACTTTCGGCCTGCCGACATCGCCCTGGGCGGGCAGGGAGCGCCGCTAGCGCCGTTCGCGCACTGGTCCCTGTTCGCCGACAAAAAGCGGGGGATCGCAATTCACAATCTGGGCGGTATCTCCAATTTGACCTATCTCCCCCCGGGGTGCGACGCGGCGGGGGTTGTCGCCTTCGACACCGGCCCGGGAAACATGGTCATTGACGCAGTCGTCGCCCAACTCAGTCGGGGCCGCAGGCTCTTCGACCGCGAGGGCGCGTGGGCGCGGCGGGGTCGAGTCCACGCAGCCCTTCTCGCAGAGCTCCTCGACGACCCCTTTCTGCGCAAACGGCCGCCGAAATCGACCGGGCGCGAGCGCTACGGGACCGCCTTCGCCGGGCAGCTTCTGCGCCGTGCCCGCCAGCTGCGGCTTTCCCCGCCGGACATCGTCGCGACAGCAACGGCCTTCACGGCTCAATCGATCGCGCGCGCCTACCAGCGCTTTGTCCTGCCGCGCGGCCCTTTGGACGCCATTTACTTCGCGGGCGGGGGCAGCCGGAACCAGACACTGCTCCGAATGATTGCTCGCGAATTGCCCGGAATCGCGCTGGGCACGACAGCAGAGCTCGGCGTACCGCCCTCCAGCCTTGAACCGATCTGCTTCGCGGTGCTCGCCTGCCACGCTGTCCGCGGGCTGCCAAACCACTGCCCCGCCGCCACCGGATCCCGGCGGCTTGCGGTGCTGGGTAAAATCGTGCCGGGGACGCCGCCGCAATGGCAGCGCCTGGTGCGCAAAGCCGTCGGGGCACCGGAGCCGGCGCAGCTCCCACGCGCTTGAGCCCCGCGCCCGTCACAGCCCGAGCGCACGTGCTCCCGGCGCCCCGAGCGCCCGTTCGAGCAGCCGCACATCGGCGCGCGACACGCCGCCGAGCAGCCAGAGAAGGCCCGCGTACAAAGCCAGCACCGCCGGCGCAAGCGCGAGTGGGCGAAGAGGTGCCCACACCAGCAGCGCCGCTGCCAGGGCCGCCGCGAGTCCCGGCCGCCAGCTCTCCTGCGCGAACAGCCGCATGTACGGCCGCGTGACCGGAATCGCGCACCAGCAAGCGAACCCCACCGCATTTGCAACTACCGTGGCCGCGGCTGCCCCGGCGGCGCCGTAACCCGGAATCCAGAGCCAGTTGCCCCACGCATTGACTGCCACGGCTAGGGCACTGACCGCGACGAGCAAGCGCTGCAACGCCTTGGCGATCACCAGGTTCAAATAGACAGCGCCCCCATACGAGAAAAACAGCGACCACGCCAGAATGGCGAGCGCGGACGCAGCACCCTCGAGGGCAGGACCGAAGAACGCGACCAGCACTTCGCGCCGCAGCGCCGTGAGCGCCAAAGCGAAGCCGAGGGCGAGAGCCACGAGGTATTTCGCGCTCAACCGGAACGCCTGTCGAAACACCTCCGGCGCAGCGCGCTCCGTGCCCGCGAGCAACGGGTACACCGTCACGAGTACCGCATCCGGGATCAGGTGGAACGCTTCGGTGAGCCGCACCGCCGCCGCGTACAATCCCACGTCGGCGGAGGAGCGCATGTGAAACAGCATCACTTGATCGAGCCGCGCTGCAGCC
>JBBIUR010000242.1:0-5814 GCA_037440145.1 Myxococcales bacterium | reverse complement strand
CTCTACGCCGCATACGTCGTGTCGGTGGGTGGGGATGCATTCGCCCTTTACCGCTTCTGGGTCCCGGTAATGCCCGCGCTGCTGGCACTGGCGGTGGCGGGTTTGCGATGGTCGTGGCTTCTCGCTGGCCGAGTCGCTGCCGGGCGAGTGGCTCTGTATGCGTTAATCGGGGCGGCGGTCTTCTTCCTGGTCCCGCCCATTATTCGTGAATCTCGCACACGGAGCGCACACCGGAAGGTAGCCGCCTTTCTGAGGGCATACGCCAAGGGACGGGCCAACTGTATCCGGCAGCACACCGCACGTCACGAGGCCGTGGCGGCAATCGGAATCGGTGCCCTGCGCTTTTACCTCGATCGCCCCGTGCTCGATATGCTCGGCCTCACGGATGTCCACGTGGCACGCCGCTCTGGCCTCGATCTCGGAAAAGGATGGGCCGGCCACGAAAAGTACGATTCGGACCACATCTTGTTGCGCAAGCCGACCTATATCTGCATCGTGGAGGAAAAGCGCGCCAGTGCTGTCCCGGCGGCACGCGACATGTGGCGGCACCCCGAATTTCGCCGGATGTACGCGCTGGACGAGTGCGGGTGCTACCGGCGCAAAGACGCGCCTCGACCCGCCATCCTCAAGCGCAACTGATTGCGCGAGGTCCAGGGCGAGCGGCGCGAGGGCGCTTCTGGAAGGGCGGAGCGGCGGGCGAGCGCTGGAAGCCACCCCGGCGGGGACTGGGCAACTCGCCTCCTGCGGGAACGACCTCCTCACATCGGCGCTGCGTGCGGGGCGGCGCGACCTCCGCGCGCGGGACGAGATGCTGGCATCCGAACAGCGTGGCCCCAAAGCCTGCGGCGGCTCGGGGAAAAGCTCCGGGGCCCCCACAGCGCGCCGGCAGGTGACCCGCTGCGACGACGGAATTGCTGTCCGGATCGCGGTCATCTGCACGCACGCGGAAAGGCTTCTCCGACCAGAAACCCAGCCGAACTTTAGCGCTCGCAAGTTGGCTGCCGCGGCGCCAATCGCACGGAACTCCGGCTCGGCGAGAGCAACCATCGGCTGAACATTTCCACGAACTGAAGCGCGCGTGTCCAGGGCTTCCAAAGCGGCCGCGTGCCCGTCGTGCCCGATACGGCGTCGGCGGTGACAACCAGGCTTTGCGGTGCAACCCAGGGAATTCGCGCTCGCGAAAGGCTCTTGCGCGTGTCAGTCCGCGCTAGTTCTCGTCGAAAGCGCAACCCAGAAGCACTCGGGAAAACGCCCGCGCCCGCTGCGCTGCGCGATGGGCAACTCGCGCGAAGGCCTTCCTCGACCCCGGTGCCGGGGAAGTAGGGAGTCGCAGACCCCGAATTGCGAGGCGCCCGCCGCTAGGCATCGAATCATCAGGGAACGCGCAAAGGCAGCTTGCTCGGGACTGGCGGGACAAAGTCGAATTTGGACCAGCGCGAGTCCCCGGCAAGCGCGTTCCGCGCAACCCTCCGCCACGCCGGTACTCGGACCCTCGGCTGGCGGGGGCCACCTAAGGCACGGTCATAGCCACCCTCGGGGCGGCAGTCCCCGTCGATCTTCCGCCGTGGCAAACCAGGACCGGAGGGGGCGGCAGCCCCTTGGCGTCGCGGATCGGGACGCAACGGGAAACCGGGCGGTGGCCACCTCGATCGGCTCGGGTGGCAGCAAAAAACCGAGGAGCATCGACGGAGGGGGGGAGATTCGAACTCCCGGACCCTTGCGGGTCGCCGGTTTTCAAGACCGGTGCCTTAAACCACTCGGCCACCCCTCCCCGCTCCCGAATCCATAGCCGGAATCGGCCCCGGAAAACAGTGGCGGCTGGTCCGCGCCCGCCGCGGGCGCCCTGCGACCCCGCCCTGGCGCCCCGGAATTTCTCTTGACTTTTCGCCGGCCCTCGGTGCAAGTTACGGGCGCCCTGGCTGCCAGGGTGGGGTTGCGAAAGAGTCTATTCGGCTTACGAAGCGTCGGGACACGAGGGGAGGAGGATTCATGACGAAGTCGCAATTACTCGACAAGCTGGCCAGCGCAACGGGCCTGTCGAAGAAACAAGCCGATTCGGTACTGCAAGCGCTGGTCAACACGATCGTCAGCTCGGTTCGGAAGGGCGAACCCGTCAAAATACCCGGTCTGGGCACGTGGAAGAAGGTGAAGACCAAGCCGCGCATGGGGCGCAACCCGCAGACGGGCGAGCAGATCAAGATCCCGGCGCGAACGAAGGCCCGCTTCACCGTGGCCAAGTCTTTCAAGGAGCAAGTGCTCGGCGCAAAGAAGTGACGGCGACCACGAGGGTCGCGGGGACGGGGGGCGGAGCGGTTGGAAATGCAAGTGCGCTGCGAAATTAAGCTCGGTTGCCCTTTGCGGAAACCGAATTCATTTGGCTAGTAATCCGGTCGCCGGTAAAGGTCCGCGAAGGATTCTCGGCTGGAGGGGATGGGTGATGTACAGGAGCGATCGGTCGTCCGGCTTGTTCGAACCGGACGCGCTGTTGCCGGCGCAGTTCTACGCGGCGTTCCGCCACGGCTCGGCGGTGCGCGGAGAGAAACACCTGATGCTCGCGGTTCTCGAGGACGCCCTCAACTGCTACCAGAAATACGCCTTCGCGAAAGACGGCTACGCGCGCCAGATTTTCATCGAAGCTAGCGAGTGGATCTACTCCGACGATCGGGAGTGGCCGTTTTCGTTCGAGAACATTTGCGAGATACTCGAAATCAATCCGGAATATCTCCGCCGCGGGCTGGAGCGATGGCGGGAGCACGCCTACGCCACCGGTCAGGGGAAGGGCGGGAAGCCAATCCCCCGCGAGGAGCAGAATTCCGCTGCCGGCTAGTCGGCGCGGCGCGAATTTCCCTCCGAGTACGCACCAGGACACCGGCCCGAGGGTTTCCCTCGGGCGCGCAGGCCGGGTGCCGGGAAGGCCGAAAGCAGCAAAGGGAGCAGCCGCGTTAAGGCTGCTGCTGCGGAAGCGCACGGACACGAACGCGCCTCGGTGCCGCGCTCGCGAAGGCAGCGCGGCCCTTATCCGCCCGCGAACAAACTCTCCTCCTCGACGCCGGGATGGGGCGCGAGGCTGCTTCGCGAAGGCCGGCAACGCCGTGCCTCTCTGCGGCGGACCGGGTTTGCCAAGGCGGCCCCCCCTCCGCGCTCGGAGCCTTTGGTCCCGTCCTGAAGCAGCAGCGCGGCACAGCTTCTTGACCCAACGGAGGCGTTTCCTCATTCTCAGCTCGATGCCCCGCCGCTGGCTCTTTGCAGTCCTGCTGGCCACGGCTCCGGCGGGATGCCGGGACGCTGGGCCGGCACCGACCTCGCAGGTCGCTCCCGTGCCCGTGGAAACCGTGCTCGTCCGCGCGGAGAACGTGGAGGTCACCGCGCTCGCGGTCGGCACCTTGAAAGCCGAGCAATCGGTGGATCTCAAGCCGAAGCATTCCGGGCGCGTGCATGAGTTGCGCTTCCAAGAAGGCGAGCAGGTGCGCGCGGGACAGATTCTCGTCGTGCTCGATGACCGGCAGGAGCGCGCCCAGGTCGACCTCGCCCGCGCCGCGGTGCGCGATGCGGAAGTGCAAAGGGCTGACGCACAACGAGAGTACGATCGCATCGAGCCGCTGTGGAAGAAGGGGATCGCGTCGCAACAGGATTACGACAAGGCTCGGGCGGCTCTGGAGCGGGCGGCAGCGGCACTCGACGTCGCCAAGGCGAGCCTCGCGTTTGCCGAAGCGCAGCTGGAAGAGACTGTCATTCGCGCCCCGTTCGCCGGCGTCGTGGGGCAGCGGCGCGTCGACGTTGGGGCGTTCGTCAAAGACGGCGAGCCCCTGGTCACCCTGATCGACCTGGACCCCGTGGAGATCGTTTTTGCACTGCCCGAGCGTTACTTGAGCCAGCTGCGCCCTGGGGAGGTCGTGGAAACCCGGGTGGCGAGCCACACAGACCGGCAGTTCTCGGGCGTGCTCACGTTCGTCGACCCGCAGGTCGACCCCGTGAACCGCACAGTAACCGCGAAGGCTTCCATCCCAAACGAGGAAGGGGTCCTGCGGCCCGGCCAGTTCGCCGCCGTCGAGGTGCGCTTGACGCGCCACCCGGAGGTGCCCGTGATCCCCGAAGAGGCCCTGGTTCCAGACGGCGATCGAACGCTCGTCTTCGTTGTGGAGAACGGCAGCGCGTCGGCGCGCGTCGTGGAAACCGGCGTCCGGCTTCCCGGCCGCGTGGAGGTGGTGCGCGGCTTGCGCGCGGGAGAGCGCATCGTCCGCACGGGGCACGAGAAGCTCCGGTCCGGCACTGCGATCCCCGTGGTGGACGTCGCGGCAGGGGCGGAGAGCTGAGCCATGTCGCTCTGGGAATTGTCAATCCGCCGCCCGGTCCTCGCCACGGTCATGACGCTCGCCCTGATCCTGTTCGGCTGGATCGCGTACACAAAGCTGCCGGTCCGAGAACTGCCCGATGTCGACTTCCCGATCGTCAGCGTCGTCACGGTGCTGCCGGGGGCGGACCCGGAGGTAGTGGAGAAGGAAGTCACCGAGGTGCTCGAGGAAGAGATCAACACGATCGAGGGGATCAAGACCCTCACTTCGGAAAGCCGCGAGCAGGTGAGCCGCATCACGATCGAGTTCGACCTCGAACGCGATATCGACATCGCCGCTCAGGACGTGCGGGACAAAATCGCGCGCGTGCGCGGCGAGCTACCGGAGGAGGCTGAGGAGCCCGTGGTCAGCAAAATCGACCTCGACGCGCAAGCGATCATGTGGATCTCGCTGAATGCCCCTGGGGAAAGCCTGCGCGCCCTGACGGACTACGCGGACAACGTCGTGAAAGAGCGCCTGCAGCGGTTGCCGGGCGTGGGCTCGATTTTGATCGGGGGTGAAAAGCGGTTCGCGGTCCGCGTGCGCCTGGACGCCCGCCGGCTCGCCGCCCACCATCTGACCGTGGGCGACGTGGCCGAAGCCCTGCGGCGCGAAAACGTCGAGCTGCCGTCGGGCCGCATCGAAAGCCGAAGGCGCGAGTTCGTGGTGAAGACCGAGGGGGAATTTCCCTCGCCCGAGGCGTTCAATGACCTCGTCATCGCCTATCGGAACGACGCCCCGGTGCGCCTGCGAGATGTGGGAGTCGCCGTGGAGGGAGACGAGAACGAGCGCACGGTCGGCCGCTTCAACCTCTCGCCCAGCGTCGCCCTGGGAGTTTTGAAGCAGTCGAGCGCCAACACCATCGACGTCGCCGGCGCGGTGCGCAGGGAACTCGAGGCCGTGAAGGCCAACCTGCCCCCGGGCTACCGCATCGTGATTGCCTTCGACGCTGCGCAGTTCATCGAGGAGTCGGTGGCGCAAGTCCAGGAGACGCTCCTCGTCGCCGGCGCGCTCGTGGTGCTTGTCATCTTTCTCTTCCTGCACACCCCTCGCAGTGCCCTGATTCCCGCCCTGACGATCCCCGCCTCCGTGCTGGCGACGTTCGCTGTCATGTACTTCCTGGGCTTCACTATCAACAACCTCACCCTGCTCGCCCTCACCCTTTCCATCGGGATCGTCGTGGACGACGCCATCATCGTGCTCGAGAACATCCACCGCCACATGGAAGAGGGCACCGACCTCGTGCGCGCGGCCCTGCACGGGACGACCGAAATCGCGTTTGCGGCCATCGCGGCTACGCTGCCTCTGGCCGCCGTCTTCCTGCCCGTGGCCTTCATCACGGGAATTGTCGGGAGGTTCTTTTACGAATTCGGGGTCTCGGTAGCCGCTGCCGTCCTCGTGTCCGCTTTCGTCGCGCTGAGCTTGTCCCCAATGCTCTGCTCGCGGCTGCTGCGGGTGGACACACCGCGGGGCGTCTTTCGCG
>JBBIUR010000241.1:0-5825 GCA_037440145.1 Myxococcales bacterium | reverse complement strand
GTCGCTTGGGGAAAGCCTCGGGGGGCCCCCGCCGGAGGATCGGATCGTAGTACCGCAGCAGTTCCTGGATCTGGTCGCCCGGCGAGGGGATTTCCGCGAGCCGGCGCAGGAGCCCAGCGAGGGCCTGGATCTCTCCCGATGCCCCCCGGGTGCTGGCGCGTTCCAGCTCCGCAGCAGGGTCGGCGGCCCCCGCGACCTTGCCCACGATCGCCTCGGTAGTGCGCGGCCCCACCCCTTCGAGCAGCAACAGAATCCGGTGCCAGGACACCGCGTCGCGAGGGTTCGCCAGAACGCGCAGGTGGGCGAGCACGTCCTTGATGTGGGCGCTTTCGATGAACTTAAATCCCCCCCGCTTCACAAAGGGAATGTCTCGGCGAGCCAGCTCGATCTCGAGGTCGAAGGAGTGAAAGCTCGACCGAAACAGCACTGCGATCTCGTCGAGCGGCACTCCTTCTTCGCGCAGCTCGAGAATTCTCTGGCAGACGAAGCGGGACTGGAACTGCTCGTTCTCGCCGGCGACCAGCAGCGGCGGGACGCCTCCCGGCCTGCGCGTGAACAGATTTTTGGTGTACCGCTCGCGGGCCTGCGCGATGATCGCGTTCGTCACGTCCAGGATGCACTGCGTGCTGCGGTAGTTTTCCTCCAGCGTGATAATCCGCGTGCCTGGGAAGAGGGCGGGGAAGTCCATGATGTTGCGGAAATTCGCGCCCCGGAACGAATAGATGCTCTGCGCATCGTCGCCCACGGCCATCACATTGTCGTGGCCGGTGGCCAGTAGGCGCACGATCTCCGCCTGAAGCCGGTTCGTATCCTGGTACTCGTCGACCATGAGGTACCGGTATCGAGAGCCGAGGCGCGCGCGCACGTCCTCGCTTTCCGCCAGCAAGTCGCGCAGCTTCACCAGCAGATCGTCGTAGTCGAGGAGGTGCTGCTCGGCTTTGTACGCGGCGTACGCGCGCTGCAAGCGCTGCAGGTCCGCCAGGTGATCGAGCAGGTGCAGGTATTCCGCCTCGACCAGCTCGGGCAAGGAGATCGATTTGTTGACCGCCATGCTGAAGATCTCGGCGATGGCCTGCTTGCGGGGAAAGCGCCGCTCCTTGCGGTCCAGGCCCAGCCGCGCCCGCAGCAGGTTGATGACATCTTCCGAATCGCCGCGATCGAGGATCGTGAACGAGCGGCTGAGGCCGATCTTATCCGCGTAGCGCCGGAGCACCAGGTGGGCAAACGAGTGGAACGTGCCGCCGGCGACGCGGTCGCAGCGGCCATCGAGAAGCGCGGCAGCCCGGCGCAGCATCTCCGCTGCTGCCTTGCGGGTAAAGGTGAGCAGCAGGATGTGCGCGGGATCCACTCCACACTCCACCAGGCGAGCGACGCGGAAAACCAGCGTCCGGGTCTTTCCACTGCCCGCCCCCGCGACCACAAGGAGCGGGCCTTCCAGAGTCGTGACCGCCTCGTACTGGGCCGGGTTCAGAAGCTCCGCGTAGCGGATGCGAAACGCTTCCGCCCTGGGTGGTACCGGCTCGCGCCGCAAGACATATCGCTCCATCGGCGTCCTGTCAGATGGCAGCTAAGGGCACCCCACTGGCGGCCCGCGGTTCCCTCTGCCACAGCGCTCTGGCGGCGTGGCACACCTGCACGTTCCTGCCCGATCTCTGCTCCCGCGCGTGTCTCTGCTATGATCGGCCGGCGCGGCTACCGCCAGCCGGCCAGACTATAGCAGGGATCGAGAGGCCGCGAAAAGTGCGGCAGACGGAAACGGTCGAACGCATGGACCTCCGCGGAGTCCGCTGTCCGCTCAATTGGGCGCGGGCCCGCGTGCGCCTGGAGGAAATGGCCCGGGAGTCCGTGCTGGAACTCCTGGTGGACGATCCGCGGGCAGTGCGGGACATCCCGCGCGCCGCCGAGGCGTGCGGCTATGTCGTCAGCCACATCGAGCCCGCGGCCGGCTGCTGGCGGATTCGCATCGTGAAGTGAAAACTGGCTGGCGGGGAACAGCCGGGGCCTTCGACCACCCGCACCTTCTGTGCTACACGCGTCCCTTCGGCGCGGCTCGGAGAGGAGTCGGTGGCAAAGACGTCACGGCAAAAACGCAGGCGGCTTTCTGCACGGGCGCTACGGGCAGTCGGCGGCGGGGCTCTGCTGCTGGCGCTGCCGTGCGCCGCGCAGGTCACCCCTACGCCGAGTGCGACCGCTGCTCTCCCTTCGGTCACGCCATCTCCCACGGCAACGGCAGTACCCCTCGCGCTGTGCGGCAACGGGATCGCCGAGCCTCCGGAAGGCTGCGACGACGGAAACCGCTTTGGCGGCGACGGCTGCGCGGCAAACTGCACCGTGGAAACCGCGCGTCTGTTCGAGGCCGACCCCGGCCGGAGCGGTTTCCGGCTGCAGACGCGCCTGGCCACCTTCGGCCGCGAGCCGAAGCCGAGCCTTTCGGCGGTCCTGACGTTTTTGACCGGGGCACCTTCTGCGGATGGGCGGATCCCGGTTGCCTTGCCGGCCGAGGGCATTGCAATCGAACCCGTCGAGACCCTGAGCGCGTGTACCTGCGTTGTTCCCGTGGAGCTGCCCGACGAGTTCGGACCTGGCAACGCTGGGGCCGGCACGATCGGTTGTTCTGGCCTTCCGGGCACTGACTTCGTCGTCCTCCAGGACCACAACATCGCGCGCACCGACCCCGAATGCGACACGGAAGATCCCGTGACCGGAGACGCAGCCTGTCGGGAGAGCGAAAGCCACCCTGCCTGCAACCCGCTTTCGCCGCATCCGCAGGCGTGCAATAGCGCGTTGCAGGCAATGCCCTCCGGGAACGGGCCGCCCGGAGCGGCTGTGCTCCGGATCGCCTTTTCCGCGTACGTGGTATTTTCTCCCCGAACCGAAGGCGCCTGCCAGCCACATCCTGGGGACCCCGCCTACGGCGACGACGGGCTGCCCTGCACGGCCGACGATCCTGCCCGCCGCCCGCCCCGCATCTACCCGCTGACCACCGGCTCCGTCGCGGCGGCGATTTTCAATGCGGACAATCTGCCGGGTGCAGCGATCGCAAACGACCTCCCGTGCGGACAGGGAACGTGCGAGACCGTGGCTACGGGGTATCCCTTCGACTGCGGCGCCCTGCTGGCCGATCCGAACGGCGGCACCGACGGCGCAGCGCTGGCGCTGAGCGTTCCTGTTCTCGATGCGCTCGACCTCGCCGAGGACCGGCGCGACGTAATCGTCACCTATTGGTGGAACACGACATCCGGGCCAACGCCCACGGCGCCGCCGACCGCCTCTCCCACGATGACGCGCACGCCAACGCCTTTTCTGTCGCGCACTCCCACCCGCACGGCGACTCCCACCCGCACAGCCACGCCGAGCCAGACCCCGACGCCAACCACGACTCCGAGGGTCTCTGCAACACCCTCCCCCAGCACTACCCCACCCGAGCCCACGCCCCAGCCCACCGCAACGCCGACCCCCACAGCCAGCGCGGAGCCCAGCCAAACCGCGGCCTCATCCCCCACTCACTCGCCCACCTTCTCCCGGCGCCTCCCCGGAGACGCAAACGGCGACCTGCAGGCGGACGCGGCCGATCTTTCGCAAGCAGTCGCCGAGCTCTTCGACGGCGATGGCGACGCCGCGGCGCGCGCGGGCCAGGCGCCACCCCGCTCTGCACCCGGGGTCGACGCGAACGGCGATGGCCTGGTCACCGCGGCCGACCTCGCGGCGATTGCCGCAATCGCGGGTCGGTGAGAGCCCGCGCCCTGATGCGCGCCTCAAGCGGCGCGCATCAAGTGCATGCGCTTCGTGTCGGGGCACCCGGCGAGGAGCTCGCTGATCGTGGCGTTCAGGCGCGGGTGAATGAAGTGGGGCGCCAGCTCGGCGAGCGGCACCAATACGAAGCGGCGCTCGTGCATTCGCGGATGCGGCACTTTCAAGTTCCGCTTGTCGATCACTTCCTTGTCGTAGAGCAAGATGTCCAGGTCGATCACGCGCGATCCCCAGCGCTTGCCTTTGACGCGCTTGCGGCCCATGGCCTTTTCGATGGCCTTCAGTTGCCGCAGCAGCGCATCGGGGCTCGCCTCGGTTTCGATTTGAATGACCCCGTTGACGAACCAGGTCTTCGCATCCCCGTGGGGCTCGCTCTCGTAGAGCGAAGACTCCTTTACGATCCGGGTATGCGGCAGTGCGCGGATCCGCTCGCAAGCCTCGCGATAGTTTGCCTTCCGGTCCCCCAGATTCGACCCGATGCCAATGTAGGCCTCGTGCGACATTCTGCTCTGTCCGGCAGCTCCGGCGCCGCCCGCACCGGCTCCTCCGCCGGGGGCCCGAACTGCCTGTGTGTCCCGCGTCACGAAATATATTGTCTGGCGCGCTTTGACAACGGCCGCAGGGGACGAGCCGCGGCCGGGCTTGAGGTCCCGCGCGGGGGGTGATACCGGCTCGGCCACCGGAGACGCAGATGGAAAAGGCGGAAAGGCTCAAGAAAATCCCCCCGTATCTCTTCATGGAGCTCCGCAACAAGATCGCCGCTGCCCGGGCCTCGGGTGTCGACGTGATCAGCCTGGCCATCGGCGACCCCGTAGAGCCGACCCCCGAGCCTGTGATCGCCCGACTAGCCGAAACCGCTCGCGATCCCGCGAACCACCGCTATCCGACCGACGAGGAAAAGGGGATGTACGCCTTCCGGGCCGAGGTGGCGCGGTGGTACGGCGAGCGGTACGGCGTTCCCCTCGACCCTGCCACCGAAGTGCTAGCCCTGATCGGCTCCAAGGAAGGATGCCACCACTTCGCCCTGGCGCGCGTAAACCCCGGCGACGCCGTGCTGCTCACGGACCCGGGCTACCCGGCCTACCGGGCAAGCGCAGTGCTGGCGGGGGGAGAACCGGTTCCCGTTCCGATACGGGCCGCCGACGGCTACTTGCCGCGTCTGGAAGACATCCCGTCCGCCCTCGCGCGCCGTGCCACGGCGATGTACCTGAACTACCCGAACAATCCCACCGGGGCCGTCGCGACCCGTGCCTTTCTGCACGACCTGGTGCAGTGGGCCAAGCAGTACGACGTCGCGATCTGTTACGACAACCCCTACATCGAAATCGTCTTCGGGGACGAGAAGCCTCTGAGCCTGCTTTCTGTCCCGTGCGCCAAAGAGGTAGCGGTAGAACTGAACTCCCTTTCCAAGCCGTTCAACATGACGGGCTGGCGCATCGGGATGGCCGTCGGCAACCCGGACCTCATCGCCGCCATCGCGCAAGTGAAGGAGAACACCGACTCGGGAATTTTCAACGCGATCCAGTACGCCGGCATCGCTGCGCTGCGGCAGTGCGCGGCGCACATCGACGCGATGCGCGCGATCTACCGCCGGCGCCAGCAAATGGTCGCGGCGACCTTGGAATCCATTGGCCTTTCCTGCCCGTTGCCCCGCGGTACGTTTTACCTCTGGGTACCGACGCCGGACGGCATGTCGAGCGTCGAGTTTGCCACAGCGCTATTCGAGCGCTGTCACGTAGTGGTCGCCGCGGGCGCCGCATACGGGCAGTACGGGGAGGGATACGTGCGCTTATCGCTCACCGTGCCCGACGACCGCTTGGCCGAGGCCATGGAACGCATCCGCCGCAGCTTTGGCGCAGGCGGGACAGCGCAAGCGCGCCACTAGCCCCGCAGGCCGCCGCGGGGTCCCGAGCCGCGCACTGGCTGCGAAGGGCACCTCGCCGCCCTACAGGCGCAGGCCCAGCACGTCCGCCATCGAATATCGGCCTGGCTGCCGTTGCGCTGCGAGCCACCGTGCCGCGCGCAGGGCGCCGCGGGCGAGGCACTCACGGCTTTGCGCTCGGTGGACGAGTTCG
>JBBIUR010000240.1:4752-5853 GCA_037440145.1 Myxococcales bacterium | reverse complement strand
CCGGCATGCAGCAACCGCCGCCGAGCCCGGCGCGCGCGGCTCCGCCGGGGCGCCGCTCGCGCGCGCTGCGGATCAGCAGGCGCTTACGAGCCCCCGGCGGCCGCACCAGCCGCCCGCGCGGGCGCAGGATCTGCGGGCCGTGGGCGCGGCGGGCGCTGGTACAGCCCAACGTAGCGCGCGATCATAAGGTATTTCTTAAACAGGCGATTCGTCTCTTCCTCGTACTCGCTCTTCGTGTTTCGATCGACAGGATCGAAAAAGCACGTGGGGTCTTCCTCCATGTAATCGCCGGTGTGGAAATACGCCATCGCCCGGCATCCGCCGCACGTGTACTGGTAGCGGCAGCGTCCGCAGCGCCCCTTCAGCCTGCTGCGGTCCAGGATCGTGGCGAACAGCTCGCTCTCGTGCACCAGCCGGTCGAGAGGTTTTTCCCTCACGTTGCCCGCCTTCAGCACATCGAGCAGAACGGGGCAGACCGAAACATCGCCCTCCGCGTTGATCGTCAACCACGTGCCGACCCAGCATCCGATCGGGGGGTTGTGGGGAACCGTGGCGTTCTTCACGCCGCCCGAAACCTCCTCGTGCAGCTCGGGCGAGAGGAAAAAAGGCGTGTAGCTGACGTACCCGTTCACGTGACGCCGCAAGACCGGGTGAAACCTCCGCTCCAGCTCTTCGCGGGAGAAGGCCTGCTCGCGAAAGTATTCGCACCCCGAGCCCCGCGCCACGAGCGGGGAGCGGTTGTACGAAATCCGCCGCTTCACCAGGTAGTCCACCGTGCGCTCGAAGGAATCGGCGTTGTGCTTTCCGATCGTGATGATGACGTGACGGTCGATCTTCAGCTCTTCGCAGAGCTGCAACACTTCGAGCGTGCGGTCCGGAGGGGCATCCCGCGTCGAGGCGTTTGTCTCGTCGATCGCATTGAGGCCCAGGGCGATCGTGACGTGGCCGCGCGTCGCCTCCTTGATCTGGAGCAGCCGCTCTCGCGTGAGCAACTCCCCGTTGCTGCAGAGCTTGCACTGGTAGCCCAAGTCGACTGTCAGCCGCATCAAGTCAAAGGCATCCTTGCGCAGCAGAAATTCCCCGCCGCTCCACCCGACCGCC
>JBBIUR010000240.1:0-4742 GCA_037440145.1 Myxococcales bacterium | reverse complement strand
ACGAGCACCAGGTCGCGGATTTCGTCGTAGCTCAGCTCCCGCTTGCGGCTAGCACGCACCACGACCGGGTCGTTGCTGCCGGTCATGCACATCGGGCATTGCAAATTGCACAACCGCGTCGCCTCGAAATACACGGCGGGAAACCGCAGCGCAGCCATAACCTTCCCGACCCTCACGCCTGCGTTGCTCGCCGCGGCGAGCAACGCCGCCTTCTATCCCGATTCCGCCGTCCTTGCAACCACCTGCGCCAAAACGTCCGCGCGCCACACTAGGCGGGCTCGACTTCCACCGCCGTTCCGCGCGGAGTGTGGCTCGGCGCTGCGTAGAACATCCGGTACCGGATGTGGCCATAGCCGCCAGCCACGTGCAGCGGCTTCCACGGCGAGGGCACAGCGTCCTGGCTCTGGGCCCAGTTGCGGAACTGATGGTTCTCCCACGCGTGGTAAATGATGACCTGGCCTGGCTGCACGGCTGGCGACGGCTTCACGCGGATGAAAAACTCGCCGGTATCGTTGAAGACGCGGACCCAATCGTGGTCGCGGATCCCGCGCCGGCGGGCATCGTCGGAGTTCATGTACATCACAGGCTCGCCGCGCTGCAGCTGCAGCATGTGCCGCTGGTCGCGCCAGATCGCGTGGATCGACCACCGGGTGTGCCCTCCAGTGAGGCGCAGCGGGTAGCGTCCTCCTGCTTCGGGCGGCTCTTTGTGGACGGGCAACGCCTCCCCCGCCTCCACGTACCACGGATGATCGATCAGGAATTGCTGCCGGCCGGTGAGCGTAGGCCACGGTTGCTTCTTCTCGACGAACCACTGCTGCGGATACACGACATCCCCGGGCCTGAAGTCGCTGCAAATCGCGTTGTGCGGCCCATACCGCCCGATGTCGCGAATGGGCAGCGCGCCGCGCTTGCGGGCGTCGGCCCATGTGTAACCCCTGGTCGTGGACGAGATGCGCAGGATGTACTCCATGGCCCCAATCTCGTCCCGCTCGTCCAGTTTTCCGCCCATCGAGTACTTCTCGTAAAAGTTTGCGTAGTCGCGCTCGATGCCGTAAGCGTCGCGGAAGGGTCGAATGCCACGCGCTCGGGCGCGCTCCTGGATCTTCCGCGCGAGCAGACCCATGATCTCCCATTCCGATCTCGCCTCCTCCATGGGGCGAACGGCCTGGTCGCCGAAGATGACGTACGGGACCAAGCTCTGCGGGTATTTGATGCCGATTTTCTCGTAATACGCGGCCGCCGGCAGGAGCACGTCTGCCTCGAGCCCCGTGCATGACATGCGGAAGTTGACGTTCACGATCAGCTCGAGCTTCGGCCAGAGGTTCTTGCGAACCACCTGCGGCACAGGCCAGCGCCGCAGCGGGTTCATGCCCGTAAAGAAGTAGATGCGCGGCGGCCGCTCCGGCGGAGGACAGACCCGCAACCAGCCTTTTTCCACTGCCTCCCGCATATACTCCGCCACCGGCCGCGGCAGCGCAGGATCGTGGAATCCGGGCCGATTGACGACTTCCTTCATGCCCCCGTGCACGTAGAGAAACGGAAGCGTCGCCGTGAAGGGGCGCTCGTTGGTGAGCTTCTCCATGAAGGCTTCGAAGTCCCGCGCGCTCGGCGGGAAAAGCCGCGTGAGCCATCGCGTATAGAATGGAATCTCAACCTCAGCCGAAATGCGGTTCAAACCATCGATGCTGTACCAGGCACCGGGGCGAATGCCCCCGCCGCGCTTTCCCTGGTTGCCGGTCAAGGCCATGAGCAGACACATAGCGCGCTGGGCGAGATCGGAGTGGTAGTGCTTGCACGCGCCCCACGATGCGAAGATCATCGCGGCGCGCGCCTTTGCCATGCCCCGCGCCACGCCGCGAATGAGTTCGGCGTGCACGCCGGTGATCTCCGCGGCGCGCTCGAGCGTGTACGCGCGCAGGTGCTCACCTAGCACTTCGAAGAGCGGCCGCACGGACACGCTCCGCCCGCCGGCCAAGCGCACCGCAAACTTCCCGCGCAGTGCGGGCCGCAGCGATCCCAGCTCGATACTCTGCTTGCGGTGTCCCTGCGTCCCTGGCGCCGCGGCAATTCTCTGAGTTGCCTCGTCCCAGAAATAAAAGATGTCGTCCTTTCCGCCAGGCTCGAGATCGGACTGGCGCAGGTACCGGCCCGTATCTTCGCGCACCAGGAAGGGGAGGTCGGTCTGCTCGCGGACGTAATCAGCGCGGTAGAGCTCCTCCTCGATGATCACGTTGGCCATGGCGAGCGCCAGAGCCGCGTCGGTGCCCATGCGGACATTCAACCAGAGATCAGCGTGGATAGAACTCGCATTGTAATCGGGCGCGATGGACACCACGGTGGCCCCCCGGTACCGCGCCTCCCACATGAAGTGCACGTCCGGGATGCGCGTGTAGACCGGGTTCGCGATCCAGATGAGCAGGTAGTCCGCGTTGAACCAGTCGTCCGAGGTCCCGTCGGCGTTGAAGTGCCCCCAGGTCTGAATGCACCCCATCGGGAGATCGCCGACTCCCGCCCACGAGTCCATCGTCGTGGCCCCGAATAAGTTGAAGAACCGGATCTCCGCCGCCGTCCCAGTGCCGAAGTCTATGTTCGTGGTGCCGTGGTCGTACACGACGCAATCCGGACCGTCGCGCAGCGCCACGTCCAGCATTTTGTCCGCAATCTGCGTGAGAGCCTCGTCCCAGCTCATGCGCACCCATTTGCCGGCCCCCCGCTCCCCAGCCCGCCGCATCGGATACTTCAGGCGCGAGGGCTCGTACATGAGCTGACTGTAACACCCTCCCTTCTGGCAACCCCTGGGGTTCATGTCGGGCACCGCCGGAGCACTCGGCTCGTAGACCGCGTTCTGCTCCTCGCGCCACACGATGCCGTCTTTGACGAACAGGTTCCACGAGCAAGCCGCAATGCAGTTTGTGCGAATGTGCGTCCCCTTGACCACCCGGTCCCACGTCCATTTCTGCCGGTACACGTCTTCCCAGCTGCGATACTCGGGCAGCTCCGGCGGCCGGCTGGCGACCTGCGGTGCTGCGGGCTCCGCTTCTCCCCGGGACCGACAGGCAAACTGCAAGTTCGCAAGGGCCGAACTTAGCGCAGCCGCACTCATGCCCCGCAGAAACGTCCGACGCGATAGCTCCATAGGCCGATCTCCCGCCCAGCGTCTACCGAACGGTCGGAAGGGCACGAATGACGGTGGTCACACAGTTCGCTGACCGAATCGGAATGCGGGCAGCTCTCCTTTGGTCCAAGTGCGCAGGCGCCGACCACACGCGCCGGCACCAAAGCTTCCTCGCGGCGTGATCGCCAGTGAGCCGTACCGTCAACCTCTGTGGGGCAGCCGCAAGTTCCGCTCGTGTTTCCGGCGGCCCCCAATCGGCTCAACGACCCGGCAGCGGGATCCGAGTGCGAGCCGGCAACCGCGCCGAAGGTAAATCGAACCAACCCGCTGGTAGTTGCGGCGGCGCCGCCCCGCTACCGTGATCGACGAGAAGAATCGTAGCGCCCGCGACGCCTTGCCCCAACTAGGCATGCACCGCGGAACCCCGCCGTGACGCAATCCAGATACCACCGAACCAAATGAAACTACGTCCCCGAAAGTGAAACGCGGCTAGTGGGGGGGCGCTCGCCTGGATTGGCAGGCGTGGGGTAGGGCACCGCGCCAGGAGGCAGAGGGGCCGGTGCCCAACCCGGCAATGGCGGCGCGAGTGCGGGGGCTACGACCGCCGCGAACTCGCCCGTCAGCACCGGCACGGCTACCTTGCAGAGAACGGTGAACACGAGGAAGCCCACGGAAAAGACCGCGGCGCCGATCCGCAGCTCGTGAAGGGTCGGAACGTACTCGTAAACCTCGCCGAGAGTATCTGGCGTAAAGGCCGGCATTACCAGCCCCATGCCCTTCTCGATGTACACGCTCGAGTAAATCAGCAGGCAACCCAGATTCAGGGTCACCACGTTCCGGCGCGTTGCCGGGAACAGGAAGAGCAAAAAGGCCAAAACACCGCAGATCACGAACGCCCAGGCGTAGGGAACCAGCGCCCGGTGCTCGCCCAACCCGCTGAAAAGGTACTGCATGTGGACGAGGTGCTCGGTATGCGAGTAGTACTCCTTGAACATCTCCGCGCCGAGCAAGAGCAGGTTGATAAACATCGCGTACGCCATTAGCTCCGCGACCTTCCAAATAGCCTCGTCTTTTATGGCGATGTTCGTCGTCCGCTGTAGGATCTGGAACAGGATCAACATGATCGCCGGCCCCGAGCAAAAGGCCGAGGCAAGAAAGCGCGGCACCAGGATCGAGGCGTTCCAATACGGGCGCGCGGGAATGCCTGCGTAAATGAACGCGGTCACGGTGTGGATGCCCACTGCGGCGGGGATCGAAAACATCACCAGAGGAATGACGAAACGGGCATTGTAGGGCTTCCCCTGCATGCCGCGGTAGAGGAGGTGCGTGACGATCACGATGTTCAAGAAGAGGTACAGGTTCAGCACCAACACGTCCCACGCCAGAATCGACCGCGGGAAGTTAATCCGGCCAACAACGGTGATCAGGTGCCAAAAGCGATCGGGCCGGCCCATGTCCACCGCCACAAAAAGCAGGCACATCACGATCGCGCTAATGGCGAGGATTTCGCCCAGTACGGCGATCTCCTTGATCGGCTTCCAGTGATACACGTAGGCGGGAATGACCAGTACCACCGCGGCTTCGGCGACGCCGAGTTCACCGAGGTCGCCGACGTCATCGCGACCGC
>JBBIUR010000239.1:0-5975 GCA_037440145.1 Myxococcales bacterium | reverse complement strand
AGGAGTCCATCCTTCCCCGCTTCGACGTGGAGGAAATCGCCCGCTTTTTTCCCGACTTCGAATCCGCCTTGCAGCAGCGACTCGCCCGGCAGGCACGGCGGTGAAACCTCCGGCGCGCCGCCCTAGTCCAAGGCGGGCGGCAAGGCGGCTCGGTTCCCCGCACTGCGGAACCGGGCGAGGAGTGAGAGGGCCTTGCGGCGGGTGCGGGCGGGGGCTAGCAGCACTTCCGGTTTTGCGGCAGGATAGCCGGGTTTTTTTCGGCAACGATGGCACTCAAGCACTTGACGGAAAGCCCGCGGCAGGAAGCGCGGGGCTGGAACCTGCACCTCGGCATCCCTGGCTTCCGCTACGCGGATCTCAATCGCGTGCGCCGGCTGGAGGCACTGGATCGGGCGTTCCTGGAGACCCTCGCAGCGGCGGACCTCCAGCTCGCGGCCGAACTGCGGCAGTATCGGGAAACGCAGGGTGCGGGGATAGACCGCCGGCAGGAGTCGGATCTGTTGCTGCGGCTGGCGCCGCACACGGAGCGCTTCATTGCCCGCCTGTTCCTCATCGAGGCCGAATGCGAGGCGCTGCGCGAAAAGCTCCGGGCCGATCGGGTAGTCTTCGAGTGGAAGCGAAACTTCGTCGAGCGGCAGGTCCTGAAGAACGCACCTTCGGCCGAGGTGCTCGCGCACATGGACCCGATCGAGCTGGAGGTGGCCTATCGGGAAGTCGTCGACGCAGTTCTGCCCGACCCGAGCCTGACCGGAGACCCGGAGCGCGAGCTTGCCGTCGTGACGCGGGCGCTCCAGGAAGCAGCCGCGGCCGCGAAGGCTCCCGGTGCGCGCGAGCAGGCGAGGCGCCGTCTGGCCGCCGTAGAGGCGTGGGTGCGGGCATTGGCATTTCACCCCGCTCTTGCCGAGCGCCGAAAACAATTCACCTGTTTTCACGTCCCGCGGAAGATCGATTACGAAGAACTCGTGCCGCGGATCCGCCCCCGCCCCGACTTGCCGGAATTCTTCGTGGGCCCGCCCGAGACGCGCCGCCACCGCGACGGTTTCGATCTCACCGACCCGCGCTATTCTCAGCGAGAGAACCTGCGCGAGGCCCACTACTGCCTCACCTGCCACGAGCGCGGCAAAGATTCCTGTTCGACTGGCATGTATGCGCGCGACGGAAGGGTGCAGCACAACCCCCTCGGGGTTGCTCTCGGCGGCTGCCCTCTGCGCGAGCGGATTTCCGAAATGATCCAGCTCTACCGCGAGGGCTGGGCGATCGGGGCCCTTGCCGTCATCATGATCGATAACCCGATGGTCGCCGGTACGGGCCACCGGATTTGCAACGACTGCATGAAGTCGTGCATTTTCCAAAAGCAGGATCCGGTGAACATCCCGCAAATCGAAACGGGTATTCTCACTGACGTACTGCGCCTCCCCTACGGGTTCGAGATCGTCTCGCTGCTCACGCGCTGGAATCCGCTCAACGCCCGCCGCCCGTATCCCCTTCGCTACAACGGCAAGAATGTCCTCGTCGTGGGCATGGGTCCGGCGGGGTATACGCTCGCGCACCATCTTCTCAACGAGGGTTTCGGCGTGATCGGCATCGAGGGGTTGAAGGTGGAACCGCTCGCCGTGCAGTTGCGCGGTGCCAAGCGGCGGGTGCCGCGCCCGATTCGAGACGTGAGCGAAATCCTCTCGCCGCTCTCCGAACGACCCACTCTGGGTTTTGGCGGCGTGGCGGAGTACGGGATCACAGTGCGGTGGGACAAGAACTTCCTGGACATCAACTACATCATCCTGATGCGCCGCAAGAAGTTCCGGCTCCTCGATGGTGTCCGCTTCGGCGGCACGCTCACGATCGAAGACGCATGGGCTCTGGGCTTCGACCACATCGCGATTGCGGCCGGGGCGGGAAGGCCAACGATCGTGCCGATGGAAAATAACCTCGCGCGCGGCGTGCGGATGGCCTCGGACTTCCTCATGGCGCTGCAGGGGCAGGGGGCGTACCGGAAAAACTCGCTGACGAACTTGCAGGTCGAACTGCCCGCAGTGGTCATCGGCGGGGGTCTTACGGCAATCGACGCTGCCACGGAGTTGCAGGCGTACTACATCACGCAGGTGGAGAAGGAGCTCGACCGCTACGAGCGGCTCAAGCGCCGCATCGGCGAGGACGCTGTCTGGGCAGTATTGGACCCGGAGGAGCGCCGCACGATGCGCACGTGGATCGAGCATGGGCGCATGGTTCTCGCCGAGCGGGCGGCCGCGCGTGCAGCGGGCCGGCCCCCGGATTTCGCGCGCCTGGCGCGGCAGTGGGGCGGGGTGACGATCGTCTACCGAAAGCGGCTACAAGACTCGCCTGCGTACCGGCTGAACCACGAGGAGGTGATCAAGTCGCTGGAGGAGGGAATTGGGTTCGTCGAGTGCATGAGCCCTCTAGCGTGCCTCCTCGACGAACACGGGCACGTGCGCGCCTTGCGCTGCGCCCGGATGGCGCTGGTCGACGGCAAGTGGGTGGACACGGGCGAGCGCGTGGAGTTTCCGGCCCGCACGGTCGTCGTGGCCGCCGGAACGAACCCGAACGCGGTCTACGAGAAGGAACATCCCGGCACTTTCGAACTGGACAGCCGGCATGGCTCCTTCGCCATGTACCGCGCCGTCGAGGGCGCTGGCGGCACGTGGCGCCTGGAGCCCGTGCCGGAAGGGGAGGTCGGCTTTTTCACCTCGTATCAGGATCGGGGCCGCTTCATCACCTTTTACGGGGACGCCCATCCCCACTTTGCTGGGAGCGTCGTGCGCGCGATGGCCTCGGCGCGACACGGCTACCGGGAGATCGCTCGCCTGTTCGAGCGCGAGGTCGCGGCGCAGGATCCCGAGGAGCAGCCGGAACGGGAAAACGCGTGGGTGCGTTTTGCAGAAGTGTTGGAGGACAGCCTGCGCGCACAGGTGGTGGACGCAATTCGCCTGGGCGACCGCATCGTAGAGGTGATCGTGCGCGCCCCGCTGGCCGCGCGCAATTTCCGGCCAGGGCAGTTTTACCGGCTCCAAAACTACGAGGCTACGGCTGAAGTGGTCGAAGGCATTCGCCTCACCATGGAGGCGCTGGCACTCACCGGGGCGTGGACCGACCCTGCCCGCGGGTTGATCTCCTTGATCGTGCTCGAAATGGGTGGGTCTTCCCGCCTGTGCGCGATCTTGGAGCCCGGGGAGGAGGTCGTGCTGATGGGGCCAACCGGATCGCCGACGGAAATTCCGACTGGCGAGACGGTGTTGCTGGCTGGGGGCGGCTTGGGCAATGCGGTGCTCTTTTCGATCGCGGCAGCGATGAAGGCCCGGGGCAACCGCGTGATTTACTTCGCTGGCTACAAGAGCGCGCGGGATCTCTTCAAGCGCCGGGCGATTGAGGAAGCATGCGATCTCGTGGTCTGGAGCGTGGACGAAGGGCCGCCGATTCCCCCGCGGCGGCCGCAGGATCGGTCCGTGGTCGGCAACATCGTCGAGGCGATGGCGCGTTACGGGCGCGGCGAGCTGAGCAAGCCGCCCATCCCCCTGGACACAGTGGACCGCTTGATCTGTATCGGCTCGGACGCGATGATGGCAGCCGTTCGCGAAGCGCGCAAGACGGTGCTGCGTGACCTTCTCCGCCCCAGTCACGTGGCCATCGGCTCGATCAATTCGCCGATGCAGTGCATGCTCAAAGAGGTGTGCTCGCAGTGCTTGCAGCGGCAAGTCGACCCCGCGACGGGCCGAGATCGGCTGGTGTTCAGTTGCTTCAACCAGGACCAGCCTCTGGACTGGGTGGACTTCGAATTCCTCCACCAGCGGCTGCGGCAGAACTCGGCTGCCGAGAAGCTCACGCAGCTCTGGCTCGATCACTTGTTCGCGCAGCGCGAGGTGCAGGTAGTCTGAGCCGGGCACGGCACTGCGGGCCCTGGCGCTTTCCCCAGCCCGCAGCGCCAAAGTAGAATGGGGGGTGGATGAGCGAATCCCAGGAATACGTGCTGGCACCGCTTTTCGGGAAGGCGATGGTCGACCTGATCGCGCACACGCCGCACGCGAAGCACCTGGGAATGCGGGTTGTGGAGACGGCACCCCGCACGGCGGTGCTGGTGCTGCCGTACCGGGCCGAGTTCGTAGGCGACCCGCGGCGACGGGTGGTTTTCGGCGGCGCGATCACGACTCTTTTGGACCACGCGTCGGGACTCGCCGTCGCCTGCGCCATGACGGAGCTGCGGGCCATCGCCACCGTGGACCTGCGCGTGGATTATCTCCGAGCGGCGGTTCCCGATCGCGACCTGTACGCGCGTGCCGAGTGCTACCGAACGACGAAAAACGTCGCGTTCGTCCGGGGCGTTGCTTACGAGGAAGATCCGGCAGACTCCTTCGCGAGCTGCCTCGCGACGTTCATGTTGGGACCGGGGAATATCGGGGGGGCCTACGCCCGGGCTCTCGAAGAACACCGCAAAGGAGGAGAGCGATGAACTCTCCGCTCGACGCCATCCCGTACGCCCGGTTTCTCGGTGTGGGCGTGGAGCGGCGGGGGGAAGGCGTCGAGACCGTCCTGCCGTTCCGCGATGAGCTCGTGGGCAACGCCGTGCTCCGCGCGCTGCACGGCGGCGTGCTTGGAGCATTTTTGGAACTCACGGCTTTGTTGCGGCTACTCGATGAAGGCGATGCGACGCGGGTGCCGCGGCCGATCAACTTCACCGTGGACTATCTGCGCTCTGCGGGGCCGATGACCACGCGGGGCCGGGCGGAGATTTTCAAGCTCGGCCGCCGCGTCGCCGTCGTCCACGCGGTCGCGTGGCAAGACGACCCCGAGCGCCCTGTGGCCGCAGGGAATGGAAAGTTTCTCTTGTGACAGAACGAGGCCCTTGCCAAAAATCGAGTCGAACCCCAGTGGCCCCCAGCGCCCGGGGGGAGGGACGGCGCGGGAAGTAGTAGAGATGCGACCGACAGCGGCAGTCCGACGCCCCGAATCGAAACCGAGCCGGGGGGATGCCCCCAGCTCGCTGGAGGGCCCTCGCCCAAGCGTGCTCGCGCGCTCCAGCAGACCACCACACTTCGGTAGCCACAGCCCGGCCCCGAAGAAAATCCACGTGCCAGTGCTTGTGCTTGCGGCGGGCCAAATGGCCCCCGACGCGCGCCGCGATGCCGCCTCGACCGCGAGCGCTGCCCGTGTACACGTAGTAGCCCGGAAAGAACCGGAGGCGGCGGGTGCGCCCGATCCGAACCGAGCCCCGTTTCTCGACTCGAAACACGAGCGCATAGGTGCCGGGCTGCCTCGACAGCGGGGGAGTGTCGCGGCAGCACCGTTGGGCATGCCGCAGCTTCGGGCGGAGGTAGCGGAGGTCTTGCGCCGGGGTGGTAGATCGATGCATCTGGTGTGACATATAGACATCTGGAGGCGCTCCATGCAGACAGTGTTGCCGTCGGAGTTCAAACGGGGCATGGTTCTGCTTTTGGACGGTTCGCCACACCTCATCGAGGACTTTCGCTCCACTGGTACAGCGAAGTTCAAACAAAAGCTCCATGCGCGACTGCGGCACTTGACGACCGGGCGGGTCATCGAACGCACGTTCGCCGACAACGAAGCCTTTCCCGTCGCGGACATCGAACACCGCAAGGCTCAGCTCAGTTACAAGCAAGGCGATACGTACGTCTTCCTCGATTCAGAGACCTTCGAGCCCCTCGAGCTCCGGGAGCAACTGCTAGGTGAGCGGCGCTGGTTTCTGAAAGAGGGCGAGGAGTACCGGACCATATTCCTGGAAGGGAAACTCCTCGACGTCCTGGTGCCGGACCAAGTGGTGTTGAAGGTGGTGGAAACCGGTCCGCCCCAGCGGGGAAGCTCCGACTCCACTTGGAAGCAGGCACGCTTGGAAACCGGCGTCGAAATCATGGTGCCGCTCTTCATCGAGACCGGAGAAAATATCCGCGTCGACACGAAGGAGAAGAAGTACGCAGGCAAGGAAACTCCGGGCTAATTTCACTTTGGGG
>JBBIUR010000238.1:0-6020 GCA_037440145.1 Myxococcales bacterium | reverse complement strand
CCTAATTCAAAGGCTAACTCTTTTCCTAGGCTATCCGACTTACTCCCTGACGGTAACGCTTTTCGCCCTCCTTGTGTCGACAGCCGCCGGCAGCCTCGTGAGCGAACGGTACCGTGCCCGAGACCGGACCCTCGCGTGGCTCGTTGCCGTAATACTCGGACTGATGCTTTTCTACCAGTTCGCAGTGCCACCCCTCATGGATGCGCTGATCGGCGCCCCCTTGTCGTTTCGGATTGCTCTCACGTTCTTCCTGCTTTGCCCCTTAGGGCTTACCCTTGGTGCGTTTATGCCACTTGGAATCCGGTGTATCTCGGCGCTGACAGAACATGGCAACGAGTTCGTCGCGTGGGCCTGGGCGGTGAACGGTTTCTTCTCCGTCACGAGCTCGATTCTGACAACCATTCTGTCCATGACGATCGGATTCCGCCTGGTATTGGCGTTGGCAGGCTTCATTTACGTCGTAGCGGCATTTGCGTTGCGCAGCCTGCCCTCTTTTTCCCCAACACGCGGTTGAGGGTCCGAACCTTTGGCCACCCCACGCCGGCGATCGCACCGATTCCTCGCGTCGCAGGGCGGCGGGACAACGGGACGCTTTGCGCCTGCTGTGACCGAGAGGGGTGTGGCTGGTCGTGAGCACGGTACCCGACACCCGCTCAGTCCCATCTCTGGAGGAAAACCGGTCGGTACGCAGCCAGGCCGGTCCCCCAATTCAGCTTCGGGGCCGCGGAGACGCCGGTCCGTAGCGCGTCCGGCCCGTAAATGCTCGGTGCCCCCCCCCCACTCATGAGCCATCCCCGCCGACCAACCCAAGGCGGTCTCTCCGTGGGGTCTTCCAGCACCTCTCCGGAAGGTTCTGGAGACCGTTCCAAAGCGCTTCAGCGAAAAGCTCGTGCCCTCGCTCGTTGGGATGGGAGTCGAAGGCCGAGACCCAGAGGCTTCGGTCCCGCAGCCCCTTGACCCGATCCCAGGCTTCCACAACGAAAAGGCCCCGGCGCTCGGCGGCCTCGCGGATGCGGGCGTAGACTGGTCGGAACGGGTGAAGGGCGTTGAGATGCGTGAGGACAGGATGGATGAAAACGACGCCGCAGATGCTGCGGCGGGCTGCAAGAAGGCGGAAGCGGTCGAGCTGGTGTTCGAACCAGCCCCAGGCCCGGGGATTGCGGAGCCAGTTGTGGAGCGCTTCATGTACGTAGGTTCCGCGCTGGGGGTAGAGTGCGTAAACGGAACCGATCACCCGCGGCCAGACGGCGCGCAAGAGGTAAGACGGGGAATTGTCAAAGAGGTGGAGGACCCGCCCCTGACGATCGAGAACTTCCCGCATCGCGCTTTTCACGTAAAAAGGACCTTCGATATCGTTTATGGTAACCCCATAAATGACCATCTGGGGATGAAATCGGAGACCAATCCCCTCGAGGCGGTCAACTGCGTGATTGGCTGACATCCCTGCGAGACCGAGGTTCAGAACCTCATACGCTTTTCCTCTGGCGTTCCGATTCAGCAACACTTGAAGCCGGGTGGCATAGACGTCCTCCTCTTCAATCCCCGCCCCCATGGTCACCGAATCGCCGGTCACCACGATGCGAAAAACACCGGGCGGGGGGGTCTCAGGGTATTCCGGTCCTCGGAAGCCGAAACTATTTGTTCGGTAATATCGCCCCGTGGAAAGAAGGCCCTCAGTGTTCGGTCTGGCCAGATCCCACACCGTTCGGAGTTCTTTCAGATCCGGCCGCGGGGGCTTTCGCGGGGCCGGGCGCTCCGGGACCTTTTCTGGGCGCCAGACAAGGCGCGCCAAAACTTCCCCACCGGCAAGGCCCAGAGCCAGCCCGAAAATCAGAAGGCCGGCCTTCTCGCCGAGGCGCCCTAATAGCCAGCGCGTTCCCATCCTCCTTCGAAGGTCCAAGGACCAAGCCGAGTCACCGCCTGGCAATATAGGTTCAACCGCGAACCAATGTCACGCCCAGGGCTGCGGGCAAACTGAAGGTACTCCGCCCGCCTCGAGCCGCATGCTCCGGCGCTCGCTTCGCCACAGCGACTACTCTTTTACTTGCCCACTACCTCCGAGCGGGCAAAAACCTCAGGGGCGCTCCAAGTAGCCCAGCGTCCGAAGCCGCTCGCGCGCTCCTTCCCCCAGCTCCGCGGTTGGCGCTTTGGAGAGCTCCCGCCTGTATCCTAGCAACGTCCGGGTAAGCTCTCGCACGACCTGGGGATACTTGGCGGATACGTCGGTTGTCTCGAAAGGATCGTTGCGCACGTCGTAGAGAAGACGTGCCCTCTTTGCCTCGACCAGCGCCTCGGGCAGCGGCTCCGTCTCCGCTCGGTCCAGAAGCGGCACGGGCTCGCGTTCTACGTACTTCCAGCGCTCGGTCCGGATGCCGCGGTGCACGTAGCCGAAGAGGACCTCGCGGCCGCGCACCCGCGCTTTCTCCGCAAAGATGCCTGTGGCCGAGAGGTACGTCTCGGCGTACGTCTCCCCCTTTTTCATCTGGAGCAGCCGCGCGAGCCACGGGTGCCGCAGCGCCACGGCGAGATTCTTCCCGTCGATGTCCGAAGGAACTTCGATACCGAGGAGGCCGAGCACCGTGGGCAAGATGTCAATGTTGCGCGCAAAGGCGTTCGAGCGCACGCCCCGGGCTACGCCCGGGCCCGCGATGATCAGCGGAATGCGAAGAGACGGATCGTAGAGGTCCCGCCCGTGTCCCACATACCACCGCTCGAAGAGGTTCTGCCCGTGGTCGGCGTGGAAAACGACGAGCGTCTTCTCCTCGAGCCCTTCGTCGCGCAGGGCCTGAAGAACACGCCCGACCTGGCGGTCGACGAAGGAAACGTCCGGGTCGTACTGGTTCACGATCTTTCGGATGAGTTCTTCCAGCGGAAGATGGACGTACATCTTCTCGTGCGGGCCGAAAAAATGCACCCACAAAAAGAAAGGCTCGCGCCGCTCCCGCCGGAGCCAACCGATGGCGCGATCGGCCACCTCGTCGTCGGGCCGGTAGGCCCGCGCCATCCGGTGGAGCATGAACCAGTGGTGGCGAACAAATTCGTTGGCGTCCTCGGGGAGCTTGCCGGCCCACTTCGCAGGATCGTCGTCCTTTACGACCGACGTGTCGAAGTCCTCGTCGTAGAAATCGAACCCCCGGTCGAGCCCGAAGGTGGAATCGACCGGAAAAGAACCGATCACGGCCGCCGTCGCGAACCCCCTCTCGCGCAGGATCTCGGCGAGCGTTCGCATCTCCCCGAGCCGCTGCCTCGAATGCCGGAGACCGTGCCGCGTGGCGTACTTCGCCGTGAAAACCGAAGCCATCGAAGGCGTCGTCCAGGTCACGTCGCAGAAGGCGCGAAGGAAAAGTACCCCGCGCGCCGCCAGAGCATCGACGTGCGGCGTTTCGTTCTTCTCGTACCCGTAACAGGAGAGGCGGTCCTGGCGGAGCGTGTCGACGGTGAGGAGAAGTACGTTGGTGGGCCTGCGGCTGCCGCAAGCTGGCAGCAAGGAGAGGAAAAGCATCGCCAACAGGGAAGCTGCGAGAAGCCGCCAAGGGGCCGAGCATGGTGCACCGGGAGCCCTCGCGGGGCGCTCCGGGAACGGAGCCGACTTCCGCTGGTGGATCGAGGCGGTCACTCCTCCGAGCTGATGCCAGCTCGGTGTGCGGAGCGCAAGGTCCGCCTCTGCAGTGCGCGCCGGCGTGCCAGTTCCCGGCCGCCCCCTGGCGAACGCGGCAGCGCCTTCGGCCGACGGCCGGCGCCCCTGCTCGCGAGTGGTGCGCCCCTGCGGTACCAGTTGCGAAATTCCGAGCTCGTGCGCACCGCCGACACGCCTGCGGGCGGGCTCGGTCCCCATCGGGCGGGGCTCCAGCCTCGCGGGGAATCCGCTCGCACAGCGCGCGCACAACCAAAAACAGGCGCAAGGAAGCGGAGCCGCGCCAGCGTTCGCCCTGGCTTTCGAGAGCCAACATGGTAAAAGAGGCGCGCGGACGGGCCCGGATCCCCCGGAGTCAAAGGGCCGCCAGCGCAATCCCCTGCACATGGACAGGAAACTCCGAGCCGACCTCTTCGCGCTTGCCGTATTGGCCTGCGTCGCAGCGCTCTTCTGGAAGTTTCGCATCGTCGGCTCAGCGCCGCCAGACGGACCCGTGGTTTTCGCGAACGGGGATTTCTTCCGTCAGATCTACCCTATGGAAAAGCGGGCTTCCGAGTGGCTCGCGCAGGGTTCGCTGCCCCTGTGGAATCCCTTCCAGTACGCCGGCATCCCCTTTCTCGCGACCCACCTGTACGGCGTTCTCTACCCCCTCAACTTCCCCTACCTGCTCCTGGACACGCACCTGGCGATCGAGGCCGTCCTGGCTTTGCACCTCGCTCTGGCAGGAGTGCTCGCATACGCTTGCGCCCGGAGCTTCGGTTTGAGCCCTTTGCCCTCCCTCGCCGCGGGGGTCGTTTTCTCGCTCAACGGCTTTGCCGTCGGCCAGGCCATGTGGTTTCCCCCTGCGCTCTCCGCAGCGGCGTGGCTTCCTCTGGGATTTCTCGGGATCCAGCGCCTCTCGTCCGGGGCCCGGCGAAGCGGAGTGGTCGCCCTGGCATTGGCGGTGGCCATGCCAATGCTGGCGGGTTGGCCGCAGACGTGGCTCTACTCCGCGTACGCCTGGGCGGCGCTCGCCGCCTGGAACGCCGCGGCTTTTCTCTGGAAAAGGCAGAGGCAGGCAGCGGTGGCGCTGCTGCTCCTCGCGGCGGCGGGCTTTGCAGCAGGCATTGCGGTCGCGAGCCCGCAAATTTTGCCGACCGCAGAACTCACCCGCCTGAGTATCCGCGCGCCCGGGGAATTGGGCAGGGAGCGTTTGCTCTTTTATCCTCAGGGTCTGCAGGGCGTCCTGCGGGCTGTTGCTGACTCCTCCTATCGCTTCCCGCGGGCTTACGTCGGTTTGATTCCCCTGCTCCTTGTCTTTTTTGCCGCAGCCAGCCGGCGGTACCGAGGAACGACGACGTTCTTTCTGCTGCTCGCTCTGGCGAGCGCCACGGCAGCGGCAATCGGTCCGAATAGTCCCTTGTGGCGCGCCTACGAGGCGCTGCCCGGGTTTGCGCTTTTCCGCTTGCCGCTTCGCATTCTCGTTCTCCCCACCTTTTCCTTCGCCATGTGCGCGGCAATGGGCCTCGAGGTTTTAACCGCTCAGCAACAAGAAGCGCGCTGGTGGTGGGTCCTGCTCGCCAGTTTGGCCGTGGCTACCGTCGCGGTGGCCGCGCTGGGCAAGCTTCCTCGCCACACTCTAGGCTGGGCAGCTTGTGGAGGTGCGGCTCTGGCAACTCTGGCCTTCAGCCGCAGCAATCGGCTCCGATCCTTCGCGGCACTCTCCCTTGTGGCAGCAGTCGGCTTGGACCTCTTCTTCGGGTCGGAAAACCGCCTCGTGCACCCGTATCACCGCCCGGAGCTGTTCTCAGAAGAGAAACGTCTCGCCGACTGGATTCGCGAACGCCAGGGATTGCAGCGAACCTTCGTCCACGGGCCGTTCTTTCTCGAATATCCGGAATTCCCTAGGAAAGCGGGAACGCTCTTCGAGATCTTCACTGCGACGGATTACGAGCCCTTGACGCCACGGCGCTACGAACGGTTTTTCCGGCTTCTAGACTGGCGGCAGGAAAAGGAGTGGAAGCGCTACCCTTCCTACGGCTATGTCGAGCTGAGCCTGGAGTGGAGGACCTTTCGGCTTCTGGACCTCATGAGCGTCCGGTTCCTCGTCCTGCCGCGTCGGACCGCGCCGGCGTGGAAGCTTGCAGTCGTGAGCCGAGGATGGTGGGAGCACGGTGACGTCCCGAGTTCCCGCTTTACCGTGCTCGAGCGCCCGCACCCGTTGCCCCGTGCGTATCTGGCCTTCGGGTGGCGGGATGCCGGCAGCGAGCGCGCAGCGTACGCCGCGATCCAGCGTGCGTCTTTCGACCCTCGGGCAGAGGTGATTTTGGAGGGCTCAGTGGATGTGCCCCCACCTCCCCGCGGCGGCCGGCGAAGCATCCAGCCGGCTGCAATTGTGAGCTACAAG
>JBBIUR010000237.1:0-6028 GCA_037440145.1 Myxococcales bacterium | reverse complement strand
TCCTGGTAGTTGCCATGCGTGGCGAACGGAAACCAGGGCCGCCGCGCGGGATAGCCATCGCGCTCGAAGAAGCTCTTGCCGTCGGTTTCGTACCTCTTCTTCGTGCGGTCGATGCGCACGCCGGCCGGAGAGACTTTGCCGGGAACCTTGGTGACGTCCAGGAGCCCCGTATTCTGCGCGTAGCCGCCACCACCTGCCGTCGACCCGCCTTTCCAATCGTAATTGCCGATCTGGCTGTCGAGGGCGATGATGGCCAGCGAATTGTAGGCACCGTTGGTGTGCTGCACCGCGCCCCGGTAGTGCTCCGTGGCCGCCCGCTTGCCGTGCGAAGTAAACTCCCGCGCCAGCGCCGCGATCGTCGATTCGGGCACCCCGCAAATGGCGCTGTACTCGGCGATGGTTCGCTCGCGCACTCGCTCCGAAAACAGAGTGAAAACCGACTTGCAGCGCTTGCCGTTTACGACGACTTCGCCGGTTTCGAGCACGCCTTCCGACGGCACATCGCCTGCGACCTCGCGCGGGCCTGTGCCGTCCCACACCACGTAGTTCGAGGCGCTGCCGCCGATCTCGTCGGCGCGCAGGTACTTCCGCGCGTTCGGATCGCCGGGCTCGACGATGACGAGGCGCGCTGCGTCCGTCCACGTCGTTTCCCCGTCCGCCTTGGCCGCGAGTTCGTTGGCGTTGCTGAGATAGCGCGCGTCATAGCGGCGGTTGTCGAGAATCCACCGCGCCATTCCGAGCGCCAGCGCGGCATCCGTTCCGGGGATGATCGGGACCCACTGGTCGGCCAGTGCCGCGGCGTTGGAGAAGCGGGGATCGACGACCACGAACTTGCCCCCGCGCTTCTTCATTTCCATCAGATTCCGGGCGAGAGGAACGAGCGCGAAGTTCGCCTCGAGCGGGTTCGAGCCAAAGAGAATGGCGAACTCGCAGCTCAGCAGATCGGGCTTGAAGTGGTTCTTGCGGCCGGCATTCTTCGCCTTGTCCCGCGTGACCAGCTCGTAGGCGACGTGGTGATCTTCTTCACAGATGCTCGTGTGGTCGAGGCGGTAGTTCGCTGTGCCAAAGCCATCGCGCCAGATCCGGTCACTGAAATCGGCTTCGACCGTACGGCCGGGCGAGAACAGGACCTGGTTGGCGGCGGGACCTGCCTCCGGCGCCTGAGGGTTGGCTGGCCGATCGAAGACCCGCAGCTCCCGGAGCTTGGCCGCGATCTCGTCGAGTGCCTGCTCCCAACTGATCGACTGCCACTTCCCCGAACCGCGCGGGCCGACGCGCTTGAGGGGCGTCTTCACCCGGCAGGGATCGTACAGTGTCTGGATGCCCGACTGTCCTTTCAGGCACAGCCGCCCGCGCACGCGAGTGGCTCGTTCGATCGGCGTGTCGTAGGGCAACCGCTCGTCGGGATGCATGTTGTTCGGGTGATAGGGGTTGCCGTCGATTTTGAGCAGCACGCCGTCTTGGACCTTGCACATGATTCCGCAACGGCCGTGGCACATCTGACAGACGCTGAATTTGAACTGCACGCCGGCAGTGCCTTCCACCGCGTCGGGCGGAGTTTGCGAGAGCACCAGCGCTGCGGCCCGCCGCGGGCCGAGCAGGGAACTCAGCGATGCGAGCGACGCAACCGCACCGCTCCATTGCAAAAAGCGCCGCCGATCGATTTCGCAATCCCACCACGTTGGGGTCTTCCCTTGCGCCATTGTCGTTCCCCCGGTCTAACCTGTACTAGCGAACGTAGAACGGGTAGCCACCGCCGCCGCGCGTGTGGCAGGCGGAGCAGAGCTGGACGTCCACGTTGCGCCGCACGTTCGCGGCCGAGCCCCCGTGATCGAAGTCCACCGACTCGTGGCACTTCACGCATACGGCATCGCTTTCCCCGCCCACCTGCGGGAGCATGACGGGGTGTGCGCCCGGCACGCGCGGATCGAGCGAAGCCTCTTCGAGAATGTCTCCGTGGCATTTCACGCACTGCCCGTCGTACTGCGCGGAGGCGGGATCGTGCAGCGCCCGGAGATTCGCCACCGCCACGGGTTGCGGCGCGGGGCCTCCGCTTCCAACGATGCCACCCTCTCCGCCGCATCCAAAGAGCGCCGCGGCGAGTGCCAGGACTACGCAATCGGTCCACCATCGATAGGTCATAGCCGCCTCCTAGAACTGATAGCGGAAGGCCACTGTGCCGATGTGTGCGTCGTAGTCGCCGTCGGGCGTGCGCGCCCCAAGGTAGAGCGACGGCGGGCGCACCGAGTCCTTCGGACCGTCGGAGCTCGCTACGAACGGCTCGACGATCTCCGAGGCAAAATCGTTCGTCTCGAAATGTTCGAACGCGTAGCCCAGCCGCAGTGCGACCCGCTGGGTGAGTTTCCACGTACCGACCGCGGAGAGCTGGTGGAGCTTGGTGTCCACGTTCGGGTAGTCCGTCGCCTCCACGCCCGCGGTCGTGCTGCCAGCGCGCAGCCGGCCGATGCCAAACGAGAAGCTGTAGTCGAGATCGACATCGAGCTTCCCGGGGATGACCGTTCCTCGGGCGCCCGCGCTGTAGGTATCGATCGTGTCGTGGCCGCGGCCGCGAAAGTCCGCCTTGCCCGCGGGCCCAAGGCCCACACGCTGCGCGAAGCGGTGGTCCTCGCGAGTGACGTCGGCGTACAGAGCCAGCCGCTCCATCGGGGCAGCAGTGACCCCGAGAGAATAGGACAGGCTATCGTCCTTCAGCAGACCGAACGCCGAGCGCGCGAAATCGTCGGTCGCGAAGCCGAAGCTGCCGGTGACATCCACGAGCGGGATCGCAGTGACGCTCGCCGTCG
Source organism: Myxococcales bacterium (assembly GCA_037440145.1). Taxonomy (GTDB): domain Bacteria; phylum Desulfobacterota; class Binatia; order HRBIN30; family BPIQ01; genus JBBIUR01. The sequence continues at coordinate 3,224 of JBBIUR010000237.1, read as the reverse complement.
CGCTCACCTGATCGCGCACGCGCTTGGCCTCGTCGAATTTTCGCAACAAGGGGTTGTACAGCGCCGGAGACCCGGACTGGCGCCCGGCGAAGGCATCGTAGTCTTTCGGGTCGCGGCTGGAGTGCGTGTAGCCGGCGCGCAGGAGCAGGCCGCGCACGGGCGTCAGATCCACCGAGGGGCCGACCCGGTGCTCCTCGCTGTTGCGCACTTCGCGGTGTTCGCGGTGCCAGCGCTCCCACTGATATCCGACCTTCAACGAGGCTGCGGAAAGAGGCCGCAGCACAACATCTCCCCCGGCCGTGTGCCGGCTATAGGCATACGGCAGGCTGCGGCGGAGCACTCCGCGAACGGCATCTGCCACCACGTAATCCCCGAGGATGAGCGAAGGGGTGTTGTTGTCGAGGTCGTAGAAGCGATAGCGACCGGTGACGGTGACGCGGTCCAGCGGGCGCGAGGTGAGGAGAACGCTGGCAAGCAGCGTCTGGATGTCCCCGTCCGGGCTGTTGCGCGGCAGCGGGGCGACCGGTACGGCCGCGTTGGCCGTAGCCGGTTGGAAGGAGTTGTCCTGCAACATCCAGCCGTACGCGAAGGTTCCGGTCAGCCGGCTCCGCAGCGGCAGCGCAGCACCACCAGCGATGCTCACCGTGTGGGCTCGGTTGTCTGGCTCGAGCTGGAGGCGGCCGCGGCTGCCTCCGCCGAGTGCATCCGCCGCTTGGAACGGGTTGTCCCAGGACAGCGATTCTTCCTGATTCTCGAAGATGGAGCTGACCTGGTCGACCCGCAGAAACCAATCCCGCGTGTGGCGCTCGACGCTGAACTCGACGGTGTGGGTCACGAAGTCGACGGGACTCGGCAACTCGACGATGCTGAGAAAGGGGTTCGGCGCATCTCCCGGTTCGGTGAGGCTCGCAAAGTTGGCGGTCGCCAGCGGGCGGCGGCCCCGGTCGCGCTCCACGGCATAAGCCAGGCCGACCTCCCAGCCTGGCACGGGCGTGTACCGCAAACGAGAACGCCCCGTGTCCTGGCGGATGGACAGCCCCACACCGCGGGCGGCGCCGATCAAAGCGGGCAATTGCGCGGGATTGCTTGCCAGAAGTTCTTGCAGTCCCTCGGCAAGCACCCGTTCCCCGCCGCCGCGTTCCGAGAACAGCGTCCGCGCCGTCGTGCTCAGCAGATGCGGGACCTGGTCCCACTCCACTTCCAAGACGTAGCGGCCGTACTTGCCCATGCGGAGGAAATAGCGCTGGTCGTCCTGGATTGCGTCCTCCGCCCGAAACTCCACGAAGTAGTCGCGCGCCTCGTTCTCTCCGCGGATCCGCACCTCGTTCAGCACTGCGTTGTCTGGAATGTCGCGGTATTCCGCGAATTTCCCCCGCCGCCCGTCGACGGAGGTTGGCTGGGCTCCAGCGTCGATCGCTCCGTGAACCGCGGTGCCCTCGAGGAACGCACCCAGCGGATCTGCGGCTTCCTGGGCTTGGACCGGTGCGCGGAGGCATGCCAGGAACAGGGCCGCGGCTACGGACGTGCCCAGCGCCAGCCGCCCGAAGCGCTCTTCCCCGGCTCTTCCGTTCTTGCGTCGCATAGTATCGAACTCTCAGCGTTGCAGGCGAACACCCGACGGGTGGTTGGAGCCGTGGACTAGCGGGTGGCAGTTCGCACAGGATCGGTTGAAGACGAACCGGCTGCGCGCGTCGAAGGGACTGGCCGCGTGCGTGCTCTCCATGTGGCAGAGCTGGCAAAGTCGCGGCTGCTTCACTTTGAGCAGCCATTCGTTGATCGACCCATGCGCATCGTGGCAGTTGAGGCAGCTCTCCCGCACCGGCGGATGCTCCCACAAAAAGGGTCCGCGCTTTTCCGCATGGCACTGGTAACAAGTCTCGTTGACGGAAAAGCCTTTGAGCAGCGCTTCCGTGACCGTGCCATGGGGATTGTGGCAGTTCGCGCAAGTGAGCTTGCCCTCGCGGATCGGGTGATGAGACGGCCGCTGGAGCTGCGCCCGCTCGTTGGGGTGACAGCCCAGGCAAATCTCACTCGCCGCGCGCCGGGCAGTCAGCGCTGTCCGCGAGTCGCTTTTCGCGAGCTGCCCGCGCTCTGGACTCCGCGCCATCACGGAATGGCAGGACACGCAGGCGAGCCCTCGGGTCTCATGCGCGCTGCCCCTCCAGTACGCCTGGCCGCCCTGCTCGTGGCACTGGAGACAGGCAGCGTTTTGCTCGAATGCGGGCTCCCCGGCGTCGGGGCGGAAGGCGAGCAGTGTGCCGGCAACGTCTTCCCCTGCCTGCACTGCCTCCACGTGCCTGCTGCCCGGTCCGTGACACGCCTCGCAACCCCGCCGCTCGGCATCGGTGCGGGGACTCTTCATCAAGACCTTGCCCATCGCCGTAGCGGCAAACTCCTCGGCCTGCTGCTGATGGCACGTGAGGCACTCGTCCGTGCCGACATAGGTCGCCCCGTTTGACTCCGCGCGACCGAGCGCGGCGCAAATCAGCAACAGCACCGGTGCTGCCGCCGCATTCGCGGCGATGCTCCACACGCGACCGCTCGTGACTCCCCAGCGCATCGAGTTCCCTCGCCCCGAGAGGCGTGCGTGGCGTCGGCAAACGCGATACCACTCGCTCCGACCAACTACCGCGCCCGCCGGCTCGCCGTCGCTGCGCGCGGGTTCTCAGGGCTGGGAACGGCGCCACCCCAAACTTCGCGCCTCTGGGAAGGTGCGCCCGCCAGAAACGCGGCTTCGGCCGCCGCGGGCCGGAGGCGGCATGCTCGCGCCGCTACCCTGGGCAGACCTGGTTCCGCTCGCACCGTTCTGCGGAGATTTGCGCGGAGCGCGGCTCCGCAAGCGCGACGGCTTGGGCACTGCGGCACCCCAAAAGACTTCGACCGCCGCTTCTGCCCCCTGCGCCGGACAGCGCCCGGTCCGCTTGCGCCAAGCTCCGCACGAACGCGCCGCAGTGGCTGCCCGAGACAAGCCGGTGGGCTGGATCTTGCCACGGGACGTGACGTACCTCGAAGCCCGAGTTTCGATAAAGCTCGACGAGACCTTCAGCACCTAGATCAAGCCGACCATAATGGTGCAACTCTTGCGGATGCATCACCGAAATAATTGCCCGAATACCAGCCGCCTTCATGCGGCGGACCCACTTCAGAACCTCAGGAGCAGCATCAGGGGGGAGGTACAATCAAAGGGTGTGGAAATAGAGAGAAGGCGGTGTAGACCTTCCGGT
>JBBIUR010000236.1:0-6032 GCA_037440145.1 Myxococcales bacterium | reverse complement strand
TACCGGGGACAGCTTGCTCCGCACGTCGGCCGCCAGTGCCGCCAGCGTCTCCCCATCGTGCAGCGGCCGATAGAAGCCACTCTCGTCCGCATTTGCGTACACCCATCGCACAGCGCTCGCCGGGCCGAGCGGCATCCGGTCCACTCGCTGCCGCAAAAGCTTTCGGACGATCCGCACGCCCGCTTCTCCCCCGATCTTCACCGCGATGGGAACCGGCCAGAGCTGTCTGCCCGGCGCAGGCCTCTGACTTGCCCGGAACCGCTGCTGCCGGAGCAAAAGAACAGATTGCCCTCCGCGGTCGACGCGTTCGGCTCGCACCATGGGAAAGCCCGGTTGCTCGATCCAGGCCCGCGCCACCCGCTCGACGCGTTGCCCGGATGCCCTCGCCAAGGCCCGCCAGAGGTCCCTAGCGCGGGCATTGCCCTCCCGGTGCCGGGAGATGTAATCCCGCACTCCGTTGCGAAACACCTCGGTTCCCAGGTACTGCTCCAACATGCGCACCACGCACGCTCCTTTCTCGTACGTGATCGGGTCGAAATTTTCCGTAGCTTCTGCAGGCGTACGCACGGGAGCATAAATCGGGTGCGTGTTCGACAGCGCGTCCAGTTGCAACGCGGCGGCTCGGTGCAGCTCGAAGTCATTCCACAGCCGCCACTCGGGTTTCCACTGATCGACGATGCGCAGCGCCATCCAGGTGGCAAACGCCTCGTTCAGCCACAGGTCGTCCCACCATGCCATGGTGACCAGGTCACCGTACCACATATGGGCCAGCTCGTGCGCGATCACTTCCGCCACACGCTATATTTCACCCAGCGTGACGGTCTTCGGGTCCACCAGCAGCAGCGTCTCGCGAAAGAACACCGCTCCGGCGTTTTCCATCGCTCCGGCCTCGAAGTCCGGCACCGCCACCAGGTCGAGCTTCGCGTACGGATACGGCAGGCCGAAGTACTCCTCCAGCCGGCGCAGCGCCTCGACGGCCGCTTCCAAGGCGAAGCTGCACAATCCGCCTTTCCCGGGGACATGCCAGATGCGAACGGGCACCCCGCCAACCATCTGCGTTTCCGACCCCTCCAGCTCGCCCACTGCCAAGGCGCACAGATAGGTCGACAGAGGTGGAGTGGGATCGAAGAAGACCGTCTTGCTTCCGTCCCCGTGCCTCTCAACGCGCACCGCGGGACTGTTGGAAATCACCGCATGCGGCTCCGCAGTGGTCACTGCGAACGCAAACCGCGCTTTGAACTCTGGCTCGTCGAAGCACGGAAAAAACCGGCGCGCATCGGTAGCTTCGAGCTGGGTGAACGCATACCGCCGGCCGTCGACATCCGCCAAATACAACCCGCGCAGCGACGGGCGGAGCGCGCCTCGAAACTGCAAGCGAACTCGCGCCGCCCCGGGCGCGATGGGCTCTGCCCACCGGAGTTCGACGGTCTCTCGCTCCGGGTGCGTCGCGATCTCAGCGGGCTGCTCGCCGGTCGCGGTGCGGACCTCCGCCCCTTCGATCTCCAGGTCGGCACAGTGGAGTTCGAGCCCGCGGCGATGCCGTCGCAACCGAAGCTCGATGTCCACGGAACCCGAAAACTCGGCCGCCTGAAGATCGGGGGCGACGTGGACGTCATACCGCACCGGCTGCACGTCGCGCGGCAGTCGAAACGCTTGCTGCGCCTCCGCTGCTCGCCGAGCCGCGGCGTTCGCGCTGGCCACCTGCTTCTCCGCCATCGATCGGCTCCTATGCGACGCACCAGCCGCCGCCACTCGTTCACCCGCGGCCCACTCGTGCTGCGAGAAAATCTCCATCTCTCGCGGCTGGGGAAACTGCATCACACAGCCCGACTGCTCGCTGGCCCCACTTCTGACGGCCTCGCACAAGCCCGTTCCCGGCTGCTGCCTTGGCGCCGGGACCCGCAAAAACCCAAACGGCCCAAGAAAGAAAAGCGCCCTGGCACATGCCTTGCTGCTCCATCGAAATGCCGTGCTGAAATCGCTGGATACGAAGACCTGGCATCTTCCGGTCGAAGCAGACCGTCCGCTCGATCTGCCCGTACACGCCGGTGCGGGAAGGGTACGCGGGCCTTTGCCGGGGCTCGTCGTCCGCCTGGCCGTAGTACCCTGCCCGAAGTGCGGCACGCGCGTGTACACTCTGCATCATTCCGCGTCCAGCACACCCCGCCCGGCGTTCTGGAAACTAGATACGCGTGAACTTGCGGTGAAGTGTCCCGAGTGCAAACACATCTTCGGCGCCTTTGCTTATCCCCTCTTCAACTGGGTACCGATCTGCCGGGCCGTGACATTCGCAGCCGTTTTCAACTTGCTGGTGGTCGCCCTGCTGCTCACGCTGACTTGGTAGTCCGCCTCGGCGATCGTCCCACCCGGAAACTCAGATCTTCGCGCTGACCGCGTCTTCCCGCATGGCGGGCTCGGGGCGCACTTCGATCGGCAACCACTTGCGGGGCCCTTCCCCGATGTACAGCTGCGATGGCTGCGCGAGGGTTTGCTCCGGGTCGCGCACCGATTCCGCCCAATGTGCCATCCACCCCGCGGTGCGCGCGATCGCCAGCAGAACCGCGAACATCGTTGCTGGGAATCCCATCGCCTGGTAGGCGATGCCCGTGTAGAGATCCATGGTCGGGCGAATTTGCCGGTCAGCCAGGGTTCGATCTTCCAGGACCACCGTTTCGAGCTCGAGCGCGATATCCATGAGAGGACTGCGCCCGGTGCGTTCGAAAATCTGCTCCGCCAGCTGCTTGGCGATGCGCACCCTCGGATCCGGTTTCGGGAACGGGTGCGGGCGAAAGCCCACCAACACGGCCTCTCCTTCTTTGACCCGCTTGACGAAGCCGGGAACCGCCTGGGGACTGCCGATTTGCCCCAGCATCCGCAGCACCGCCTCCTGCGCTCCCCCGTGGGCCGGGCCTGCCAGCGCGGCGGTCGCCGCGGCAACGGCGGAGAAGGGATCGACCTGCGAGCTCGCCACGCAGCGCAGCGCGTGCGTGGAGCAATTCAACCCGTCGTCCGCGTGCAAGATGAACAGCACGTCGAGGGCACGCTCGAATACCGGATCCGGCGTGTAGCGGAGCTCCGTCATCTTGAACAGCATGGACAGGAAATTGCCCGTGTAGCTCAGGTCGTTGTCCGGGTAGACGTACGGAAGGCCCCGCGTGCGGCGGTATGCAAACGCCGCCAGGGTCGGGAGCTTCCCGATCAGCCGCCGCGTTTGCAAGCGCCGCGATTCCAAGTCGTGGATATGCATCGCATCCGGGTAAAAAGTAGAAAGAGCGCCCAGGGTACCCATCACGATCCCCATGGGCGGTGCATCGTGGCGAAACCCGTCCATGAACTTCTTGATGTTCTCGTGCACCATCGTGTGGATCGTGATGTTTTGCTTCCAGGCTTCGAAGTGGTTCACATCGGGCAGCTCGCCCTTCACGATCAAATATGCGGTCTCGAGGTAGTTGCTCTTTTCCGCCAGCTCCTCGATGGAATATCCGCGATAGCAGGGGCTCCCGGTTTCGGGGTCGTACGACGTGATCTTGCTCTTGCAGGTCGCGGTCGTGGCCAGAGTGGGATCGTAGGAGAGCAACCCCGGATCATCGGCTGATACCTTCACCTGCCGCAGGTCGGCTGCGTGGATTGCGTTCTTCTCGATCGGGAACTCGTACCGATCGCCCGTTCGATTGTCGATCACGGTAAGGCTGTCCTTTGGCATGGCGCCCTCCTGCAGGTGCCGCACAACCTAGCAGAGGAAACTGCAGAGTAAACTGGCGCCGCGAGGCACCTTTCTCCGGCTGGGGCCCGCCGCTGGCGCGGCGGGCCCCGCGCGCTCAGAGGCGCACTTCAGGGGACACGGGGAAGCGCTGCAACAGCTCGGCCGCCCGCGCGGCGGCCGCCTGCCGCACCTTTTCATCGAGCCGATAACTCGCCTTGGATTTCTTCCCCGCATTGAGTCCGCTGGCGATCGTCTCCGGCTCGGTGTGCGACAGCACTGTAGCAATGATCGAGGCGATCTCCCGCATCTCTTCGCGCCCCATCCCGAGCGTCGTCATCGCCGGCGTGCCCATGCGCAAGCCGCTCGTGTACCACGCCCCGTTCGGATCGTTGGGAATGACGTTGCGGTTCAGCGTGACGCCAGCCGACCGCAACGCGGCCTCGGCTTGCCGGCCGGTCAGGCCGAACGGGCGCACGTCCACCAGTACGATGTGGTTGTCCGTGCCTCCGGTCACCACCGAAACCCCTCTTTCGAGCAGGGCCTCGGCGAGGGCCGCGGCATTCTCGACGATGCGCCGCGCATACGCGGCGAACTCCGGCTGCGACGCCTCCGCCAGCGCCACTGCCTTTGCCGCGATCACGTGCTCCAGGGGACCCCCGAGAACGAGAGGGCACCCGCGGTCCACGATCTCGGCCAGCTCCCGCTTGCAAAGAACCATTCCGCCGCGCGGGCCCCGCAGTGTCTTGTGCGTGGTCGTGGTCACGATATGGGCGTGCGCGACGGGGTCGAAATCGCCCGTGAACACCTTTCCCGCCACCAGGCCCGCGAAGTGCGCCATGTCCACCATGAGTGTGGCACCGACTTCGTCGGCGATCTCTCGGAAAATGCGAAAATTGATTTTCCGGGGGTATGAGCTGTAGCCAGCGACGATCAGCAGCGGCCTCTCCTCGCGCGCGCGGCGGCGCACGGCGTCGTAATCGATCCGGCAGGTCTCCGGGTCGACCGAGTACGCGCAATAGCGAAAGAGCTTTCCCGAGATGTTGGGCCGAAACCCGTGCGTCAGGTGCCCACCGGCATCGAGCGCCATCCCCATCATTTTCTGGTTGCCGAGCTCCTGCCGGAGTCGCTCCCAGTCCGCCTCCGAAAGCTCGGTGACGCTTTCGGCTCCGAGCCTTTTCAGCGCCGGCGCCTCGATGCGATGGGTCAGCACCGCCCAGAACGCGACCAGGTTCGCATCCACGCCGCTGTGCGGCTGCACGTACGCGTGGTCCGCTCCGAACAGCGACCGAGCGAGCCGCACGGCCTCGGCCTCCACTCGGTCGACGTTCTCGCACCCGGCGTAAAACCGGTGTCCCGGGGCGCCCTCGCTGTACTTATCGCTCAGCCAGTTTCCCATCGCCAGCAGGACCGCCGGCGAGGCGAAGTTCTCGCTCGCGATCAGCTTGAGCTTCGAGCGCTGGTCCGCAAGCTCGTCGCGAATGGCCGCCGCGACCTCGGGAACGACGCGCCCGACCACGTCCAGCGCCGCTGCGAACGCAACGCTCTCCGGCGAAATCCGGGACACGTCGATCCCCGGTGCAACCTCCCGCAAATAGCTCTCGAGCAGCGACGAAAGCATCATCGACTCTTTCCCCCGACCGGACCGCTCCGCTGTCCCCAGCGCAGCTGCCTCGGCGCCCAGGCGCGCGGCTCCGATATGCGTCGCTCCCCGGTGGTGAACTCCACCTTTCGATACAACCAGCGCCAGTCGCGACGCGCGGATGGTACGGAGCTCCTGCCTTTCTGTCAATTGCGCGAGCCTCGCGCCGGTTGCAGTTCCAGGCCATCCGCGGTACGCGACGGCAGCGACCCGGCACACCGAGGAGAGCGCAATGGGGTACGAAGAGATCTTGTACGAAGTCGAGGGCGGCGTGGCGACGATTACGCTCAACCGGCCCGAAAAGTTGAATGCCTGGACTCTGCGGATGGGGGCGGAAGTGCGCCACGCGTTCCTGCGCGCCGACCGCGACGAAGGGGTGCGCGCTATTGTCGTCACCGGTGCGGGCCGCGGGTACTGCTCCGGGGCGGACATGGACATGCTCCGCAGCGTTCGCGACGGCACCCGGGATGCGGAGCTATCGTTCCAGGAGCTCAGCGCAGAACCGGAAGGAGAGGGCGAGGATGGGGCAGCGGATCCGCTATTGGCGCACCTCCGGAGGGGGCCGTACAGCTTCCCCCTCGCCCTCGGAAAGCCCGTTGTCGCTGCAGTGAACGGCATCGCCGCGGGCCTCGGCTTCTCCTACCTACTCTTTTACGACATGCGCATCGCGTCGGAACAGGCCCGCTTCGC
>JBBIUR010000235.1:0-6041 GCA_037440145.1 Myxococcales bacterium | reverse complement strand
AGCCCCGCGAGGGCGGCGCGCGCCGGTCCGAAATCGCGGGCGATCCGGAGCACCAGCACGCACGTCGCCGCTCCGAGCGCCGCCTGGGCGGCTTGCCATGGCCAGCTCCGGTTACCGAAAAGTGCGAAGCTCGCAGCGAGCAGCAGGGGATAGAGAGGCAGGCGCTCCGCAGCGGCGGGCATTCCGGCCAGGGTGTAACCCTTTCCGGCGGCAAGGCTGCGCGCGATTTCGTCGTAGCCGTCTCCCGGGCCGAAACTGCCGGCGACCAGGGGGTAGCCTGCCGCGGAGAAGAGCAGGCGAGCGCAAAGCGCGAGGAGAAAGACCGCTGCTTCGACCTTCTGCGCTCGGGGCCGGGGGCCTCGCGTGGCTGGTTTCCCAGTGCGGCATTCGTTCCGGCCTGCCATCGGGTTTTCTATCCGCCTGATTTCCTTCGGTTTCCAGAGGCGCGGATGCGGTCCTCGCCCGGGGCCACAGCGCCGCAAAGCGGATGGCGGGCCGCAGAGGTTGGCTACCCATCCCCCGGGGCGCGACTTTGGGGGCGCGGCGCCGCACGTTGCGGGTGTCCGAGGCTCCTTCCGGTCGCTGCGCGTGTCTTATTCGCTGGTCGGGCTCCCCTCGTCGCAGCTCGCGGGTGGCTTCGCCACGCCGCGCGCTCGCGGTTTCCGGCAGGGTGCCCCGCCAGAACACGCCCGGGATCCGCCGCCGTCAGACCCATTTGCGGGATTGTCTTGAACCTCCGGTTGCCATCGGTTAGCGTGCTCTTCGCGGAGGCCGCGTATGCAAAGAAAGACGCGCTTTCTGGTGGGCGGCGTCCTGCTGGTCGGTGCGGTCGGGTACTTGATGTACGCTGCGGTGAGCGAGACGTCTGTCTACTACCTCACGATGGACGAGTTCCAAGCGAAGAAGGAAGCGCTGGTCGGCGAGGGAGTGCGGATCGCCGGGCGAGTGCGGCCGGGGACCGTGGAGTGGGATCCGAAAACTCTGGTGCTTCGCTTCTCGCTCGCCAATATCCGCACGGGTGGCGACGGCTTGATGGTGCACTATACGGGCGTCTTGCCCGACATGTTCGGCGAAGGGCGCGACGTGATCGTGGAGGGCAAGTACGCTGGCGACGGGGTCTTCCGCGCACACACGATCCTGACGAGCTGTCCCTCGAAGTACGAGGCGGAAGACAAAGCAACCGGCGCGCGGGCGTCGGGGTGAGCGCGCCGCAGTACACCGAGTGCGGCGCGGGGCAAACAGCCTGCGGCTCGGCCTAGGGCCACCGCGGGCGGAGGGATGGAGGGCACTATGGCGGACATCGGCTCGCTAGCCATCGCGGCGGCGTGCGCCCTGTCGCTTTACGCGGTCCTGATCTCGGTAATCGGTGCGCGCTTGCGCAACGCGAACTTCATTGCTAGCGGCGAGCGCGGCGTCTTGGCCATATGGGCCCTCACCGCGCTCGCGACCGCGCTTCTGCTGCGAGCCTTGGTGGGGCACGACTTCCGCATCGAGTACGTAGCCAGCTACACGAGCTCCACGTTGCCGCTTCCCTACCGCATCGCGGCACTGTGGGGCGGGATGAAGGGGTCGCTCCTCTTCTGGGTGCTGGTTCTCTCTTCCATCGCCGCCACGGTGGTGCTGCAGAACCGCGATCGCAACCGCGAGCTCATGCCCTACGTGAGCGCCGTGCTGATGGCGGTGGCGTTCTTTTTTCTCCTGTTGCTGGTATTCCTCGAGCCCCCGTTCGAGCGGCTCGCGTTCACGCCGGCAGATGGGCGAGACCTGAACCCCCTGCTCCAGAACTACTGGATGACTCTGCACCCCCCGTCGCTGTATCTGGGCTACGTGGGGGTGTCGGTGCCCTACGCATTTGCGATCGCCGCCTTGATCACGGGGCGCCTGGGAGACGAGTGGATTCGAACCACCCGCCGCTGGACGCTCTTCGCGTGGTTTTTCCTGACACTCGGGAACCTGTTCGGGGCGCTGTGGGCATACCTGGTTTTGGGCTGGGGTGGTTACTGGGCCTGGGATCCGGTGGAGAACGCGGCGTTCATGCCGTGGCTCACCACGACGGCGTTCCTGCACTCGGTGATGATCCAGGAAAAGAAGAACATGCTGAAAGTGTGGAACATGGTGCTCGTGATTCTGAGTTTTCTGCTCACGATCTTCGGCACCTTCTTGACGCGCAGCGGCGTCATTTCCTCCGTGCACTCGTTCACGCAGTCCGGCCTCGGGCCGTTCTTCATGGGTTTCCTGTTGCTCGCCCTGGTGGGGTCCGCAGGGCTCCTGTTGTGGCGCTTGCCGCTCCTGCGCAGCGAAAACGAGCTCGACTCGCTGCTGTCGCGCGAGTCTGCGTTCTTGCTGAACAACCTGATCCTGGTGGGGATGTGCTTTGCGACGTTCTGGGGCACGGTTTTCCCCGTGCTTTCCGAATGGGTGCGCGGCGTGAAGATCACCGTCGGGCCGCCGTTCTTCAACAAGGTGAACGCGCCGCTCGGCCTGGTCTTGCTCTTCCTGACCGGGGCTGGCCCGGTCATCGCGTGGCGCCGCGCTTCGGCGCGGAACCTGCGGCGGAACTTCGCAGGGCCTCTGGCATTGGGCGCTGCGGTGGCGGCCGGCCTTGCGGCGTTCGGCGTTCGCAACGGCTATGCCCTGGCCTCTTTCGGCCTGTGCGCGTTCGTCCTGGCGACGATCGCAATGGAATTTTTCCGCGGCGTGCGGGCGCGGCAGGCGCTCTTGGGGGAAAGCGCGCTGCGGGCGCTGGTGCGCCTGGTCGCGAAGAACCGCAGGCGGTACGGGGGCTACGTGATCCACGTGGGGGTCGTGATGGTCTTTCTGGCCATTACCGGCACGGCCGCGTTTCGGCAGGAACAGCAGGTGACGCTGGAGAAGGGGCAGAGCTTTTCCCTTGGCGGCTATACTCTGCGCTACGAAGGAGTGGACACCTCCGACTCGCCTCACGTGGCAACCATCGCTGCCCGGATCGCTGTATTCCGCGACGGCCGGCAGGTCGAGGTGCTGCTGCCGGAGAAGCGTTTTTACAAAAAGCCAGAGCAGCCCACCACCGAGGTGGCGATTCGATCCACGCTGGGCTCGGATTTGTACTTGGTTCTCGGCAGCTATGACGACGGCTCGGGGGTGGCGACGATTCAGGCGTACCTGAACCCCCTGGTTCGCTTCCTGGCATACGGCGGGGTGGTGATGGCGATCGGCATGGGGATCGTGATCTGGCCCTCCGCGGCCGAGCAGCGGGAGCGCGCCTGGGCAATGCGGGCCGTGCCGGCGCGCGAGCTGGAGGCTCCGTGAGATTCGCAGCCGCTGCCCTTCTCGTATGCCTGTTCGCCTCGGCGGCGGGAGCCAAAGGGGCCCCCTCCTTCCGGGAGCTGGAGGAATCGCTCACGTGCCAGTGCGGTTGCGGCCTCACGGTTCACGCTTGCAATCACCTGGCTTGCCCGTCTGCCGTGCCGCTGCGCGAGGAAATTCGGGCGCAGATGCAGCTTGGAAAGAGCGAAGAGGAGATCCTGGCCTATTTCGCGGGCAAGTACGGGGAAAAGATCCTCTCCGCGCCGACCGCGTCGGGCTTCAACCTGGCGGCATGGGTCACTCCGTTTCTGGCGCTCGGCGTTGGCGGTGGCATCGTAGCCGTGGCGCTGATGCGGTGGCGGCGCCGCGGGGAAGCAATGGCCGCGGAGCAGAGCCCGGCCATTTCGGTGCCTCGGTACCGGGAGATTTTCGAGCGGGAGATCGAGAAGTTTTCCGAATGAAGTTCCGATGAGCCTCGCGTTCGCACTGGGTTTCCTGCTCGCTGCTGGGACGTTGCTTTTCGTGGGGTGGCCTCTTTTTGCCGCGCCGCGAGAGGAAGGCGGGTCCTCGGTTCCGGCTGCCGCCTCTCCCGAGGTCTGGGAGCGCCAGAAGCTCGAGGCGTATCGGGCCATCAAGGAGGCCGAGTTCGACTTTCAAATGGGGAAGCTCGACGAAGCCGACTTTCGCTTGGTCCGAGAGCGCTATGCCGCCAAAGCGCTGGAGGCGATTGCGGCGTTGGAGCAATTGCGGGGCGAGGAAGCGCCGGCGCGCCCGCAGGCACCGAGGGTGGCGATGTCGTTTTGCCCGCAGTGCGGAAGCCGATTGCCCCGAGGCGCGAAATTCTGTCCCGGGTGCGGGCTTTCACTAGCGGCAGTCGCAGCGTGAACGGGGGCATCTCGCCGCCTGGCGCGGTGGAGGCCGGTGGTGCTAGGGAAGGCGGGGTGGGTTCGGCGGCTGCGATGGAGAGGCGCACGCAGAGCGCGGATAGGGCGATGGTCGCTGCGGGCTTGGCGGTTGTGGCTGCGGCCGCGGCGTACTTGCGCCTCACCGGCATTGCCTGGGGAGCTCCGTACGCCTACCACCCGGACGAGCACTTCATCGTCCACCGCGCCTTGGATATCGTGCGCACGGGCGACCTCGACCCGCACTGGTTCCAGTACCCCTCTCTCTGGATTTACGCGGAGGCCCTCCTGGTCGCGGCCGTGCGGCTTTTTTCCGCCGCTCCTCTGGAGACGAACTATGCCGTGAACGGCATCGGGCCGTGGGATGTTCTTCCGGAGCAGTGGCCATTCGTACTGGCCGGCCGCGTGGCGGTGGCCCTTGCCGGGACGGCGGGGATTGCGTGTCTCGGCGCCGCAGGTGCGCGGCTGTTCGGCGCTCCCGTTGGCCTTGCAGCGGCGGCGTTCGTGATGGCGGCGCCGCTGCACGCAGAAAGCAGCCACTATTTGACCACCGACGTCCCCTCCGGAGCGCTGGTGGCTGCGACCCTCTGGGCCGCTGCGGCGCGGCGACCGCGGTGGCTCTTGGCCGGATTGCTCGCGGGCCTGGCCGCGGGGACGAAGTACACCGCCGGCGTGGCGCTTTTTGCGGCCGCGGCGCTCGCGTGGGCGGGGCAAGAGCCCCGAGCCGTTGCGGCGCGCTGGGCGCGCCTGGGCGGGGGGTTCTTGCTCGGGTTCGCCCTGGCGACGCCGTATGCGATTCTCGACGCGCCGGCCTTCTGGCAGGGCATCGCGGCGCAGCGGCGCAACTACCTCGGAGGAGCGGGGAACTTGGGCTCCAACCTCTGCTGGTATGCCGAGTACGCGTACCGCACCGGCCTGGGACCGGTCGCGGCTCTGCTCATCGGGCTGGGAGTAGTGCGCCTGGCCGCCGAGCTGGTGAGTGGGGCTCGCGCGCGCCAGCCCGTCGGGAAGATTGGGGCCATTTTGCTGCCGCTGCTTTACCTTCCCTGGCTGGCCTGGTATCCCGCGCGCGCCGAGCGCAACCTGGTGGTCGTGCTGCCTTTTTTGGCTTTGATTGCGGCGGAGTTTCTGCACCGGGTCGCATCGCTCGTGCGACACCCGCGCTGGGCGCGCGGCCTTTTTGCCGCGCTGGTGGCGCTCGCGCTGGCTAGCTCGCTCCCGCTGGTTGCAGAGCAGAATCGGGACTTTCGCAAGGCCGACACGCGCACGCTGGCGCTGCGGTGGATCGAGGAGCACCTTCCGCGGGGCAGCCGAATTGCGCGCGAGGAATACACGCCGCAAGTGCGCAGCCACCGGTACGAGGTGATGTACGGATGGTCTCTGGCGCGTTGGCCGTACGACTGGTACGTCGCCAACGAGGTGGAGTTCCTGGTGGCGAGTTCTTCGGTGTACGGCCGCGTGCTCGGCCCTCCGCATCTGGGCGGGGAAGGCGCGGCGGCGTTTTATCGGTTGATCTTCGGCTTGCCGCGGCTTGCCGAGTTTCGCCCCGGCCCGCACGCGCGCGGGCCCGTCATCCTCATCTTCCGCGTGCCGCTCGCTCGCTAGCGGTGCGCTTCAGGCGCGTGCGGGTGCGGCGCTGCCGTCGCGCGCGAGGAATTCGGCCAGGACGCGGGCGGTGTGGGAGCGCCCTGGGCAGGCCAGGATTTCAGCCGGGGTTCCCATGCCGACCACTTCGCCTCCCGCATCGCCTCCCTCGGGACCGAGGTCGACGATCCAATCGGCCTCTTTGACGATGTCCAGATTGTGCTCGATCGTGACCACGGTGTTGCCGAGATCGACCAGGCGATGGAGCAC
>JBBIUR010000234.1:0-6102 GCA_037440145.1 Myxococcales bacterium | reverse complement strand
TCTGCGCGGACAAGCAGCCGTTCGTGGACTATAAGGATGTGCGGACGCTTGCCAATTTTTTGACCGAGCGGGGCAAGATCATTCCGAGCCGAATTACGGGCAACTGTGCGCGCCACCAGCGGCAGCTCACGGTGGCAATCAAGCGGGCTCGCAACATGGCGCTGCTCCCCTTCACGACGACGAGCGTTTGACCCGTTGTTGTTGTCACCTCGGAGGAGTGCGATGGAAGTGATCCTCAAAGAAGAAGTCCCCAAGCTGGGGACCATTGGCGACGTGGTGAAGGTCAAACCGGGCTATGCGAGGAATTATTTGATCCCGCGCGGCCTTGCAGTGGTGGCGGACTCGCGGAACCTCGCAGCCCTGGAGCACCAGAAGCGCGTCGCGGCGGATCAGCGCGAGCGCAAGCGCAGAAAGGCCGAGGCTCTAGCCCGGCAACTGGCAGAGACGCGCGTGACGATCCGAGCCCGTGCGGGCGAGGAGGGGAAGCTATTCGGCTCGGTCACGAACCAGGACATCGAACGCGCCCTTCAGGAGCAAGGAATCGGCGTCGATCGGCGGCGCATTGTTCTGGACGAGCCGATCAAGACGTTGGGCGAATACCAGGTGCTGGTGCGGTTGCCGCTGGGAGTGGACGCTCAAGTTTCGGTAGCAGTGGTGGCACAGGAGAGCTGAGAGGCGCGCGTTCGATCCCCCGTTTCTTCGGCCCAAACCGTTGCCACGAAGAGGACGAGGAGAATCCAGACCGCGTCAGAGAACAGCAGGTGCACGAGCTGTATGGCGATCGGAGCGCGGAACCACACGTTCACAGCCCCGATGCCCAGTTGCGCCAGGTAGACGGCACCCAGGCCCGTGGCAAGTTTGCGCGCCCCATCTCCGGAGGGTGCAGCCCGTGCGCGAGCGCAGAGCCCGAGGATGAGGGGGGCAGCCAAGAGAGCCAGGAGCGGATGCCAAACGCGGAGGCGCACGAAAACGTGACGGGGGGCCTCGGGCGCGGAGGCGCGGAACAGCGTGTCCCCGAGCGCTGCAACGGCACCGGTCATCCCCAACACCAGCACAGCCCCGAGCGCGGCGGCAAGCCACCGGCGCGAAGTTTCCGCTAGAGAGGACGAGCGCCCTCCTTCTTCGGCGGGAACCGCCCACCACGCGGTCAGCGCCAGCGCGCCCAGAAGGAAGAACGTGTTGGCGAGGTGGCCCGCCATCCACGCAGCCCGTGCTGCCGACGCGTTCGCTCCCACCAGCTCGAACAGCACTAGCCCCGCCCCCACCAGTGCCTCCGTTGTCAAGAAGAAGGCGGACAGGACCGCAGCGGCGCGTACGCGGTGGCCCGCGGGAAAGCGACGCCAGGCTCCGACGAGCAAGCCACCCACGAGCACGAGTGCGATCCCGCTCGTCGTTCGGTGAGCGTACTCGATCCAGGTCGCGGTCGATGGTGAGCGTGGGACGACCACTCCGTTGCAGAGCGGCCAGTGACGCCCACACCCGGCACCGGATCCGGTGGCGCGCACAAACGCACCCCAGGCGATCACGAGAAGGGTGTACGCAAGTACGACCCACGCGTACCGCGCGTAGCCCCGCTCGGCAAGGCGGGAGCGCTGCTCGGCGCTGAGGGCTTGCACGCCGGCCGCGGCCCGGCTCATGTCGATCCGTTTACCACTGCCGGCCTGGCACTGCCAGCGAGGGGAACCGCCCCGGAAGCGTCCGCGTCCCACTGCCGGTCGACCCGCTGCGGAGGGCCCGCTGCGCGGTACTTCCCCCTACTGGCGCTTCTTTCCCGGGGGCGGGGCTTGGGGCAATCTTCCCCGTGCTCATGCGCCTGCGGGAAAAGGCACGCCGAATTGCGGCGATCCTCGACAAGTTCTACCCCGCCCCGGGAATTCCACTGGCACACCGCGATCCCTATACGCTGCTCATCGCGGCTCTGCTCTCCGCGCAGTGCACGGACCGGCGGGTAAACGAGGTTGCGCCGCGCTTGTTCGCAGTGGCCTGCACGCCGCAACAAATGGTGCGGCTCTCGCGCCGACGGATCGAGGCCATCATTCGGCCGTGTGGGCTCGCGCACAACAAGGCAAAGGCAATTCTGGAGCTTTCGCGGATTCTCGTCCGCGAGTACGGCGGCGAGGTGCCTCGCAGCTTCGAGCGGCTGGAGGCGCTTCCCGGCGTTGGCCACAAGACGGCGAGCGTCGTGATGTCGCAGGCATTCGGCGAGCCTGCGTTTCCTGTGGACACGCACATTCATCGACTGGCAGCCCGTTGGGGCCTCTCCAGCGGGAAGTCGGTGCGGCAAACAGAGGGTGACCTGAAGCGCGTGTTCCCGCGCGCCGCATGGGGAAAAATTCACCTGCAGATGATCTATTTCGGCCGCGAGTATTGCCGCGCGCGAGGCCACCGTCCGGCTGCCTGCCCGATCTGTTCCTGGGCGATGGCCACAGCGAAAGGCGGAAACTCGGACCGCCAGCGGGAGCGCCGGTGACCGGAAATTTCTGGGGACGGGTGGCCAGCCGGCAGGCACGACTGTGTGCGGCCCTGCTTTTCGGAGCCGCATTTGCGCTGTACGTGCACACCACCGCCCCCGGGATGGGCTTTGTCGACAGCGGAGAGCTCGTCACAGCCGCGTACTTCTTGGGGATCCCCCACCCGCCGGGGTTTCCGCTCTATGTGTTGATCGCCCATGCAGCGACCCGCTTGCCGCTGGGAAGCGTGGCCCGGCGGGTGAACCTCGCATCGGCTCTGTTCGGCGCACTGGCGGTGGCCGTGTTCTTTTCCATCGCATGGCAGAGCGCGTGCGCGGGGGGCACTGGCGCCCGGCGGGTAGAATTTCCGCTCCGGCTCGAGCGGCCGAAGGTGGGGAACAGCCGCCGCCTGCCAGCGCGGCGGTATCTCTGAGCGCGGCTGTGCTTGCTGCGCTGGCGTTCGCGCCTTCCCGGACCCTTTGGGGGTACTCCACCATCGCGGAGGTCTACGCGCTGCACGCGTTCCTCCAGCTGAGCGTTTTCGCTCTCTTGCTCCGCTGGCGCACCCGCTGGCTTCAGGGGTCGGAGGCCCGGCGCGAAGCGGACGGCTGGCTGTACGCCGCCGCTTTTGTTTTCGGCCTCAGTCTGTGTGTCCATCACCTCACTGCGCTGCTCGCGCTTCCCGCGTTTGTCATTTTTGTCTGGCGAAGCGGAGCTGGTTTTGCGCAGGTGCGCAGAGTTTTGGGCGCTGTCGTTGCGCTTGCCGCGCCGCTGGCGTTCTACCTTTACCTGCCCCTGGCGGCACTTCGCGGGCCGGTTCTGAACTGGGGAAACCCCAGGACACCGCTCGCGCTATGGCGTCACGTGACCGGGTGGCAGTACCGGGTTTACTTTTCGTTCGCTGCCAGTGAGATGGCCCGGGAGGTCGCTGCGGCAATCGCCGCTGCGGGCAGCGAGTTGGGGCCGCCCTGGCTCCCAGCGATTCCGCTGTTTGCGATCGCCGGTTGGATGGCTCTGTGGCGCTCGGACCGCACGGTGTTTTGGTTTCTGGTCGCACGGGCAGGCGCAGACGTCGCCCATAGCGCTTCCTACGCGATCGCCGAGGACAAGGTGCGCACTGCCTGCCTTTCTTTTTTGCCTTGGCGCTCGCTGCGGCTTACGGGCTGCGCGCTGCCTTCGCTGCAGTTCAAGCTCTCCGTAAACGGGCCACAGTGACCGTTGCGGCACTGTCGGCGTGTGCGCTGCTGTACGCTGGCGCAGGGAATTTCCCGCCGAATAACCGCAGCCGCGACTGGGCGGCGAAGGAGTATGTGGAGAATGTCCTGGCGGCGGTGGAGCCGACGGGACCGCTCTTGACTGCGGACTGGCAGGTCTACGCGCCCGCGCTCTACATGCAGTTCGTGGAGGGCTTCCGGCGCGAGGTTCGGGTAATCGACGTGAATCTTCTGCGGCGCTCATGGCACTTCGACACGATCGATCGCACGTATCCGGGCTTGCTCGCGAGCTGTGCAGGCGAAGTGGAAACCTTCCTCCGCGAGCTGCGGCAGCGGGAGCAAGACCCAGGGGCATATGCCCGCGACCCCGGGCGAACAGCGCGAATCGATGATCTCTTCCAGGCACTTCTGCTGGCTTTTGTGCGCCAGCACGCGCGCGCAGGAGGTGCGTACGTCACGTACGACCTGGCTACCGGTCTTGCCGAGCCAGCGTTCGCGCGCGCTCTCTCGCCCGGCGTTAGGAGGTCGTGCCGCAGGGCCTCGTATTCCAAGTGGCGCCACGGGGGCAGGTCCCCACCGCGCGCGCAGATTCCCTGAAGCTGGACGGACTGCGGGAACGGCTACGTGTGGCTCCAGCTGGCGACGTCGTGCGGCAAAAAGTACTCCCAGTCTATGTCCGCATGTTGTACCAGCGCGGGCGATACCTCGTGTTTCTCGGCCGGCGCGCGCAGGCAGAAGATGCGTTTCGAGCAGCGCTCGACTTGGATGCGTCGTTCCTGCCGGCCCGTCTCGCGCTCGCGGAGTTGCACGCACGCTGGCCCGCCGGAGTTCCGTGAGTGCGGGCTGCGGCGTCAGCTTTGGACCGCTGCCTCCCGCTGCACCTCGCGCTCCAGTCGCTCGATGTCCTCGGGTGCAAGCCGGAAATAGCGCGCTTCGGGGTGATGGAACACGAGCGCCGTCACCGAACCTTCCGGATCCATCATGAAGCCTTCGGTCAATCGCACGCCGATGTGTCGGGTCACGTCGAGCAAGCGGAACAGCTTCACTTGGTCTTCCAGGCGCGGGCAGGCAGGGTATCCGAACGAGACCCGGATGCCTCGATACCTTGCCTGGAACAGGTCTTTCCGCGTCGTGCCGGGCGGGTCGCCGATTCCCCACATTTCCCGGATCTTTTTGTGGAGCAACTCGGCGAAGGCCTCGGCGCCTTCGAGTGCAAGGGCTTGCAGGATGTGGGACTTCAGGTACGCGCCTTGTCTCTTCCAGGCCTCGGCGAGCTCGCGGACTCCGGGGCCGATGGTGGTTGCCAGGAAGCACACATAGTCGCGTTTGCCGAGCTCAACGGGGAGGGCGAAGTCGGCCAGGCACAGCCAAGGCTCCGCGCTTTGGCGGCCGAAACGAAACGTTTCGATCACGGTTTCCCCGTCCGCTGCGTACACGACCAGGCGGTCGCCGTCGCCGTTGGCAGGGGTGAAGCGATACACTGCTTGGGCTCGGATGTCTGGGTGCGAGAGCATTACCTGCTCGACCTCCGCTACGCTGGCGCGGAGTGCCCGCGCTTTGGGCTCGCCCGCTGCGAGTGCTTCCTCGAAGTTGCCGCGGTAGCCCAGGTGGCGGGTGTACAGCATGACGGGATTGATATAGGCGAAGATCTCTTCGAGATCGTAGTCGCGAAGGACATGGGTTCTGAGGTCGGGCGGCGTGGGAATCTCATCCAGAAGGCGCACTGCGGAGCGGCGGGGCCGCGGGGCGCTTTCCCGCTCGGGTCCTGCCGGAGCAGCGCTGGTCGCCTGGAGCCGGCGCGTTTCTTCTTCGAGCCGGCGGGCCAGCGCTGCGCGTTTCTCTGGATCGACCACGTGATGGGCGAGCTCGAGCCCCGTCATGGCGTCTTTCGCGTAGGCGACCAAACCTTCGTATTCCGGCGCGATGCGCAGCCGCGTGAAGCGGTTCGACAGCGCCGCACCGCCTACGAGGACCGGACACTGGATGCCCGCAGCCCGGAGGTCCTGGACGGTGGCCACCATCATGTGAGCCGATTTCACCAGCAAGCCGGAAAGGCCGATGGCATCGGGCCGGTGTTCCCGATAGGCGCGGATCAACTCTTCGGGGGGGACCTTGATGCCCAAGTTCACGATCCGGAAACCGTTGTTGCTGAGAATGATGTCGACGAGGTTCTTGCCGATGTCGTGCACATCTCCTTTGACCGTCGCGAGCACGATGGTTCCCTTCGTGGCGGATTCAGCGCGTTCCATGTGAGGCTCGAGGTAGGCGACGGCTGCTTTCATGGCTTCGGCGGACTGCAGCACTTCTGCGACGATCATCTGGTTGGCTGCGAAGAGCCGGCCAACCTCTTCCATGCCGGCCATCAGGGGGCCGTTGATGATGTCGAGCGGCCGATGGCATTTCAGTGCCTCGTCCAAATCGGCGAAAAGCCCGTCCCG
>JBBIUR010000233.1:0-6105 GCA_037440145.1 Myxococcales bacterium | reverse complement strand
CGAGGCCATCCGTACCCAACCCGGGCGGCCGCCGATGAAACTACGTCCCCCAAAGTGAAACGCCACGAAGTACCCCGTCGACCAGCTCGTCAGGCGAACGCACCACGAGGGGCGCATCCGCGACCTCGTCGGGGGCAAAGCCCCAGAGCACGCCGCAAAATGCGACCCCCGCAGCGTTCGCCGTCATCCGGTCCACCCCAGAATCTCCCACGAGCAGGACATCTCGGAGCGAAGTGGCCGTCTGGGCGCAAAGGTACTCGAGACCCGCTGTATGTGGTTTCCGCACGGGCAGCGTGTCACCGCCGCAGAGCGCGGCAAAAAATCGCTCCAGGCCGAGCCCGCGCAGAATAGCGCGGCTCAAGGCCTCGGGCTTGTTGGTGAGCACCGAAAGACAAGCGCCCGCCGCTCTCAGACGCTGGAGAGCTTCAGGGATCCCAGGATACGGGCGCGTGTGGAGGAGCAGCCCATCGCTGTAGAGGTCGAGAAATCGCACCGTCACGGCAGCGCACTGGCCGGGAGAAGCCGCAGGTAGGGCTTTCTCGACGAGCCTTTGCGCCCCCTCGCCGACGTACGAGCGCACGGTTGCCATGGGCAACGGGGACGCCCCGTGTTCTTGCAACGCCCGGTTCAGCGCCGCGGCGATGTCCGCGAGCGTATCGGCGAGCGTGCCGTCGAGGTCAAATACGAGGTGGCGCCAGCGGGCCTGCGGGGGGTCGGTTCTCATTTGGGAGTGCACGCCTTTACGTGCCGCGGGCCCGAATTGCAACTGCACAGCGGGGCAGCACCCCGCGCCTTCCTGCGAGCGTTGCGCTCCGTTTCGATCCTGCCACCAGCACACTCGGGGACTCGATTTCGGCGCGCAACCAGCGGCTGCCCGCGCCGCTCTCGCACTGCATGCGGCGGAGCGGCACCTAGGCGCAGCTGCCGATGGCGCCGCAACGGCTCACACTGCTGCACGCGCTATAGGCGGCTGATCAGGGATTGGGCAACTTCGCCCCAGCGGGGTTCGAGCTATACCGCACCGCGGCGCACCGTGACGGCTCGGCGCATGTCTGGTACGATGGGTGCTCGGAGGCAGCCTTAAACGCAAAGTCGATTCCGCAGCTTTCGCCGTCTCCGGCGGCGAGGGGATTGTCCACCCGCGCGCGGAAAGCCTCGCTTGAGGCAAAATGGCAAATGAAAATGGAGGGTCGCATGGCTACTTCATGCCCGGGGCACTGGCGCCGGTCGCGGTCGGCGACCGCTGGGGCGTTTTTCCTGTTCGCCCTTGCGGCGCACCCGCTGCTCGGGAGCGCACAGGAATCCGTAACCGACGACAATGTCACCGAGCGAATCGCAACTGCGAAAACAGCGGCCGACCACGCCGCACTCGCTTCGTATTTTCGAGCGCGCGCGGAGGACTCCGCGGCGAGGGCGAAAAAACACGAGGCAATGCTCGCCTCTTACAAAAAGCTCGACGGCCGCCCGTACGAGATCTGGAAAACGCACTGCGAGAGCCTCATTGCGAGTTTTCGCGCTTCCCAGAAGGATTACGAGAAACTCGCCGCGGAACACCAGAAGCTGGCCGGGGAACTCGGCGCGCCCTAAGAACCGTGCCGAGCGCCACTTGACCGCCGCGCGGCACAGAAGAGGCGTGCGGCCCGCGCGCCTCGCCTCGCTTTGGGCGCGGCGCAGCCACTCGCCGGGCGCGCGCGGATTTCCGGCGAGTGAGATGGAGTGCCGAGCGGCTGGTTCAAGGATCGCACGCGCTCGGGTGAGAGCACCCACCCTCGAGCGCTAAGGGTGCGGTTGCGAAAAAAGGGACCGGTCGCCGCTGCTTTTGCCTTTGCCCCGTGCCATGCAGGACCGACGGGACTCGGCCGCAAGGCACCCCCGCCAGTCCGCGCGAGTTGCAAACTCCTCGCGAATAGGAGAAAAAAACCGGGTAGTCGCCACCCGCGGCGGTCTATGCCCGGCAATCAGAGGTACAGCTGGCGTGCCCTTGTGCGGCGGACTGTCGCAAGTGTCGCACTGCCTTTCTGCGCCGCCGGTCCGGCGCTCGTCTGCGCCCAGGCACTTCCCCCGAACGCCGTGGCAGTGGTCAATGGCGTGGTGATCGAGCGGCAAGCCTTGCGTGACGTAATCGATGCGCTGGCAGCCCAGCAGGGGCAGAGACCCGACGCCGCTGCGCTGCCCTCCCTGCGCCGCCAGGCTCTCGACCTGCTGATCGGCTTCGAGCTCCTTCACCAGGAAGCAAAGGCCCGCCAACTCATGGTGAGTAGCGGCGAAGTTACAGCGACGATGAGTGCTGCCGCCGCGAAGTTTGGGTCGGAGGAAGCTTACCGTGCTGCTCTCAACGCGAAGCACCTTACCCTCGCTGACATCGCACAGGAAACGCGAAAGACACTGCTGGTAGACCGCCTGCTGCGCGAGGTCGTATGGAAGGACCTGACCATTCCCGAGAGCGCCGTCCGATCCTTTTACGAGGAGAACCGCGAGCAGTTCCGGCATCCAGAAGAGGTACGCCTCCGGCAGATCCTGGTGCGCGTTCCGCCCGGCGCGAGCGCCGAGGAGCGCGAAGCGGCCCGGCGCCGAGCGGAGAGCCTGGCGGAGCGCTTGCGCCGGGGGGAGAGCTTTGCCGAGCTGGCGCGCGCGGAATCCGACGACCCAGCCTCCGCCCGGCGCGGCGGCGACCTGGGCTACATGGCGCGCGGAACGCTGGCCGCCCCTGTGGAAGACGTCGCGTTCTCGCTGCCACCGGGCAAAACTAGCGGCGTCATCGCCTCGCCGTTCGGTTTCCACATCGTGGCCATCGAAGGACGCCGAGAGTCGGGCTACGTTCCCTTCGAGGAAGTGCGCGAACGCATCGCAGCCGTTCTGGAGAAGGAAGAACAGCGGCGCCGGCAAGACGCCTTCGTCGCCGAACTCCGCCGCAAGGCCTCGATCCAGGTCGCCCCCGACCTCGACGCGCCCGCCGAATGACCGCAGGCCACCCCGTTTCACCTTGGGTTCACTTTGGGGGACGCAGTTTCATCCGGACATTCCCGCCGGCACTTCTGGTGCGCGTCCGTGATGCTCCTCCGAACTCACGCCGCACGTTGCACTTGTTCGGGCCGCCATTCGCGTGGGGCTTTCGGCGGCCCAGCAGCTGATGCGGCCACGCAGTATTGTGCCCGAGAATCCAGCAGTGGATGAGGGTTTGCGGTTCGTCGAAAGTGAGGTCAGGTCAAAAGGCGTAGAAACAGCGCCAGGCGACAGGCGTTCGTTAAATTGGCCTATTCGACCGGACGCCTATCGATGCACTCGCTCCCCGGTTTGATCTCCGACACTATGCGATGCAAGGCGCGATCGTGCTTCTGGGGGCAACGCACAGGAGGTAGGGGCGAGTAATTCCGGGGCAACCAGCCACCCGGACTGCTTCTCCGCGATGCTGAGCGCCTTCCAGAGCGGGGCACCTCGGCCACGGGCCACTTTTTTCGATCGTTCGCCGGTGCGGTGCGCGCGGACAGCGCGGCGAAGGGAGCCTGCACCGGACTGGTCGCGCGCAGGTGGCGCCAGTGGTGTTTCGGGAAGTTGTAGAGCGCTACCACGGCCGATCCTCAGACTCGACGCAAAGTGTCGGCGGCCTTTGGATACGCGCTGTCGTAGCCGCTCCACGAACTGATCGGTCGCCGCGCGTGGACTCTGCGCGTCTCCGCGGCGGCGATCTGCTCGGTGCCGCACGTGCACTTCCGCCCATAGCTTCTCCGGCGCCTGGTCGACGACTTTCATCATCCGGTGGTTCCACCACCGCAGCTACTCGCTCTCGCGGAACACCTCCACCACGCCCGGCCAGAGCCCCCACGCCTCCCTGGACCGCCGCCTCCCGTGCCCGCATGCCGTGATCGTGCAGCTCCCGCAGAAGCTGCGCCGAGGACCTTAGACTCGCGCTGCCCGCTGGCAGCTAATAGCACCAGTTTGCGCGTGTCTCCTGTGGCTTCGGTACCTTCCAGCGCCGCCTTACCGCAGATCAGGTAGGAGATGCGCTGCAGTCAAAGCCCCCGCAGCAGCGAGGACCGGGCATAGCCGCGGCCCATGACAAACAGCGGCTTTCATCTGAGCGGGAGGCGGTCCGCAAAACGCCAGTAGCGGCAAATCAAGGGACTTCTGGGTCTTGCGCAGCTCCGCGTACAGGGCGCAGCCGAAGGCCACCGGCAAGGTCCGGTGGGTGATACGGATGCCCGCGATCGGGGTGAGCCTTCCGCACAGATCAGTCGAAATCACCTTCTCCGCGGCTCTCTCGACCACGGTCTTACTGGCCGCTTCGACTTCGAGGGCAGCGAGATACCCTGCCCTCAGTTCCGTACTTTACTGCACGGTATAGCCGCTGCCTCCAGCTGGAGCGGCCCGTCATCGCGCCGTCTCGAGGGCCGTACGCTTATGGTGCTCCAGCGGAGCCGCCCCTCCGTTGTGAAACTACGTCCCCCAAAGTGAAACTAGCAGGGCTTGCCTTGACAGGGGGCTCATGTTGTTCGTATAAGTGCGCTTTGCGTGAGGAATAAAAGGCGGGAGGAGAGCAGCAGCGAAGAGCGGCTGCAGAACTTCGCCGAGCCACGAGCAGGGAGATTGCGAGGAATGAACGCAGTGCGCCAGGGTTTCCGGTTGATCGCATTGGGCGGGCTCGCGATGGCGGCTGTGCTTGCGTTCGCTGGGGGAAGAGCCCTTCTGCCGTCAGACGCGGTACGGGGCAAGTTCCTCCCCGTGGCAGTAGCGCAGGAGGGCTCGTGCCCGAGCTTTTCCTGCGAAACACCGGGAGACGCGAACTGCGACAATGCCGTCGACGCCGCTGATATCGATGTGCTGATTGCGGTGCTTTTCTGCGGGCCGTGTGGCGGATGCCCAAATCAGGACGTGAACGGGGACGGGGAAGTCACCGCTGCGGACATCGACGCGCTGGTGGCACTGCTGGCCACGACGCCCACCGAGACCCCGACTCCCACCGAAACCGAGACGTCGACCCCAACTCCGACTTCGACCCCGACGCCGACCCTGTCACCTACGCCGCCGAACACGCCCACGCCGACTCCGACGGATACGCCCCGGCCGACGAGGACCCCGACATTTACCCCGATGGGCTTGCCCCCAGGCGATTGCTGAGCGTGAAGCCCCGAAGGTAATCGGAGGCAAGCTCATAGAACTGGAAAGGTAACTTCCGTGCGGTCGCAGGGAGGCGTGAGGCGCAGACGCCAAGAGCGCCACGCGGCAAGTAACTCCCCCTCGCTCCCAGGAAGGCAAGCTCAGGACTGCCGCCTCCTTGTCCCTAGAGAGAACTCCCCCCCAAGCGCAGGTGTTGGGGTCGGCGTATAGGTCGCTCCCCCTCTCAAGGGGACTGTCGATTTTCTCGAGGGACGTGGTGACCACTTGGGCGTGATCGGGTATAAGGGGTGCGCGGGGTGGAGGGGCAGGATGCGGCGGATCAAGCGGCCCACCAAACGCGTGGCCCACACGGGGCCGCGCGGGTTTGAGTTTTGTCAGGCAGCGGCGCCAGGGGCAGCCAAGCGCCAGCCGACCAGTGACGATCGGTTTCTGGACGATGACCCGTCCGATATTGTGATCGGCGACCGGCGCCTGGAGCAGGTGTTGCGGGACAGCGGCATGCGATGGGTGATCGAACTGCGCCAGCTGCTGGCCAGTCTGGACTACTCGCTGTTGACGGTGAAGTATTCGGAGCGCGGGCGCCGGGCGCTGCATCCGCGCACGGTGTTGGGGCTGATCGTGTACGGGTTGTGTGTGAAGCAGTTGGCGCTGCGGGAGTTGGAGCAGTTGAGCGTGGCCAACATAGGCGCGTGGTGGATCTGCGGGGGACGGCGCCTGGATCACAGCACGATCGGGAAATTCGTGCAGTTGCACGAGGAGGTGTTGGGCCAGGAGTTTGTCAGCGCCCTGGCGGCCTGGGTGGTGCAGCGGCTGGGGCTGCGTGCCGGGGTGGCGAGCATCGACGGGACGGTGGTGGAATCGGCGGCCAGTCGGTGGAAATTGGTCCAGGCCGAAGCCGCCGCGCTGGCCGCGGCGCGCCAGGCCGCGCAGGGCGCCCCCGACGATGCGGCCGAGCACCAGCGTGCGGACGCGGCGGAGCAGGTGGCGCGA
>JBBIUR010000232.1:0-6126 GCA_037440145.1 Myxococcales bacterium | reverse complement strand
GTGGGCTGTACGCGGTTCGGCGAGCTTTACGACTACAGCGCCGAACGGCTGGTGTGCGAAGCGGCATTCGAGGCGTTTGCCGACGCGGGGATCGAGCCCGAGCGCATCGAGGCGGCCTGGGTGGGCACTGTGATGTCGCCGCTTTCGGGCGACGCGCTTGCCGATCCACTGCACCTGCACGGCATTCCGATCACGCGCGTGCAGAACTACTGCGCATCGGGTATGGACGCGTTCCGCAACGCTTGCCTGGCCGTGGCGGCCGGCATGTACGACGTCGCGCTCGCCCTCGGCTTCGAAAAGATGCGCGACGGCGGATTTCACCGGCCAGCGCGCATCCATCCCGTGGTCGACTATGGCGAGCGAGCGCCGCACATCTTCGCACTTGCCGCGCACCGCTACTTCCGCCAATACGGAGCCTCGAAGGACACGCTGGCGAAGGTCGCCGTCAAAAACCACCGCCATGGCCTTGCAAATCCGAAGGCGCACCTCCGGATGGACGTGACCGAGGAGCAGGTGCTTCGGGCGCCCATGGTGTACAGCCCGCTGGGCCTGTTCGACTGCTGTCCTACGACGGACGGGGCGGCAGCAGTCGTGGTGTGCCGCGCCGACCAGGCGCGCAGCTTTCGAGCCGACCCGGTGTACGTGAAGGCAATCGGCCTCGCCGTCGCATCCGGGCACCCGTACTACAAGCCGAGCTTCGACTTTCTCGGTTTTCCAGCGACACAGGCCGCGGCGGCGTCGGCCTACCGCATGGCAGGTGTGACGCCGCGGGACATCGACTTTGCGGAAGTCCACGACTGCTTCACGATCACGGAGATCCTGAATTACGAAGATCTGGGCTTCTGCGGCCGCGGAGAGGGCGGCCACTTCGTCGCCGAGGGGCGGGCTTCACTGGGGGGAGAGCTGCCGGTGAACGCGAGCGGAGGTCTGAAGTCCTTCGGCCACCCGATCGGCGCGACGGGTGCGCGCATGATCTACGAGTTGGTTCTCCAGCTCCGCCACCGGGCGGGCGAACGGCAGGTGCCGGACGCCGAGCTTGGCTTGGCTCACAACCTCGGGGGTCCGGGCGTGGTGTCCTGCGTGAGCATCCTGGGAAACAGCCGCTAGCGCGCGCAGCGGCCCCGGGGCGCGCCCCGCGCCTGCTGCAATGGCGGCTGCAGTCTCCGCCCGTCAGAGAAGGAGCAAGTGCTCCCGGCCCGCATTGCGGAAAGCGGCGCACAGTTTCTCGTACGCGTCGCGATCGAGCGGCCGATACGGCTCGTCTGCTCGCTCGTGCCAGTAGAGCGGGTCGGTCACGCAATCGAGACGGAACTTCTCGCGCCGCAATTGCTGGACGAGGGGCTTGTTGGTGGCCGTGCGGGGCAGGTCACGCGCCAGCCGCAGATAGGTGGGAACCCACTTGGGCGAAAGATCTGGCTGCGCCTGCAGAAAGCGCAGGAAGGCGGTTCCGTCGAACGAGGCACCTTCTGCGAGAACCAGTGCTGCCATGACGCGGTCGCCGGCTTGAACATCGGGCACCCCGTAGACACAGCACAGGTACACGTCCGGATGGCGCAGCAAAATGTCCTCGATCGGCCTGGCGAGGAAGTTCTCCCCGTCGACGCGCAACCAGCTCGGGTCGCGCCCCGTGAAGTACAGGTAGCCGTCGGCGTCCTTGTAGCCGAAGTCCCCGCTCCAGTACATGCCGCCGCGGGTGCGCTGCCGAGTCGCCTCGGGATTCTTGTAATAGCCCTCGAATTTTCCGACCCCCGCGGTGTTCACGATCTCACCGATAGCCTCCTCGGCGTTCTGGATGTAACCCCGGGCGTCGAGGACGGCCGGCGGGCACTCGGTGCCATCCGGGCGGAGGACTTTCACCTCAGGCGGTGGCTTTCCTACGCTGCCCGGCGGGTCTGTGGGAGCCCGCGTGAATCCCAATCCTCCCTCGCTCGCGCCGAAGGCGTCGATCACAGTGCAGCCGAATCGCTCGGCGAACTCGGCAGTGATGCGGTGGGAGCCCTCGTTGCCGTATGCGACGCGCAGCGGATTTGCCGCGTCGTCGGGTTGCCGCGGGGTGGTCAGGATGTACGCGAGCGGCTTCCCTGTGTAGTTGAAGTACGTCACGCCGTAGCGACGCACATCGGCAAGCCACTGGCGGCGCGAGAACTTGCGGATCATCGCCACCGCAGCGCCGCGCAGCAGCGCGGGCATGAACCCGCACTGCTGCGAGTTCGCGTGGAAAAGCGGCATGGCGAGGTACCCGACATCCTCGCGGCCGATCTCCATCACCTGGGCGATGTGCGCGCCCGTGGAGCGCATGCGCCAGTGCGAGATGATCACAGCCTTCGGAGCCCCCGTAGTTCCCGACGTGAACACCAGGCAGATCGGGTCGCCCGGATCGACGTGCACCCCGGGCTCCTCCCGGGGCTGAGCGTCCAGCGCCGCTTCCCACGGCACGCCCAACGGCAGGGAGCCGCCGGGATCCCAGCGGGTGACCACCAGGATGTTCTCGTCGGGAATGTGGGCCAACTGGTCGCGAACGGGCAGGAGGAGCTCCAGGTGCCGGGACTCGGTGAGCAAGAGACAACAGTCCGTATGCGCGATATCGCGAACCAGGTGCTGGCCCCGCTGGATGGGATTGATGCCCACAATCACCGCGCCCGCAAGCGCGGCGCCGCCGAACGCCACCAGGTACTCGGGCAGATTGTCCAAAAGGACGCCGACGTGGAGCGGCGCACCAGGCCGCCGGCGCCCGAGCCAGAGGTGGGCGCACTGGCAACTGCGGCGGTAATACTCGCCGTGGCTCATGCGGAAGTCGCCGAACAAGATAAAAGGGCGATCGCGGAGGCTCGGATCGGTGCCGTTGCGCCGAATCCACTCGGCGAGGGTTTCGGGCTGCCCCGTGCCGCCCGCGGCAGACCAAGGTGCCGATTGCTGCGGCGAGTCAATCATTTGATTGACTCCTATACGGAGAAGTGTTAGCGCAAGTCAACTTCGCGGAGGGAGGAAGGATGCTACTCGAAGGGAAAGTCGCTGTCGTCACGGGATCAGGTAGGGGGATAGGCCGCGGAATCGCCCTTGCCCTGGCCCGCGAGGGAGCGCGTGTGGTGGTCAACGACGTCGGCTGTGACGTCAACGGCCGGGGGAGTGCGCAGGACCCCGCCGCAAACGTGGCGCGGGAAATCGAGGCGTTGGGGTCCGAAGCCGTACCGAATTACGATTCCGTAGCTTCCTTCGATGGCGCGCGCGCCATCATCGAGACCGCGTTGAAAGCATTCGGCCGGCTGGACATCCTGGTCAACAACGCAGGGATTGTCCGCGACCGCTCGATCCAGAAGATGACCGAAGAAGACTTCGATGCGGTCATCGCGGTTCATCTGAAGGGGACTTTCAATTGCGGCCGCCACGCCATCCCCATCATGCGGGAGCAAGGCTACGGCCGGATCATCAACATCACCTCGAGTGCCGGCTTGCGCGGCAACTTCGGCCAGAGCAATTACGGCGCGGCAAAGGCCGGCATCATGGGATTGACCCTGGTCTGGGCGATCGAGCTGGCAAAGTACGGGATCACGGTAAACGCCATGGCTCCGGCGGGGCTCACCCGGATGGTGGGGACAATTCCCGGGATGAGCGAGAAGGAACCTCCCCCGGAACTGAATCCGGAGTTGAACGGCGCGCTGGTGGCGTTCCTGGCCTCGGAGAAGGCCGCACACGTCAATGGCCAGATCTTTGGCCGCAAGGGGTTTGGCTTCACGCTGTTCCAACTGCCCCGGCCCATCGCCATGCTTTACAAGCCCGGTGGCCTGTCGCCTGCGGAGATCGCCGACAACTTCGACGCGGTCTTCGGGGAGCACTTGCAGCCCATCGGCATTCCGCAAGCCCGCCGCGCAGAGGACGCGAAGCCGTAGCGGCGCCGCAGCCGGCACGCCAGGTCACGTCGCAGGAAGCCGGGCGCCGAGAGACCTGGGGGTTTTGCCCGCGGCCGCGCGCGGGGTACAAATGCCGGAATGATACGGGCGGTTCCGAACTCGCGCGCGCGCTCGCTACTCTGGGTCGCACTGTTGCTGGCAGGCACCGGCTCTAGCGCGCGGCCCCAGACCCCGGCGCCTGAAGCGGTCGCCCCGGGGGCAAAACCTATTCCGTTACCCGAAATTGCCAAGAAGGCGGAGGAGGCGACGAGCCGGCTGCGCGAGATCGAGGATCGCTCGGCGCCGGACGCCCGACTGGCGGCACTCCAGGAAGAACTAGCCGCTGCTGCCAGAGAGGCAGAAGCGCAGAGCGACCAGACGCGCCGCGTGCTGGCGGGAGCACCCCCCCTGGTCGTGCTGGACCGGCTCGCGGAGCCGTGGCAAGCGCTGCGAAGCCGCCTATCCGCCCTGGACGAGGAGCTCACGCGCCGCGCCCAGGAACTCGAGCGCCAGATCGACGAACTCGCGCGGCTGCGCGCCGTATGGCTCGTCTCGCGCGACGAGGCGACATCGGTCCAAGCGCCCGCTGCCGTGCGCGACCGGATTTCGGCTACGCTGGCCGCGATCCGAGCGGCGCGGCGCATCGTAGAACAGCGGCGCGCAGAGGTGCTCGCCCTCCAAGATCGCGCCGCCCAGGAGCGCGCTCGCTGCCGCGAGAGCCTGGAGCAAATCGCCAAGCTGCGGCGGACCATTGTGGGCAGCTTGCTCGTGCGCGACAGCCTTCCGCTCTGGAACCCCCAGCTCTACGCGATGCCATGGCGCAGCCTGCCAGCCGACCTGAGACGGGCAATCGGGGCAGAGCTCGGCGCTCTTCGGGCATACTTCGGCCGCCAAAGCGCGCGGCTGTTCGTGCACGGCGCCGGCTTCCTCATGCTCCTCGCGCTCCTGCGCCGCGGGCGCCGGCGCGCGGCGGGATGGGTGCAGCAGGACCACCGCCTGGCCCGCATGGCGGAAGTGTTCCAGGTACCGTTCTCCAGTGCAGTCGTGCTCGGCGCCGCGGCCGCCTTCTGGCTCTACCCGGAGCCACCGGGGGCGCTGCGGCAGGCGGCAGGTCTGGTGGCGCTCGTGCCCACCGTGCGCTTGTTGCGCCGGCTTCTCGACCCGCCGCTCCTCCCCAGCGTCTATGCGCTGGCGGCCTTCTTTCTCGCCGACCGGGCGCGCAGCCTGCTGGCGGCCGCTCCGCTTCTCGAGCAACTGCTCTTCTTGCTCGAAATGCTTGCTGCGGTGGTGGTCCTCGCTTGGTTAGGGCGCGGCGGGCGGCTGCCGTTGCTTTCAGCGCCGCGCGCGCAGCTCTGGCTGCGCGCGGTGGGGGGCGTGACCCGCTTGGTGCTGGTCGTGCTCGGAACGGGCCTCGCGGGGGGCGCGCTCGGGTACATGCAGCTCGCGCGGTTGGTCGGCACTGGGTTGCTCGCTGCGGGTTACCTGGCGATTTCGCTCTTTGCAGCGGTGCGCGTGGGCGACGGCCTGATCGCGTACGGCCTGCGGGCGCGACCCGCGAGCTACCTGCGGCTCGTGCACCGGCACCGGCCGCTCGTCGAGCAGCGCGCGCGCCGCGCGCTGCGCGTGGCCGCCATTGCGGTATGGGCGCTCGGCTCACTGAGCAGCTTGGGCGCGCTAGAGCCCGCGCGCGCCACCGCCTCCGCCGTTCTCGCATACCGGTTCTCGCGCGGTGCCTTGAGCATCTCTCCTGGCGACATCGTCGCCTTCGGCGTCACGGTTTGGCTCGCCTTCTTGCTGTCGCGGTTTGTCCGCTTCACCCTCGAAGAAGACGTCTATCCGCGCCTCTCTCTGGCCCGCGGGGTTCCCTATGCGTTCTCCAGCATCGTCCACTACGCGATCCTGCTGCTCGGCTTCGTGGTGGCACTGGCGGCAATGGGGATCGATCTCAGCCGGTTCGCCATCCTGGCCGGGGCGTTCGGCGTGGGCATCGGCTTTGGCCTGCAGTCGATCGTCAACAACTTCGTGTCAGGCCTCATTCTCCTGATCGAGCGGCCCATTAAGGTCGGGGACTGGGTTGTGATCGGAGGCGAGCAGGGCAACGTGCGCCGGGTGAGCGTGCGCTCGACCGAGATCGAGACCTTCGACAAGGCGAGCCTCATCGTGCCCAACGCTGAGCTGATCAGCAGCCGCGTGCTGAATTGGACACACCGCAACACGCTGGGACGCATCATCCTGAACG
>JBBIUR010000231.1:0-6128 GCA_037440145.1 Myxococcales bacterium | reverse complement strand
TGCACGCCGACCTGCAAGCTGCCCACAGCCCCCACACCCACGAGCCACTCCACCCCGCGCTGCTTCATCCCGTACACATTTGCCCGGTAGTTGACCTCGCTCGGGAGCAAGCGGTGGCCCTTGCCGTGGCGGGGGAGAAAAACGAGGCGCACGTCGCCCAGCGTGCCGCATACATATGCGTCCGACGGCTCGCCGAACGGCGTAGAGACGCGCACTTCTTCCACATCCCGCAGTCCCGGCATCTCGTACAGCCCGCTGCCTCCGAACACGCCGACCGTTTTCATGTGCGGCCCCCCCCTTCTTCACCAGGAATCTGGCCAGCGAGCTGGCCGCAAGCGGCCAGAACATCCGCCCCTCGACTGGCGCGCACCGTCGCGTGGATCCGCGCCCGCTCCAGCCGTGCCCGAAATGCCTCCACCCCGTCGGGCGACGGCCGCACGTACTTCGCATCGGGAAACGGATTGAAGGGAATCAAATTGACCTTGCAGCGAACACCGCGCAGTAGGCGTGCCAGGCGATCGGCGTCTTCTCGGCTGTCGTTCCAGCCGGCGAGCAAAACATATTCGAACGTTACCCGCCGGCGCTGGGGCAGAGGCAGGCGCCGGCATGCCTCGAGCAGCGAGCCCAGGGAGTACTTGCGGTTGATCGGCATGATGCGGCTGCGCAGCTCTTCCGTCGCCGAATTGAGCGACACCGCGAGCTGGACTCGCGTCTCGGCGATAAGGCGCTCCATCTGCGGCAAAAGCCCCACCGTGGAGACGGTGATGCGCCGCGGCGACATGTTCAGGCCCCACGGCGCAGTCAGGACGTGAATGGCCCCCACGACGTTTTCGTAATTGTGCAGAGGCTCTCCCATCCCCATGAACACGACGTTCGTGATCCGCGCGCCGGCACCCAGAAGCTCGCGCGCCGCCAGCACCTGCCCGACGATTTCCTCAAGCGACAATTGGCGCACCAGCCCCAGCCGCGCCGTGGCGCAAAAATCGCAGCCCATCGCGCAGCCGGCTTGGCTCGAGACGCACAGCGTCAGGCGCGGCGAGTCGGGGATCAAAACCGCTTCGAATCGGACTCCGCCGTCGCGTTCGAAGAGCAGCTTTCGCGTGTGATCGCGACTCTCGAGAACGCAGCGCGGCGACAGCCGGGAGATCACGAAATCCGCCGCGAGTTGCCGGCGCAGTGCGCGGGAGAGCTTCGTCATCTCGTCGAAGGTGCCCGGGCGTACACCCAGCGCAGCACCTGCTCGCCGCGGTACGCGCTCTCCCCGTGCCGCTGCAGCCACGCCCGCAGCGAATGCGGCGTGAGCGGGGCAATCTCGTGCCCCCGCCAGAGTTGGCGATCCGAAGCAGTGCTCTCAGGAAACGAGCTCCCGCTCGCTGAAAAAGAAGCCGATTTCCCAGCGAGCGGTTTCCGGTCCGTCAGATCCGTGCACCGCGTTCCGTTCGACATCGCTTCCGAAGTCATGGCGGATGGTGTTCGGGGGTGCCTGGGCAGAATCGGTCGGCCCGATCAGGGCACGCCAGCGCTCGACGGCGCCCTCGCCCTCGAGCACGAAGACCAACACGGGCCCTTCGGTCATGAACCGCACCAAGCTGCGAAAGAACGGGCGCTCTTTGTGCACGGCATAAAACCGCTCCGCATCGCGGGTGCTCAGGCGCAGCATCCGCGCACCGATCAAGCGCAGACCTGCCCGCTCGGCTCGGCTCAAGATTTCCCCGATTGCCCGCTTGGCCACCGCATCGGGCTTGATGATCCCCAAGGTCCGCTCGAGCATCGATTTCTATGGTCCCCGCAGGACCGCAGCCATCGTCTTCCCCAACTCCGCGGGGCTCCGCGCCACCCGCACGCCTGCTGCTTCGAAAGCCGCGATCTTCTCTGCCGCTGTGCCGCGCCCTCCGGCGATGATGGCGCCCGCGTGCCCCATACGCTTGCCCTTTGGCGCCGTCTGGCCAGCAATGAATGCCACCACCGGCTTGCGCACGTTCACCCGGATGAAAACCGCCGCCTCTTCCTCTGCGGTCCCGCCGATTTCGCCGATCAGGACAATCCCACTAGTTGCGGGATCCTGCTCGAAGAGCCGCAGGATCTCGATGAACCCCGTGCCCGTGATCGGATCGCCGCCGATGCCGACACACGTGGACTGGCCCAACCCGAGCGCCGTTAGCTGGTGCACCGCCTCGTACGTCAGAGTGCCGCTCCGCGATACCACCCCCACTGTTCCCGGCTTGTGAATGTAGCCCGGCATAATGCCGATCTTGCACTCCCCCGGCGTGATCACCCCGGGGCAGTTTGGCCCGATCAGCCGGGTTTGCCGCCCTTCCAGATACCGCTTGACGCGGACCATATCCTGCACCGGGATCCCCTCGGTAATGCAGACCACCAACGGGATCCCGGCGTCGGCGGCCTCCATGATTGCATCCGCAGCAAACGGCGGCGGAACGTAGATCACCGATGCATTGGCACCCGTCGCCAGCACCGCTTCGGCTACGGTATCGAAAATCGGGATACCCTCGAAGTCCGTTCCACCTTTGCCGGGAGTGACCCCCGCCACCATCTGCGTGCCGTATTCCCGGCACGCGCGGGTGTGAAACTGGCCCGTCGCCCCAGTGATCCCCTGGGTCAAAACGCGCGTGTTCTTGTCGACCAGAATGCTCACCGGACCTGCCCTCCCTGCGGGAATTCCCTGCCCGTACGCCCCTGCCCCTCCCGCGCGGTCTCCGGTGCCCTGTACCGAGCCCGCACCGCCATGTCAATTTAGGGCTCGCAAACTCTCTAACCGTTGCCACACGCCGAGCGACAAGCTAAGAGCCTGGCATGCGGGAGGATTTCCGGCTTTCCGTCATCATTCCCGTTTACAACGAGCGCGTGACCATCCGGCGAATTCTGCAGCGCGTGCGCGCCGTTCCGATCCGCAAGGAAATTGTCATCGTAGACGATGGCTCTACCGACGGCACTGCCGAGGTAATTCGCGAGCTGGTGCGGAACGGGACCGGCCCGGACCCGATGAACGAGCTGCGAGCGGTTTTCCACAGGAAAAACGCGGGCAAGGGAGCCGCCATCCGAACGGGAATCCGCGAGGTAACCGGGGACATCGCGCTCATCCAGGACGCCGATCTCGAATACGACCCAGAAGAGTACCCCCGCCTGATCGCTCCGATCCTGCGCGGGGAGGCAGACGTGGTCTATGGGTCGCGTTTTCTGGCCGGGCCGAGGCGCGTCCTTTTCTTCCGCCACACCTTGGGCAACAAGTTCCTGACGTTTCTCTCGAATCTCTGCACCGACCTGAACCTCACTGACATGGAAACCTGCTACAAGGTCTTTCGCACGGACGTGCTGAAACGGCTGCATCTGACGTCGAACGGCTTTGACATCGAACCCGAGATCACCGCCAAGATCGCTCGCATGGGCTGCCGGGTTTACGAAGTGCCGATCAGCTACTACGGCCGCGAGTACTGGGAGGGTAAAAAGATCGGCTGGAAGGACGGCTTCAGCGCCATCTGGACGATACTCAAATACGCTGTCGTCGACGACTCGGAGAATGCAGATCCCGCGTACCGAACGCTGCGCCGCGTGCGGAAACTCCGCCGCTACAACGAGTGGATTTGGCAACAGGTCGCGCCGCACATCGGCGACAGGGTCTTGGAGGTCGGCTCCGGCCTCGGCACGTTCACCGAGTTCCTGCGCAATCGAGAGCGTGTCATCGCTACGGACAACAATGAGGCGTACCTCGCGTTTCTCCGCAACCGCTTCGAGCGCTATGGGAACGTGGAGATCCGACATGTCGATTGGGAGACCCCAGACCTGAGCGGCATGGGGACCGAGCGCCCGGACACCATTCTCTGTCTCAACGTGCTCGAGCACATCGAGAACGACGAGGCAACATTGGCGACCTTCGCGCGCCTGCTGCCGCCAGGCGGGCGTCTGATTTTGCAAGTGCCGGCAATGCGGCGGCTTTACGGCGAGACCGACCGCGCGCTCGGCCACAAGCGCCGCTACGAGCAGGCGGAGCTCTCGGCGCGCCTGCAGAACCACGGCTTCGAGGTCGAAACCGCTCGGTACTTCAATCTCCCGGGCATGATCGGCTGGTACCTGAGCTCCGTGATCCTTCGACGGCGCGCGGTGCCGGGAATCCAGGCGCGCGCCGCCAACTTGGCCGTCCCATGGTTCAAGCTCGAGCAACGGTGGGAACTGCCTTGGGGAATGGCACTGCTCGCCGTGGCGCGCAAGGTATGCGACTCGGAGGGGACACCTGCCTGCCGCGACGCGCGCCTGTCCGCGTGCGGACACGCACAGGCAGGCGGCGCAGGCAGAGCGGCTGCGTCCTCGATCCCTCCGGACCGGGACTCCTCGCAGTGAGCCTCAAGGCCGGGCTCGCTCCGCCCGCAGGTACGCAAACGTCCTTTGCAAGCCCTCGGCAAACCCGACCGAAGGCCGGTAGCCCAGCATCCGCAAACCCTTTTCGATCGAGGCGTGGGTGTGGCGGACATCACCGGGGCGCGGCGGTGTGTGGCGGCGCCGGATCGGGTGGCCGACAAACGCCGCCAGGAGATCCAAAATCTCCAGGAGCGAGTGCCGCTCCCCGCAGGCCACGTTGAACACTTCCCCCGCGATGCCGGGGCGGTGCAGCGCCAGGAGATTCGCCTCGACGACGTTGTCGATGTACGTGAAATCTCGCGACTGCGTGCCGTCTCCGTGCACTTCCGCCGGCTCGCCCGTGAGGGCGGCGCGAATGAACAGCGGGATCACAGCCGCGTACGGCGAGTTCGGGTCCTGCTTGGGCCCGAATACATTGAAGTAGCGGAGCGCCACGGTTTCCAGACCGTAGAGCCTCGCAAACACCCGGCAGTACAGCTCTCCCGCCAGCTTGGAAACCGCGTATGGCGAGAGCGGCGCCACCGGCGCGTCCTCCTGTTTGGGCAGAACCGGACTGTCACCGTACACCGAGGACGAAGAGGCGTAGACAACCCGCCGGACGCCTGCTTCCCGAGCCGCCATCAGCACCTGGAGCGTGCCGTGGACATTGACCTCATCGCTGCTCAACGGGTCGTCGACCGAGCGAGGCACCGAACGCAGCGCAGCTTGATGAGAGACGTACTCCACGCCGCGCATTGCTCGCCGCAAGACCGCTGCGTCCCGGATGTCGCCCTCGACTACTTCGATGCGATCTTCGACTTCCCGCAGGTTCTCACGGCTCCCGGTGCTGAAGTTGTCGAGCACGCGAACTCGGTGCCCGCTGCGAACCAATGCCTCCACCAAATTTGCACCGATAAAGCCAGCTCCGCCCGTGACAAGGTACATGCTGCCTCCTATTGCGCCCGGGTTCGCCGTACCCGGCGACCTCCGTTTCGGCCCACCGGCGGGCGCCGCGACGAGCGCGCAGCAGGCCCCACGAGGTGAGCGCGCAGTGCCTCTTCGATCGCCCGCACGCGTTCCTCGAGCGACTGCTGCGACCGCCGGCGCGCATCCCCCAGCAGCGCCGCCCTGCCCCCCTCCAAAAACGCGTTCCGCACTTTGTACGCCGTGGTGTGGCTCACGCGGTAGTGGCGGCGGATTTCGTCGAGACTGCGCGAGCGTTTGATCAAATCGAGCGCCAGAGCCACCTTCTCTTCCGGGGTCAGCTTTTCTCTCCCTCGCATGGGACCTCCGTCGAAAACTCTAGCTCTCCTCGTGCACCTGCGTTCCGCACGGGCAAACCGCAAAAAGCCTTTCCGCCGCACGGCGCGGGCTCCCCGGGCGCGCACCCTGCGCGCGGCCTGGACGAGAGCCGTGCCTGCCCCTACGCCGCCTCGCGCTCGCCGGTAAGCTGGGGCGGGGCCGCTTCCGGGCCGAGCCAGCGGTGAGCAAACCGGAACATGCCCACGAGAAAGCCCGTTCCCCACGCCACGTGCATGGCTGCGAAGGCGACCGGCAGATACGCGGGGCGACGAAGCTTCCGGCGGTGCGCCACAAAAGCCGAGACGCCGAGAAGAGCGGCGGCATACGCGCTCGCGACGGCAGCGCTCAGTGCCGCCAGCGGCGTGGCAGCCCACCCGAGCAGCGGGCCCAACAGCAAACCCACCACCAACAGCGGAGGAACGAAATGCCTCCAGCTCATCTGCCTCGGATGCTTTTGGCAGACGCGAACCTTCCAC
>JBBIUR010000230.1:0-6169 GCA_037440145.1 Myxococcales bacterium | reverse complement strand
GGAAGGAAGTCTCGGTCGCGAATAAGAACGACACGGCGAGCAGCGCTGCGGTCAAAAGGCCGGCGCCCACCCGGCCGAACGCGTGCACCAGCACCTCCGCCACGAATCCCCCGAAAACGCCGCCCGCGCGCGTGGGGTCCGCCTCCGGCAGAAGCTGCGCGA
Organism: Myxococcales bacterium; assembly: GCA_037440145.1. GTDB lineage: Bacteria > Desulfobacterota > Binatia > HRBIN30 > BPIQ01 > JBBIUR01. The sequence goes on along the minus strand of JBBIUR010000230.1, from coordinate 6,007 downwards.
GGGCGATCGCCAAACTCAGCAGCAGCGCCACGGCCCCCGCAGCGCGCCGTACCGACAGCCCGCAAATCGCGCGGCGAAAGAGCTGCCATGCGAGCAACAGGAGGCACGGGGGAACGAGATACGCGGCGAGTCCGAATGACTGCACGGCGACGTTCGCGAGCCCGTAGCCGACCGGACCGCCCCAGTTTCCCGCCGCCCGGCCGCGCTGGTAGGAGAAAAAGCTCGCCAGGACGAAGGCGCCGGCTGCCAGGCTCGCGATCGCAGCCATTTCATCGAGCAGCGTGCTCGGCTCGCCGCCTCGCCCTTTGCTGCCCGCCCCCTGCGAGCCGCGCCCCTCCGTCATCCAGGCACTTCGCTCGTTGCTCGCCACGTTCCCCTCCTCACATCTCGACCACGAACGGGAGAATGACCGGCCGCCGCGCGAGCGTTTTCGCGAAATACCTCTTCAGCACCTTCCGCACTTCCTCTTTGACCTCGAACTGGTCTGCCCGCGACTCGGGCGTGATTTGCGCGAGCCGCTCCAGAACCAACGCCCGCGCTTGCTCGAAGTACGCCTGGGTCTCCTCTTCCACTGCGAACCCGCGCGAGACGAGATCCGGCCCGGAAACGATCTCGCCGGTCTGCTGGTTGATCCCCAGGACGGCGAGCACGAGGCCGTCCCGCGAGAGGTGCCTGCGATCGCGCAGAATGACGTCCTCCACGTCGCCCACCCCCTTGCCGTCGACGAAAACTCGGCCCGCGGGTACCGGCTCGGCGATCCGGGCCCCATCCGCGCCCACTTCCAGCACCTGGCCGTTTTCGATGGCGAACGCATTTTCGGGCCGGATCCCCACCTCGCAGGCCAGCGCGCGATGGCGCGCCAAGTGCCGGTACTCGCCGTGGATGGGCACGAAGTAGCGAGGCCGCGTGAGCCGCAGCAAGAGTTTCAGCTCCTCCTGGCTCGCATGCCCCGAGACGTGGACCGGGGCGATGTTCTGGTGGTAGACCCGCGCGCCCCGCCGGCACATGTGGTTGATCATGTTGCTGATGACCTTTTCGTTGCCGGGAATGAACCGCGAGGAGAGAATCACGGCGTCCCCTGGCCGCATGTGAATCTCCCGGTGATCGTCCATGGCAATGCGCGCGAGCGCCGAAAGCGGTTCGCCCTGACTGCCGCTAGTGAGCACCGTCACCTCGCGCGCAGGGATGCGGTCCACTGCCGCAGGGTCGAGAAACTCCGGCGCGATCGGCAAGTGGCCCAACTCCCCGGCAATGCGCAGGCTGGTCTCCACGCTCCGCCCTACCACGGCCACCTGCCGGCCGTGCGCGCGCGACAGCTCGATCACCTGCAGCATGCGGTGGATGTGCGAGGAAAAAGTGGAGAAAAAAACCTTGCCCTCCGTGTCGCGAAAGATCTTTTCCAGCGCCGGAAAGACGGCGCGCTCGGTGGGGGTGAATCCCTCGACCTCCGCGTTCGTCGAATCGGAAAGCAGCAGCAGGACACCGCGGGCTCCCAGCTCTCCCAGGCGCTGCAAGTCGGTGGGCCGGCCGTCCACTGGCGTGTGGTCGATCTTGAAGTCGCCGCTGTGCAGCACCACGCCGAGTGGAGTGGTGAAGGCGAACGCATAGGAGTCGACGATCGAATGGGTGACCGCAATGGGCTCGATCCCCAACGGGCCGAGCTGGAAGGGGCGGCCCACCTCGAGCACGTACACCGAACGCCTCCCCTCGAGCTCGTGCTCCCTCAGCTTCTCGCGGATCAGTCCCGCAGCCATGGGCGGGGCGAAAACGGGAACGTCGAGATCGCGCAGCACGAACGGGACCGCCCCGATGTGGTCCTCGTGTCCGTGGGAGATCAGAATCGCCAAAAGGCGATCGCCCAGGCCGCGCAAGTACGAAACGTCGGGAATGACCAGGTCGACCCCGAACATGTGCGTCTCGGGGAACATGAGCCCGCAATCCACGGCGACCGCAGCCCGCCCGTACTCGAGCACCAGGCAATTCAACCCAATCTCGCCGAGACCGCCGAGCGGAATGATGCGCAAAGGCCCCCCGTCGCCGCTCCTCATGCCCGCATCCCTTCCACTTCAGCCGGCCCGGGCTGCTCGCCCCGGCAGATCTTCCCGTTTGCCACCGCGAAGCTCGACAACGCCCTGCCCCATCACCGCCGACACTTGCCCGATGATAGAGGGCGGGGGCCGCACTTTCAAACGTCGCTGCCTCGCCGCCGGAAACCGGCGGGCCCACGAGCTCCCGGCGCCGCCCGGACGAAGGCGCCTCCAGGCGCGCGCCGATCCGCTCCTTGACACCGCGGGCCGCCGAGGGCTACTTATCGCCGCGATGTCGGTCAACAAAGCAATCCTCGTTGGCAATCTAGGGCGGGATCCCGAGGTGCGGTTCACCCCCAGCGGAAGGGCGGTGGCAAAGTTCCCGATTGCAACCACCGAGCGCTGGACCGACCAGGACGGCAACCGTCAAGAGCGGACGGAGTGGCACAACATCGTCGTCTGGGGAAAGCAGGCCGAGACCTGTGGCCAGTACCTCGCCAAAGGCCGCCAGGTGTACGTCGAAGGATCGATCCGCACGCGATCTTACGACGACAAAGAGGGCAACAAGCGCTATATCACGGAAATCATCGCGCGCGATGTCCGCTTCCTGGGCGGTGCTGGTGGCGGTAGGGCATTGCCGGACACAGGCATTCCCGTACCCCCTGGCGAAGACGCCGAGCCGCCGCCGGAGGACGACATTCCGTTCTGAGGTCGCGAGCACGAGCCTCGCGGCGACCTGCCCTGTTGACAGCGCTCTAGCACGCGGCAACTGCGCGGGCTGGCGGGTTGTGCCCTGCGCGGCCGAGCCCGCTCGGCTGCGCTTACCAGTAACCTCCGTCGGCAAAGCTCACGTAACGGCCGCGCCCGATGACGATATGATCCAACACCCGCACGCCCATGAGCTCGCCCACCTCGCGCAGCCGCCGCGTGATCTCGATGTCTTCGGGCGATGGAGTTGGATCCCCGCTCGGGTGGTTGTGGACGAAGATCACAGCCGCCGCCGACTCGCGCACCACGCAGGCAAAAACATCGCGGGGATGCACCAGAGAGGCCGTCAGCGACCCCTCCGACACTGCGATTTCTTTGATCTTGCGGTGCTTGCTGTCGAGGAGGATGGCGTAGAAGCGCTCGCGCCGCTCGGTCGCGAGCCGTTCCCGGAAGTGGGCGTACACGTCGCCGCTGTTGCGGAACGGCGCCCCGGGCCGGAATTCCACCTCGCCGAAGCGCTTGGCGATCTCGATGACGGCCAGGACCTGTGCCGCTTTCGCCGGCCCGATCCCCCGCAGCTCGCAGAGCTCGCCCGGCCCCGCTGCGGCGAGGCGATGCAGGTCACCGTCGAAGCGCGCGAGCAGCGAACGGGCATGATCCAGCGCCGTCTCGCCTTCGCTGCCAGTGCGCAACACGACCGCGAACAGCTCTGCTAGCGAAAGAGCACCCGGCCCGCGCTCGAGAAGCTTTTCGCGCGGCCGATCATCGCGGGGCCAATCTTTGATGCGGCGGCATACCATCCGTGGGGCCGCCCCTATACAACGTCTCCGCCGGGCGGATCAATGGCCCCGGCTTCGAGTTCCGCCCCCCCTTGCAGCCGTGCGCGCGCACTGCAGCCCCTCAGGCGCTCCACCACGCGCAACAGGAATCCGTGCAGGTACCACCCCTCCGGGTGCGCGAGGCCGGCGGGGTGATCCGCCGCAGCTCCCAGAGCGGCGAGCACCTGCACTCTCCAGCCGGCACGCGCGGCAGCGCTCTGCACGACCTTGCGCAGCACGCCGGAATCGACGTGCTGGGAACAGGTGAAGGTCAGCACCAGCGCACCGGGCGCTGCCCGGCGAAAGGCCCAGAGGTTGAGGTCGCGATACGCGCGCAGGGCTGCCGGCACCTCGCTGCGCCGCCGCGCTAGCGGCGGCGGGTCCAGGACGAGCAGATCGAAGGTCTCCTCCGTGCGGCGCAGGTACTCGAAAACGTCCCCGCGGACAAACTGGCACCGCCCCGGGTCGAGGCCGTTCTTCGCCCAGTTGCGCTCGGCAAGCGCCAGCGCGGGCGCCGACGTTTCCACGGCTACCACCCGCGCGGCACCTCCGCACGCGGCGTGCACGGCGAAGCTGCCGGAATACGAAAAGGCGTCCAGCACCCGAGCCCCTGACGCGAGCCGCTCGACCAGCGCCCGGTTTTCGCGCTGGTCGAGGAAAAAGCCGGTCTTCTGGCCGCCCCGAACGTCGACGGCAAACGCGTGCCCGTGCTCCCGGATTTCCACTGTCGGCGGGGGCGGCTCTCCCCACGCCACGGCATCGATCGAAGGCAATCCCTCCTGCCGGCGAACCGCCCCGCTGCTGCGCTCGAAGATCCCCGCGAGCGGAAGCTCGGCGCGCAGGGCATCGAGCACCGCCCCCTTCAAGCGGTCCGCACCAGCCGTCAGGCATTGCAGGACAGCGAAGCGCCCGTACACGTCGACCACTACCCCCGGCAAGCCGTCGCCCTCGCCGTTTAAGACGCGGTACGCATCCGCACGGTTCCCGATCCAGCGCCGGCGCCAGCGCACCGCTGCTGCGACCCGGCGCCGCACGAACCCCGCATCGACGGGTTCCTCCCCCCAGGTGAGCACGCGCACGGCAATCGTGCAGCGCGGGTTCACATAGCCCCGCGCCACGAACTCGCCGCTGGCGGCGCGCACGTCGACGAGCGAGCCCGGCTCGAGCCTTGGATCCAGCGCTTCGAAAGCGCCGGAAAAGATCCACGGATGCCCCGCGCGGACCGCGACCTCCTTGCCGGGCTTGAGCCGCAGCTCCGGGATCATGGCGAAGTGCAGCAACGGTGGCCCCCGCAGCGCATCGGTGCCCCAAACTGCCCCGCCGCCTCGCCTCAGGTGCCCGGCCGGCGGTAGACGCCGCTGCGGCCGCCCCGCTTCTCGACCAAGTGCACCTCCGCAATCGCCATCTCCCGGTCGACGGCCTTGCACATGTCGTAGACCGTCAGCGCTGCTGCCGCGACTGCCGTGAGCGCTTCCATCTCGACACCTGTCTTCGCCGCTACCTTGACCGTGGCTTCGATCTGGAGGCTGTCCTCGCCGCGCGGGGCGAAGTCCACCCCGACAAAATCGACCGGCAGCGGGTGGCAGAGCGGAATCCATTCCCACGCGCGCTTCGCTGCCGCAATCCCCGCGACGCGGGCCACCGCGAGAACCTCCCCCTTGGGAATCGCGCCCGCCAGAATGGAGCGCAAGGTCTCGGGGCGCATTCGGACCACGCCCCGCGCCACCGCAACGCGCTCGGTCACCGCCTTCGCCCCGACGTCGACCATCCGGGCGCGGCCCTGGTTGTCGAGATGAGTGAACTCGGCTTCCGCTGCGACCTTGCCTCGGGGTTTCCCACCTTTTATCCTGCGTGCCTGCATGTCGCACCACAAAGTCGTCGTTATCGGCGCGGGACCAGCCGGGTACACGGCAGCTCTGTACGCCGCGCGCGCCGACCTGGAGCCGCTGCTCTTCGAAGGTCCTCAGCCTGGCGGACAGCTTACTATCACGACCGACGTGGAAAACTACCCCGGATTCCCCGCTGGCGTGCAAGGGCCCGAGCTCATGGAGCGCTTCAAGAAGCAGGCAGAGCGCTTCGGAACCCGGTGCATCGCGGCGGAAGTGACGGGCGTAGACCTCACCCGCCGGCCGTTTGCCGTGGAGGCGGGCAGCGAGCGGTACACCGCGGAGGCGCTGATCATCGCCACAGGTGCCTCGGCCCGCCTGCTGGGGCTCGAGTCGGAGCGGGAACTCATGGGCCATGGTGTCTCGGCGTGTGCCACCTGCGACGGGTTCTTCTTCCGCGGCAAAGAGGTCGTGGTCGTCGGCGGAGGAGATACGGCCATGGAGGAGGCGATCTTCCTCACCAAATTTGCCGAGAAGGTAACCGTCGTCCACCGCCGCGATCAGCTGCGGGCGTCGAAGATCCTGCAGGACCGGGCGCGGAGGAACCCGAAAATTCACTTCGTGTGGG
>JBBIUR010000229.1:0-6269 GCA_037440145.1 Myxococcales bacterium | reverse complement strand
AGGACACGCGGGAGCAAACCCCCCGAGAGCTCGCGGATCGCCTCGGATTTGGGCCCGATCTGCATCTGCTGGGATTGCGCACCGACATACCGGAGGTGCTCGCAGCCATGGATGTCTTCGTGCTTTCGTCGCGCGGCGAGGGGATGTCCAACGCTGTCTTGGAAGCGATGGCCTCGGGCAAAGCGATTGTGGCGACCGCAGTCGGCGGAACGCCGGAAATGATCCGATCCGGAGAAACGGGCTTGCTGGTGCCCCCGGGGGAGATCCATTCACTCGTAGCCGCTATCGCCGCTTTGCTGGCCGACCAAAGTCGAGCGGCCGAGATGGGGAGGCGCGCTCGCCAGATTGCCGAAGAGAAGTTCTCGCTCGACCTCATGGTTCGCCGGAACGAGGCTCTGTATCGGGACCTTTGGCGCGCCAAGGTGGCCAGCAACTAGATGCGAGGACGCAGCAGTGGAGGCGCAGCGCCCGGAGCAATGAGGGGTGTCGAGAAATGAATGCTGCAACGAGCACCGTACGCCATCACTTGATGGTCGCCCTCGGCGTGGCGTTAGTTTTCGCCGCCTGCCAAGTGGTGGTGGAGTCGATCTCGATCGCGGTTGCATTCCGTCCTTTCGTGCTAAGCCCGGCCACATTTTTTTCTCCCCAGCGAAACGGTTTGGCTTTGAAGCTTTTGCTTTCGGTGCCCGGGGGGGATGGCTGGCTGCGAGGGGGAGAACTCGACCAGTTCACGCCGCCCGGCGTCTGGCCGAAGATCCGACTGGCCGGCGCACTCGTCGCGCCCAACGTGCTCGTCAGTGCAGGCTTGGCCGCTGCGGTCTCCTTGTTTTTCGCTTGGCGGCGTCGCCAACCTGCGGCGGGTCCCGTGCTCCTAGCGCTGGTGATCTGCGGTGTGCTCGCCCACGCGGCCACCGCGACCTCCGGGTTCTCCCCAGCTCGGCATTGGACGGTCGGAGGCCTGGTCTGGCAATACGGTCGGGCGTACGTTCGTGACGGCGGTTTCCTGGCCACATTGATCTCGATCGCCTCGGCAGCTCTGAGCTGGAGCCTGTGCCGATGGCAGCCCCGCGTTCTGCCCCTAGCTGCGGCAGCAGGGGTTCTCCTGGGTGGCGCCTATGCTTTCGGCGCGGTGTTTTCCGTGCGCCCAGACCTGCCCGTCGCGCAATCGGAGACTCGGCAACACCGGTCCGGTGCTCCTGGTGCTCCCGTAGAGCGGATCCTTCTTATCTCTGTCGATAGCTTGCGAGCAGACCGGCTCGGGTGTTACGGGAACCCACGCGACACCAGTCCGGCAATCGACCGGCTAGCGCGCGACGGGGTTCGGTTCGCAGAGGCGTGGAGCACGACGTCGTGGACGCTACCGGCGCATATGTCACTCATGACAGGGCGGTACGTTCTGTCGCACGGGGTCTACGCCGACCGCGATCAGCTTCCGGGCGGGATTCCGACGCTGGCCGAGGGTCTGCACGCAGCCGGATACGCCACCGGCGGTGTCGTTGCCATGATCTACTTGAACGGTCGCTATGGATTCGACCGCGGTTTCGAGTATTACGACGATCACACTGCTCCCGAAGAGACCGCGGCTGCTTCCTGGGGTGACGAGCCGGCTCCGGTCGTTACGGACCTGGCGATCCGGTGGCTGGAACAGCACCGGCGCGATCGATTCTTCCTTTTTTTGCACTACTGGGACGTGCACTACGACTACATCCCCCCGGCGCCTTACGACGCGATGTTCGATCCGGACTACAAGGGTTCGATCACCGGGAAGAACTTCATTTTCAACCGGGCGGTGCGCGCAGGCATGCCGGCGCGGGACCTGGAACACCTGCTGGCGCTCTACGATGGCGAGATCCGCTGGGTCGATGACCACATTGCGAAGCTGCTTCGATTCCTCGGGGAGGCGGGGCTGTACGAAAGCACCGCGGTGATCATTACAGCGGACCACGGAGACGAATTTTTCGAGCACGGCTTCAAGGGTCATCGGCGGACCTTGTACCGCGAAGTGACGCAAGTCCCGCTGGTGATCCGCGCCCCGGGTGCCCGTGCGGGGACCGTTGTGGATGTCCCGGTAAGCCTGGTGGACGTGATGCCGACGGTCCTCGAACTCGCGGGGCAGCAGGTTCCAGCGGGGGTGGAAGGGATCAGCCTCGTGCCGTGGCTGTTCGGTTAGGGAGACGACTCGCCCTCCCGGGCACTTTATGCGGAGCTGACGAGCAACTGGAAGACGCACCACGAAGTGATGCAACACACGCCCGACGGGATTTTGTTCCACCATTTCCAGCCGCCGCGAATCGAATTCTATGCGCTCAGCGACCGCGGGCAGGTGCACGATCTGGCGAAACAGCGGGGTTGGGAGAGCGCGGAAACGCTCGAGGCGCTGACGCGGTGGCTGAACTCCCGCTGGGCGGAGTACCAGCGCTATGGGTCGCGCCTCCAGCTTTCGATGGACAAGGCGACCGAGGAGCGGCTCCGAGCTCTCGGTTACTGAGCAAGGGGGACTGCGCAGGGGATGGTTGCGGCAGGAGGTATGGCGGGTCGGAACGGCGGCCGTGGGAAGGCGGCCCGGCATCGCTGCTCAGACAGGAGCTCTCATTCTCTCACCAATGCACCTTTCGGTGCTTTGCCGGTGCAATTGGCGGGGGCGGGCGCCGCTGGGCGGTGCTGCGCGTGCGCTTTTGGGCGCAGAAATTGGGTCGCGGCGAGAATCTTCGCGCCGGCGCGGCGAGGGCGGGATCGCCCGCAGGCACACCGAGGAACGGTGGCGTTGAGTCCGTGATGCAGCGGCGCGTGTTGGTCATTGGCCTCGACGGCGCTGCGGCCGGGTGCGTTTTTGCGCAGATGGCCGAGTACCTCCCAAACCTTTACGGCTTGGCACAAGCGGGTAGCTTCGGAGTGCTGCGGAGTTGCGAGCCCCCGATCACCGTTCCGGCATGGGCGTGTATGCTGAGCGGGAAGGATCCGGGCCAACTCGGGATCTACGGCTTTCGCCATCGCCACGGGCCGGGTTACGAAGACCGGGGATTCGTTCACGCTCGGTTGCTTCCCGGGGAGATGCTGTGGCACTGGGCCGGATCCCGCGGCTGGCGAACAGTGCTGTTGGGCGTACCGCCGTCGTATCCGCCGCCGGAGATCGAAGGCGCGGTGGTGAGCTGCCTGCTTACCCCGGAAGGAGCGTCCACCGTCACGTACCCGCCCTCCCTTGGCAAGATGCTCGCGGAAGTCGCTCCAGACTATAGGTTCGACCTCGCCGGCTTTCGCCTCGTCGACGATGCAGTGCTCTTCCGGGAGGCCGCGGCTGCGCTACGGGCGCGGTTTCGGTTGGCGCGCGAGCTCGCACGGCGCCAGCCGTGGGACCTGTTCGTGATGACCGACATTGGAGCGGACCGCGTTCAGCACGGCTTGTGGGACGCGGGAGACGGCTGCCGCGGCGGCCATGCCGTCCGTTCGTACTACCAGCTTGTGGACGAGGAGATTGGCCGCTGGCTCGCCGAGCTACCCGACGGTGTGTGCATCTGGATCGTGTCCGATCACGGAGCCCAGCCGTCGCGAGGAGGCTTTCACTTGAACGAGTGGCTGCGGCAGCACGGCTGGCTCCGGTTGCAAGAGGATGTGTTCGAAACGCAATCACTCCGCTCCGACATGGTCGACTGGAGTCGCACCGTGGCTTGGGGCGAAGGCGGGTACGTGGGGAGGATTTACCTGAACATCCGCGGCCGCCAGCCTCGCGGCGTGTTGTCGCCGCAGGACGCCTCGCGCGTGCTCGAGGAACTGCGCGACGCACTGGCCTGCGGCGTTGCCGCCGGCGCGGGGGAGCACGTACCGGTGGCAGCGTATCAGCCGGAACAACTGTACCGCGAGTTGCGGGGCTTTCCTCCCGACCTCTTCATTTACGTTGGCGGACTTCGGTGGCGCGTGTTCGGAGGTGTCGGATCGGGCCAGCTTTTCAGCGCGGGGAACGACTTGGGGCGGGACCGCGCCAACCATCACCCGGATGGAATCTATATTTGCTGGGATCCTGTTGCTCCTGCTCGCGGCCCGAGCGATCCCTTGCCGATCACTTCGGTGCACGCCTGTCTGCAAGCCCAGTTGGCGGGCGAGAGGCAGGTGCTCGGCGCCTGATTGCGGACGTATCGCGGGGGCCTGGCTTGTGGGCACTGAGCCCCGCCGGCGAGCGCGGTTCGGTGTTTCGTCCCGGCGCGACGACGGACCGGCAACAGCAGGCTCTCGTGAATGGCGGCGGGCAGCCGGCGCCCTGCTGACATCTCTGGCGTCGGAGAATTTCTCGACCCCGGATGCTTTCCGGAGCCTCGCGGATAGCAGCAAGTAGCTGTGCGCGTTCCGATCTCGTACGGCCCGCAGGTGGGCGCAAAAGGGCGGCGGTGCCTCCATGGCCACGCTTGTGCCGTCCCGCGCACTTCGTCGGGCGTAGAAAGTTGCAGGTTAAGACCCTATGCCGAGGCGTGAGGCGCTCATGGATTCTCGAAACCGCTTGGCGGCGCAGGTTTGCGGGCGTGGCGCTGCAGATGCGGGCGCAGCGACCGAGAAGCATGCCCCCGCGGGGGAGGGAATCCAGGCTCGAGTCGGGCTGGTGATCGGCCAGCTCACTACGGGCGGCGCCGAGGGGCAACTGGTCGAGCTGGCCCGGCGCGCCTCGCGGCTTGGGTACTTTCCGATCGTCTACTGCCTGAGCGAAAAGGTCGAACCGTTCGGGCGGAGCCTGGAAGATGCCAAGGTGCCGCTGCGGGTGATTGGAGATCGCGGGGCGAAGCGCTTGCACCGGCTTGTGCGCGCGCTTCAGGCGGATCGCGTCGACCTCCTCCATGCGTGGCTGTTCATTGCCAACACGTACACTTGGGTGGCCGCGACGGTGCTCCGCTTGCCATTCGTGGCCACGGCAAGGAACTGCAAGCTCCAAGGCCACGTTCACACGCTGGCCAACCGGCTTGCGTACCAGGCGGCCGCGCGAATCATCGCCAACTCGTGCGAAGTCGCGCGGTTCATCGAGCGTCACTACGGCGCTCCGGCAGCGCGCATATGTGTTGTCTACAATGGCGTGGACACCACTCGTTTCCGGCCGCTTCCGACCAGGGAAGCACGCGCGCCGGTGGTGATCGGGGCGGGCCGGCTGGTGCCGCAGAAGGATCCGCTGGCCTTCGTTGGCGTCGCCCATGAGATCGCCTGCCGAGTCCAGGCAGCCCGGTTCGTGTTCGCAGGGGACGGACCCTTGCGGCAAGCCGTGCTGCAGGAAGTCCGAGCCCGTGGTCTCGGAAGCAAGTTTCTTCTGCCCGGGGAGTGTCGGGACATGCCCGCGCTTTTGGGAGGCGCATCGCTTTTCCTGCAGACGTCGGCCTGGGAGGGGTTTCCGAATGCCGTGCTGGAGGCGATGGCGTGCGGAGTACCGGTGATCGCCACGGACGCGGGCGGAACGTGCGAGCTGATACGTGCGGGCCGGGACGGATTCTTGGTCCGCCACGGCGACATCGAGGCGATGGTCCATTACGCAGTGGAACTCCTCCGCGACGAAGAGCGGCGGCGCGAATTCGCCTTTCGGGCGCGGGAGAGAGCGGAGCTGTTCCGCTTGGAGGCCATGGTGCGGAACACGTGTGCTGTCTACGGCGAGGTCTTGTGCGGGACGGCACAAGCCGCGCAGCGGCCGTACGGGCGGTCGGAATAGTCGGAGCGCACAAGCGAAATCATGGATTCGCTGCCCACCATCTCGGTTGTCATTCCCATGCGCAACGAGGCTCGCTCGATCGAGGATTGCCTCCTGTCGGTCCTCGGCCAGGACTACCCGTCGCACTTGGTCGAAGTCCTGGTGGTCGACGGCGAGTCCGAAGATTCATCGCGGGCGATCGTCGAAAGGTACGTGTCGGCGACTGGCCGGGTGCGGCTGCTGCACAACCCGAAGCGCATCGTCCCATGCGCGCTAAATGTTGGGATTCGAGCGGCCCGGGGCGAACTGATCGCGCGCATCGACGGGCACACGGTGATCGCGCCCGATTACCTGCGCCGTGGGGTGGAGGTCTTGCGGCGCACGGGAGCCGACAATGTTGGCGGGCCGATGGTCCCGCGCGGCGGCGGGGCATTTGGCGACGCCGTGGCTGCAGCGATGAGTTCGCGGTTCGGAATCGGGGCGTACTTTCACTTCGGCACCGAAGAGCGCGAGGTGGACACGGTCTACATGGGAATGTGGCCGCGCCGGGTGTTCGCGCGGATCGGGCTCTTCGACGAAGAGCTGGTGCGGAACCAGGACGACGAGTTCAATTACC
>JBBIUR010000228.1:0-6294 GCA_037440145.1 Myxococcales bacterium | reverse complement strand
CTTGGAGCTTGATCGGCCCTTCCCGTCCACCTTCAGCGAAGTACCAGTACTTGAAGCCGCCGGTGAAGCCGGCGTCCCACAGCGCCGCGCCCAACGGAGTCGCAGCGGGCGGTACCCCGGCGTTCAGAGCGACGAAGGTTTCCTCATGGGCTTTGCCTTCGCAGGCGACCATGATGTGGCCGTCGGGGGGAAGAACGCCGCTCAGTGCGGCCAATAGCGCGACCTCCTCGGGGCTACCGCGCAGGTCGAGCGGGCATCCGTCCGATAGGCGGACGCGCGGTGCGTACTCGCAGTCGAACCACCCCGCTACGCCTTTTCCGCCGCAACTGAAGAGTCCATGCAGAACCGGCTCTTCGGAACAAATGGGCCCCAGCCGGACGTGCAGTGCAAAACGACGCCAGCCGGAGAGGCGATGGCGCCGGCACTCCCCCAGAACCAGGCAAACGCAGCCCGCGGTGCGACCGTCGAGTTGCGCCAGCGCGGGCGGCACGTCTTCTATCGCTGTGTTCGCTTTCCCCGTGTCCACTGCGCCGAGCCCTCCACCCGCCGCAGGCGGCGGGAATTTTTCTCTCCCGGGACCTTCGCCTTTCGAGAGGGCACTGTGCCGGGCCGTTATGGTTTCGGTCAAGGGGCCTCGAAGGCACTCGAGACCGCCAGGATGACGTCGGCAGCAGAAAGGCCGTTTCCGTCGATGTCGGCGCCGGGGCAATTGCTCCCCTCGGCCAGCGCGCGGACCACCCCGATGATGTCCGCTGCTCCGAGGCGCCCTCCGCAGTTCGAATCTCCAACGCGCAGCGGTGTTGGCGTAGACGTGGGAGTAACCGTTCGACTGGCCGTCGCGGTAAGACTCGCGGATGCCGTAGGCGTGGGTGTGGTGGTGAGGGCCGGGGTGGGCGTGCGGGAGAGTGTGGGCGTGGCAGAAGCCGGCCTCGTGGCTGTGGGCGGTTCGGTTCCAGTCGGCGACGCGGCGGCTGTCGCAGTTGAGGTGTTGGTAGGCGTTCCCGTCGGAGTGGCCGTGAGGGGCGGCGTGGGCGTGGCGGAGGCCGTCGCCGAGGCGCTGGCCGTACGGGTGGGCCTAGCCGTGCGCGTGGGGGTCGCGCTGAGCGGCGGCGCGGGCGTGCGGGACGGCGTGGGCGTAGCGGAGACTGTCGGCAGCGCGCTTGGCGTCCTGGTCGGGGTTGCCGTCCGCGTGGGAGTTTGCGTAAGGACGGTCGGTGTTGCCGTCGCTGTCGGCGACGCGCTCAGCGTGGCGGAGGGGGTCGGAGTGCGAGTCGGGGTGAACGTCCGACTGGGAGTGCTCGTCCGCGTCACCGTGCGCGTCAGCGTGATCGTGGGCGTGGCGGTCGGGACGCCGGGAGGTGGTGGCGTGGGGGTCGAAGCTAGGGCGTGCGCGCATCCGAGCTGCGGGTCGCACAGGTCGAGCGTCAATGGGTTTTCATCGTCGCAGTCCTGGATCTGGCAGAATGGCGAGCAGCCATCGCAGCCGACCTGGTTGCCGTCGTCGCAGGTTTCCGGGAAGTCGCTTTCGGCATCCCCACAGGCTGGACACGGGACGAGGCAAGCTTGCTGATTCGGCACTTCGCAGCTCTGGAGGGCTGCGATTGCGGGAGGCGGCTGGATGGTCGCGCCGCTCAGCGCCGGCGGATTGCGTGCGGGATGCCGGAGGGCGATGATCCCGTCCGCCTGCGTACCGGTTGCCGCGAGTGTTCCCGTTATGGCCAGGTGCTCGCGGGCCGAAAGCGAGATCTCCCCTCCTTCGGGCGCCGTTGCGAGAATGCTGCCGCTCACCGCGAGGTCGCACGCGGTAAGATCGGCCGCGCCGCCGAGCCCACACCCGAACTCGGCTCCGCATCCGCCGCCGCGGACGTCGATTGTCCCCGCCATCGTCAGCGAGCCGTGGCCGCCAGCGCCAGCTTCTGCGTCGGCGAGTCCCGCGGCGCCGCCCGTCGCCGTGGCCCGTCCGTCGATCCGCCCGGCCCAGTGGACATCCCGGCCCGCCAACAAGGAGATCTCGCCTCCAGAACTCCCTCCTTTCGCGCTGATCTGGGTGCTGGGCACAGATGCGATGTCCAGATCTGTGCTCAGCTCGACAAAGCCGCCGTCTCCTTCAGTGCTGCCGCCGTCGACCACGATGCTCACTCCGCGGAAGTCGATCGTGCCGACTGCGAACAGGGAGATGTCGCCGCCGCCGCCATCGGGGGATGCGCCCCGCGCTTCCACGTTGGCGCCCACTACGAGGTCGCCAAACAGCGCTTCGATGTCCACCTCGCCGCCGTCGCCACCGGAAAGCTGGTCGGCTGATGCGCTGCCGTTTGCCGTAAGCGGCCCGTTCAATTGCACCCTCGTCCCTGCGGAAATTCCGAGCGAGCCCCCGCTGCCCGTGTCGCCATTGCCGTCGGCATTGACGCTCGAAACGATCACGGAGCCTCCCGCGACTGCGTTTAGGACTCCCCCATCGCTGCCCTGGAGCTGGAGGAGAGCGTCGAGCTGGATATTTCGCGCTGCGTCGAGGTCCACTTCGCCGCCGACGCCGAAAGCGAGGCCGCCCGTGGCTTGCACGTTGCTCCCGGCGAATGCCACGATGTCGCGGCCACTGGTGATTGCGATCGATCCTCCCGAGCCGGGGGAAGTGAGCTGGCTTGCCTGGAGCGCGCCCGAGACAAGCACGTCGCCGCCGGCGGTGATTTCCACTGTGCCCCCTTGCGATCTGCCGGAGGCGTCGATGCGGCCGATCACGCGGACACGCCCGGCCGTTTCGATCGTTACGAAGCCGCCGGTATCGCCGGGCGGAGTGGCCTGGTTTCCCCGCGCGTCGATGAAGCCGCTTTGGGCGATGTCGAGACTCCCGGCGCGCAGTGTCATGAGCCCGTTGCGCACCGAGAGGGTTCCGGTCAGTACGACCAGACGGCTGCCGAAGTCGAGCAGGCATCCGTCGCCGATCTCGTAGGTCCTGCTAATCGTGCACGTTGCCTGACTGGCAGGGCACGTCGGATCCGCGGCCACAATCTCAGCGGCTGTGCACGCGGGGACTGCCTGCGCGCCACGGGGCTGAGCGAGCACTGCGCAAAGGGTTGCCCCGGCGACGAGTCCAGGGCGGGAGAGAGCGCGATGCCGCAGGGCGCTCACGTGCGGTTCACAGGGCTGCAGCCAGCCACTCGTAGCAGCCGCACCGGCGCAAGATGCCATCGAGCGCCGAGCGGTCGGCCACCTTCTCGTAACGCGCGCGGAGCGCAGCCAGCGACTTGGCATGGTATTTCTGCGGCTCTTGCGCGTAGCGCCTCCCGCGGAGCATGACGGCAAAGCTCTTGGCGCCCGCTGCCAAGGCCCTGGCGTTCGCCACGGACCACGGGAGGAATACTCTGCCGATTTCTTCGCGCAGTAGGGGCTCGAGCGTAGGGGCAAGGGAGTTCCAGTCTTCGAAATCCCCATCCGCAGCGGGCTGCAGCATGCGCTGGATCCAGTCGAGCACGTGCGGGAACGCGCTCATCGCGGAGGACGGTGTGGGATCGGTCGAGCACTGGTAGAGTTGGGCAGACAGGCCGAAGTCGGCCAGAGCCGGTCGCGCTCCGAAGAGATACCGCCGCCTCGCCAAGTGGGTGTCGAGAATCGCGAGCTGCCGGTGGAGCGACTGCTCGATGACATCTTTGGTCTCGGGCGACGAGCCGACGAGCTTGAGCCGCGGCACCATGCGAGCTTCCACCGCAGCGCGCGCGGCCTCGAGCGCGTCGGCATCGAGGTTGGCCGCCATACTGCGGGCGATCCGCTCGGCCGCAGACTTCCGGTCGGCCTCGTAGTACCAGCGGAAGTGAAACATCGGCTTGTTCACCCACTCGTCTGCGTACTCTTCGACGAGCGCCGAGAGGAAGCGGAGCGCGGTGTTGCCCCGGTGGATCGACGGCTCGCGATAAATCGCTTCGAAATGTTCGAGGATCGGGGTGGAGTCCTGGAGCCCCTGTCCGTCGGGAGTGACGACCAGCGGGATCAGCGGCAGCCGCGCGTACTTCTCGAACTCCGCTTGGTTGGCTGCGTCGCGGATGATCCACTGATGGGGGATGCCTTTGTACCGAAAGCACGACCGAACCTTCACCGAGTACGGTGACAACTCCGAGCCGAAAAGCCGGTAGACGCCCCACATCCGCGTACTCCTCTTGCTTTGCCGGCGGCGGATAGTCGGCCGCGCCCTGCGCCGCCCCCTTGCCGTTGCTACGGAGTGCCGCCGGGCGCTCGCCATGTACTTGCTGGCACCCGGTTGCCCTGCCCCGAACTGCTGGCGAACGCGATTACGATCTCCGCCAGCTCTTTGCCCGCGTCTTCTTGGAGGAAGTGCCCCGCGCCTTCGATCGTTCGGTGCGGCTGTCCCCTCGCACCCGGGATGGCTTGCTGGAGGATTTTGTCCGCGCCCCGGGTGATGGGATCCGAATCCCCGAACACGGTCAGGAAAGGCTTCTCCCAGCGGTTCAGTACCTCCCACGCACGGCGGTTCGCGCGGGCTGCTGGGTCGCCGGGCGTCGCCGGCACGAGCAGCGGAAATTGCCGCGCTCCCGCCTTGTAAGACTCGTCGGGAAAGGGCGCATCGTAGGCTGCCACCACTTCGGGGGGCAGGGGTTTCACGCAGCCGCTCTGCACGATGCGGCCGACCGGAAACTCGGGGACCTCCTGCGAAAACTTTTTCCAGGCCTCGAACGCGGGGCCGAGGTCGACATCTCCAGTCGGCAGGAAAGTGTTCGCGGCTATGATGCGCGCAAAGCGCTCCGGGTGCTCCGTTGCCAGGCGCAGGCCGATCAGCCCTCCCCAGTCTTGCCCGAAGAGGGTGATGTCGCGCAGATCCAGGTCTTCCAGCAGGCCCCGGATCCAGTCCACATGCCGCTGGTAGGTGTAATCCTCGCGCTGTGCCGGCTTGTCGGACTTTCCGAAGCCGACGAGGTCCGGAGCCACAACTCGCAGTCCTGCTGCGGCAATTGGGGGAATCATCTTCCGGTAGAGGAAGGACCACGATGGCTCGCCGTGCAGCAACAGAACGGCGGGTGCCTGGCGCGGCCCTTCGTCCACGTAGTGGATGCGGACCTCACCCACCTGCGCGTAGTGCGGGCCGAACGGATAGTCGGGCAGGTTCCAAAATCGCTCCTCCGGCGTACGCAGTATTTTCATGCCTCTTTTTCACGCCTCCACGGCGACGGCCCATCGCTCGGCCATCCCTAGCGCATTGACGCGCTCAAAGGCAATGAGGCATGGTGGCAGGCCGGTGAGTGGAGCCACTGAGAACGGGCAGGGAGGGGTCATGCGCGCAGCGTGGAGAGCGGGAGTGCTGGCGTCGATCGCGGTGGCGGTCGCAGGATGTCGGGGCCATCACGAGGGCCCCGGTAAGGTCACGGAGGCGCGGGTGCCGGAGAGCGTGGTCGCGGAGAGAGCGCGCGCCCAGCGAGAAGCGGCGGGCCGGCTGAGGGCTGCCGAGGCAAAGCCCGGTGCAGCGGCCAAGCAGATCCTGTTTGGCGACCTGCACGTGCACACGACTTTTTCCGCCGACGCGTTTTTGCGCAGCCTTCCCGTGCTCCAGGGCGAGGGCGCGCATCCGCCGGCGGACGCCTGCGACTTTGCTCGCTTTTGCTCTGGCCTGGACTTCTGGAGTATCAACGACCACGCGGAAGCGCTCACGCCGCAGCACTGGAAAGAAACGAAGGAGGCGATCCGTCAGTGCAATGCCGTGGCGGGCGATCCTGCCAACCCCGATGTCGTGGCGTTCCTCGGCTGGGAGTGGACGCAGGTAGGGGCGACCCCGGAGGATCACTACGGGCACAAGAACGTAATCTTCCGCGACACCGCCGACGACCGTGTTCCCGCGCGCCCCATAAGCGCTCTGAGCCCGCGGCTGGTCGGCTCGCTGCGGCAGCGGCAGCCGCTCTGGGACCGCATCCGCTACCCGCTGCTGGATTGGCCGAATCGGCAGCGCTACTTCGACTTTGGAAGATACCAAGACGAGCTCAACGCGGTTCCGCTGTGCCCGAAAGGCGTCGACACCCGGCAGCTCCCGCCGGATTGCCACGAGTCGGCGGACACTCCCCAGGAACTGTTCGAGAAGTTGGCACAGTGGGGGTTCGAGAGCATCGTCATCCCGCACGGGACCACGTGGGGATTTTACACGCCGCCCGGAAGTACCTTCGACAAGCAACTGCGGTCCGCGCAGCACGACCCCGAGAGGCAGCGGCTTTTTGAGGTCTACTCGGGGCACGGGAATTCGGAGGAGTACCGCCGGTGGAAAGACATCGACTGGGACAAGGACGGGAATCCCGTGTGCCC
>JBBIUR010000227.1:0-6299 GCA_037440145.1 Myxococcales bacterium | reverse complement strand
AAAGCTCTTCGTGGAAGATCCTCTGGTTCACATGATAGCGACCCAGCACGAAAATGAAGCTGGCAGCGCATAGCCCCGCAGAGATGCCGAACCATTGCGCGCCGCGCTGCCTTCCGGATGCCGATAGGGTCGCGGCCGCCGCGAGCGCGGCACCTGCCAGAAGCCCTAGGGCACCGTAACCGAAGAAGGCGTAGGGCACGAAGCCATATTCCTGTACCCGCCCCCCCGTCGCAGCGATGACAACTGCTTCCAAGATCCCGACTGTCGATCCGGCCCAGAGCCCTCCGAGAATCGACCCGAGGGCGCATCGCGCCGTTTTCTGCATCGGTCTCTCTCGAATGGATCCTTTCATTTCCGCCATCCTGCGGGCATAGCTCCGCCGTCCCCGCCGTGTTTCCCCCGTCCCGAGGGGCCTGCCACGGCTGCCCCAGAGGATTCTCACACGATATCAGCTCTCCCGCTGCACCGCCCTCGGCTCCCGCAGCCGGGACGTGCATGGTCCGCTGTCAGTCCGGCGCACGAGCCAAGAACTCGGGCGGAACCTCCACTCGTGTCTGCCGCCTCAGAAGCTCCATCAGGACCCGCACCCGGCCCCGCCCAGTGCTGGGCCCCTCAACGATGCCGACGAGCCCGGCAAGAGGTCCATGTTTGATGCGGACGCGCACCCCCGGAGAAAATACCGGAAACACCCGCACGATCCCTTCCGCCCCGGCTCGCGCACGCAGGAAGTCAATCACCGCATCATCGACTGGCGAGGCGGTCTCGCCAAAACCGACCAGTTTCTTGACCCCCGGCGTCCATGCCACGTCCCACAACTGCTGTTTCAAGTCGATGTGGACAAACAGGTAACCTGGAAACAGAGGAGCAATCAGGTTTCCGGCACAATTCGGTGCGGGCTCCATGATCCAGGGAAGGAAGGTGACAACCCCGCGCCGAGACAACTGCCACTCCGCGTAACCTTCCTTTCGCGGTTTGGTGTTCACGACGAACCACCTGCGGCCAGAGAGATCCAAGAAGCTACCCCCCTGCTCTACGCGCTCAATACCTGGCACCCCGGGCAAGCGCCTCGTCTTCGCGGAACAGCCTCCGCAAGCGCCCGCCTACTTCCACGGCCTCGGCCTGCGAAGCGTAAGGGCCTACGAGCACGCGGTAGATCGGCTTTTGCGCGCCGAGCGACGCGCGTGCCTCGCGGGCCGGAAAACCGCGCACGCTCAGCGCAGCGACCAGAGAGCGAGCTCGCTCGGGAACCGCAGCCGAATACACAAGCAAGTTGAAGCGCCCGTCCGGATCTGCCAGGACCGAGACCCCTTCTCCCAACTCAGGCAGCGCAATCGTCTGGCCCACGGAAATCCGGTCGATGTCTCGCAGCCCTGGGTTCGCAAGCTTGAGCAGGTCCAGGACCGTGTAACTCGCCTGCCCGTACTTCCGCGCGGCGATTCTACCCATCGAGTCGCCCAGCTGCGCAATGACGGAGTCCAACTTCGCACCCACCAACCGGTACTCTCCCTCCCCGCGGCGCGCGCCTGTCGCTTCTGGTCCGCTCGGCGCCGTGACTGCGCCTGCTTGTTCCGCCGAGATCTGCGGCGGCACCCGCGCATGTGCCGCCTCGCCCTCGCGCCCACCTTCCGGCGCGTGTTCCACAACTAGGGGATGCCGCACCTCCGCGCGCGTCTCTGCGAGCGCGCCTCCAGCCTGGGAGCCAGAGCTTTCCGCAGCCGCAACCCCCGCCTGCAGTTTGGCCAGCTCTTCCCGTTCGCCTCCCTTGGGTGCACCGGGGTGTCCGGCCGGCTCAGCTCCGCTCTTTTCCGCCAGCGCCGCAGGCATTCCGCGCGCCGGTCCCGCACCCTCGCTCGCGACGCCCGATTCTGCCTTTTCGGGCGGCGCGCCAGGCCCCGTGGCCGGGCCCCGCGGCACGCCGCCTAGAGCCAACTCTTCTCCTGGTACGGCCTCCTCCTCCTCCGGGCGTGCAGCAGCGCCACCTCCGCTCGGCTCCGAGCCGCTGCTCCTCGAAATCCCGGCCCCGGGCTCCCCCGGTGGAGCCGTCGCTGCCTTCTCCGACGCTTCTGGCGGCACCCGCAGCTCCTCGAGCCGGAGGGGCTCCTGCCCCTCCAGCCCTGGCCGGATCAACCCTCGCGGCGGAACCCGCACGGAAGCCGGAGGCACAGACTCCTGCGCGGGCCATCGCGCCAGCATGCGGAAGACCGTGAAGGCCCCGACCGCCAGCGCCAGCAAGAGCACCGACCAAGTCGCCCACGTGCTGCGGCGCTCCCGCCAGCTCCGGCGCGGCTGTCCGACCTCACGGGAAGGCGAGACCTCCCGCCCCGGCACCGCTGCGACCTCCTCCGCACGGGCAGGCTCGGGCACAACGAGGTCCGTTCCCGCCTCCCGCACCACTTCCGGCCCGATCTCTCGCTTGCCGAGCGCATACCCAATCACCAGCGCGTTGTCGCAAACAATATTCACGAGTCGAGGAATGCCGCGGGAAAGTTGCCAGATTTCGTCCTCCGCTTCCCGGCTGAACACTCGCGGGTCCGGGCATCCGGCCGCCTCCAGCCGGAAGCGGATGTACTCGCTCATCTCCTCTCGCGCCAATGGGAGTAGCCGGCAGTTCACGGCGATTCGCTGGCGCAATTGTCGGAGCGCGGGGCTGCTCAACTTCTCGCCCAGCTCTGGCTGTCCGGAAAGAACGATCTGCAGGATTTTCTCCTTGGCCGTTTCCAAATTGGAAAGGAGCCGCAAATCTTCCAGGACGGAAAGGTCGAGGTCCTGCGCTTCGTCAATGAGCAGGGCGACGTTCCCGCCCTGCCGCAGCTCTTCGAGAAGGAACGCGTTCAGGCGCTGGATCATGTGCAGCTTCTTGCCGCTGGAGACGGGCAGATCGAACTCGCTGAAGACGTACTCGAGAATCTCCTCGAACGTAACGTTGGTGTTGAAGATGAGCACCGTTTTCGTCCTTTGGTCGAGCTCCTCGAGCAGCCTGTTCAGAAGGGTCGTCTTGCCCGTTCCCGCTTCACCGATCAGCGTGATGAAGCCCTTGCGTTCGGCGATGCCGTAATTGAGAGCGGCGAGCGCCTCGCGGTACCGCGCGTTGAGGTACAGGAACTTCGGGTCGGGCGTTACGTTGAAGGGCTTTTCCACCAACTGGTAGAAATCACAGTACATCGGAGGCCCTCCCCTCACCACGCGCTGGCCGCATGGCCCTTGCCCGCCACCCGTTGCTCCAGCTCACGATCGACCTCCACCTGCCACACCCCCGTGACGGCTGCTCCGGCCCCGGAATTCGGCCGGGCGAAGGCCATGCGCCTTGATTTTGCGGTGCAACGTCGCCTGGTCGATCGCGGCGTGCCGAGCACTAGGACCGATGCTGCCCCGGTAGCGCTCCAAAAGGTGCGCGAGATAGGCGCGCTCGGCCGCGCGCACGTAATCGCGCAGGGGGACCTGGAATTGCGCGGTTGCCCCTGCTGGCTCCGACGGCAGGCGGGCGTTACGGCCCACATCGACTTCTTCGATGACTGGCCCCGTCGTGCGCAGCAAGGCTCGCTCGATCACGTTCATGAGCTCCCGCACGTTGCCCGGCCAATCGTGCGCCATCAGCCGCGACAGGGCCGTCTCGCTCACACCGGTCACCCCCTTCTCGCGCGCCACCGGGTTGTTGCGCAGAAAATGCGCCACCAGCAGCGGGATGTCCTCCAATCGCTCGCGCAGCGGTGGCAGGCGGACCTGCACCACGTTGATCCGATAATAGAGATCTTCCCGCATGCGCCCTTCTCGAACAGCGCGCTCTATGTCCCGGTTGCTCGCCGCAACGACCCGGATGTCGACCTGGATCCTCCGGTTCCCTCCGAGCCGCTCGATCGCCCGCTCCTCCAAAGCGCGCAGCAGCTTCACCTGCATCGACAAGGGCATACTCTCGATTTCGTCTAAAAACAGGGTGCCCCCGCTCGCCCATTCGAGCTTGCCGATGTGCTCGCGCGTGGCTCCGGTGAACGCGCCCCGCTCGAAGCCAAAGAGCTCGCTTTCCAGCAGGCTTTCCGGGAGCGCTCCGCAGTTGATCGCCACGAACCGCCCGTTGCACCGTTTGCCTTGGAAATGAATCGCGCGCGCTACCAGCTCTTTACCGGTTCCCGACTCTCCGACGATCAGCACCGTCATGTCGTTCTGGCCAAGCGCCTCGATGAGCGCAAAGATCTCCAGCATCGCTGGATTCTTCGAGACCATGTTTGCAAAGGAGTATCTCTCCCCGAGCTGCCGGCGCAAATACTCGATCTCGCTGACAAGACGCCTGCGTTCCAGTGCTTGCTGCGTGGCCAGCAAAATCTCGTCGCGATCGAAGGGCTTCGTAATGTAGTCGATGGCCCCCCGCCGAATCGCCTCG
This sequence comes from Myxococcales bacterium, assembly GCA_037440145.1. Taxonomy (GTDB): domain Bacteria; phylum Desulfobacterota; class Binatia; order HRBIN30; family BPIQ01; genus JBBIUR01. The sequence goes on along the minus strand of JBBIUR010000227.1, from coordinate 1,924 downwards.
ACCGCTCCTTTGATGCTCCCGTGCCCCGTGATCATGATCACGTCCATGCCCGGCACGCGCGCGCGCATCTCCTCCATCAAAGAAATCCCATCGGTCCCGGGCAGCTTAAGGTCGACGACTCCGAGGTCGAACGGGCCCTCCGCTAGGATCTCCGGCAACCGGGCGGGGTCTTCGGTCGCCAACGCCTCAAAACCCGCTGCCCTGTAGATACCGAGCAGCTCTTCGCAGATGAGAGGGTCGTCGTCGACGATGAGAACCCGCGTCGTCATTGACCGTCCTCGCATAGGGGCAAGCGGAGGACCCATTCGAGGGCAGATCCGGACAACTGCTCCTCCAGCACGCCCCCGTGCGCCGCAATGAATTTCTGCGCCACAGACCATGCCAGAAGGCCGCGGCCCCTGCCGATCGCGCTCCGCTCGAAGCCCCGTCCTTCTATCGCAAGCCACTCGGTCCCCGCATCGTCGCGGCCCCCGCTGGCAGCCAGCCGCAGTCTCGCACCCGATGGGCGGCCCAAGCTCGATCCCATTAACCGGAACGCCTCCGCCAGGCAGGCGGGGTCTGCGCACACCGTGGCAGCCCTCGCTTCGGCACGCGACCACGAGAGATCGATGCAGAGCGCTCGCGCCAGGCTCTGGAGGATTGCCTCCACGCGGAGCGGCTTGACCTGCACCTCCACGGGATTCGCGTAGTCCAGCAACAGCGCTGCAATCTCTTCTAGTTCCCCCAGAGCCTGTTGTGCGGTCTCCACCTCGCCCTGGTTCTGCGCAGACATTCTCTGGAAGCAGTACCGCAGGCGGTGGAAAAGATTCCCGAGCACGTGCTCGGCCTCCGCCAGCACACGCGGGTCGACCCGCATCCCGCCGGCTCCACCGGCGCGCCCCCCGCAGGCAGATGGCGCCTCCTCCGCACCCGGCGGCTGCCGATTCCCCATCCCCTGACCCCCAACACTGGCCCTGGCCACAGACCCTCCTCGCTACGGCTGGAAGTGAAAACGTGACTGCGAAACTGACGGACATGGCCCCGCGGCAAGGTACCGTGGCGCGCCCCACCGCTTGAGACCGCATCGCACGCCTACCATGCGGGATGAAACTTTTTCAAGCAAAATTATCCGGGCGCTGGCGCCCCCCGAGGCGGAGCGTTAGCCTCCCGTACGTGCCGTTGCTCTTGTAACGAGGCTTCCTCCGAGCGAGAATTGCGACGCACCACGCGCTGCCGAGCGAGATCGCGTTGACTCTCTCCGCAGGAGCGCAGTAGTAAAGTGGACGGATTTCGTTGCGTTCCGGTGCGGTCGCAGGAATTGTCCTGCGGAAGCGGCGGGCGGCGAGGGGTAACGGTGTTGCCGAAGGCGCTCGTAGTCAGCGATTCGCCAGAAGTGCAGGAGACGCTGCACGTACTGCTCGCCGACCGATTCCAGGTCGAGACGTGGCGAGAAACAGGGGCGCTGCTACCGGAAGATGTAGCCCTGGTAATCGCCGACGCGGTCCGTACCCCTGCCCTCCGCCTGCCACCGGGCACTGCGCCCGTTCTCTGGATCGGCGATCCCCTTCGGGCGGAAGCGGTGGTGCAGGGGCAGCGGAACTACGCGGTCGTGGCCCCGGACTTCGACCCCCTCCAGCTCCGCGACGCAGTGGCAAAGCTGCTGCAGCACCCTCCCTCTCTGCCGGAGCCAGCACTGGGGGGGTTTCTGGCCCCGCCGTTCCTCCCTTCCGAGAGCGCTTCGGTGGCCCTTCGGGCCGTGCGTTCCCCGCTTCCAGTCGTCGTTTGGGGCGAGGCAGGAACCGGCAAGAGCCGCGTCGCGCGCGCGATCCACTCGCAGCGCGGGGCAGCCTACTTGGTCCTGAGCTCGGCCGAGAGCTTGAATCGCGGCGTGGTCGAACCGCTCCCGGTCCGGCTGGACCCCGGGAGCGAGGTCACTTTCGTGGTG
>JBBIUR010000226.1:0-6390 GCA_037440145.1 Myxococcales bacterium | reverse complement strand
AGCCGTCTTGGCCGCGCACGGCTCCGCAGCCCGCGGCAATGGTATCGACCGAGTGGTTCACGAAAAATTTTCCCGTGCGCGGGTTCGTGCCGTACAGGACCGTGGGCATTCCCATTTTGTAGATCTGGGGGCAGCACCGGTCCGGCACGATCTGGGCCAAGGCTTTTGCGAGAGCTTCTCCGACTTCGACCCCCGGATGGTGAATGCCCCCTGCGACGGTTTTGCCCGGATAGGGGTTCAGACAGGAGCCCTCCGGCACGGTCAGCGTGAAGGCGCCGAAGAAGCCCTCGTTTTTCGGGATCTCCGGGTCCATCACGCTTGCGAGCTGCGCCATCACGTATCCGCGCGTGTTGTTGAAAGTGGAGTACGCCTGCAACTCCTGGCGCGTGTCGGAGCCCGAAAAGTCGATTTCCAGCCGGTCTCCGCGAACGGTCACCCGGCAGTGTACATGGATGTCCTGATTGCCCTTCGTGTCGTGATCTACGTAGGCGTCGCCGCTGTACGTGCCGTCCGGCCAATTCCGGATCTCTTGGCGCACGCGGCGCTCGGTGGTGGCAATGAGAAAGTCGACAGCGGCGCGGACCGTCTCGACACCATAGCGCTGCACTAGCTCCTGAAGGCGGCGCACCCCGAGCTGAGCGGCACCGATCTGCGAGCGGATGTCTCCCGGGAATGTCGGGGTTCGATTGTTCGTCTCCAGCACGTACAGCACATCGCGACGCAACTTCCCGCCCTCGACGAGCTTGAGCACCGGGATCCGCACCCCTTCGGCCCAAATGTCCACCGCGTCGATGTTATACCCGCCGGGCATTCCCCCGCCGGTGTCTGCCTGGTGGCACTGGATCGAAGCGAAGAGCACGAGGTCGCCGCCGTGAAAGACAGGAGCGAAGACGTTGTAGTCCGGCAGATGCCCACCTCCGTGGTAGGGGTCGTTCGCCAACAGGACGTCGCCGTCGGAGAGGCCGTCTCGATCGTAGAACCGGAGCGCGAAGCGCACCGGTAGTGTCGAAGTGAGCATGAGTTGGGGTACCCCCACGCTGAGCGCCGCCAGGCGGCCGAACTCGTCGAGAATGCTCGCGTTCCGCTCGTTCGACTGGTTGAGAATCGGAGTCGTGGCCGTCAAGCTCACGTGCGTCGCCATCTCGAACGCGATGGTCTCCATCGCCCCGCGGATCACCTCGGCGGTCACGGGGTCGACATGACCGCGCGGCGCAACGCGGATGGGCTCCGCCAGTTGCTCGGAAAACGAAACTGGCCGGCCCGCTGCGCGGTTAGGCAGTCGGACTCGGTTTCCCCGTTGTCGAGAGCGCGGATGCATGTTGGCCCGATTCGTCCGTTGTGGCGCGCTGCCGGGCGCGGCTCGCTAAGAGATAGACGCTCGCCGCAATGGCAAAGGGCAGCACCGAGAGAAGGGCGGTGCTCCAGTAGTACATTTGGAGCACAGAGCCTTCAGAGGAGCCGTAGCAGTTCGGGCAAGCTCCCGCGATCCCAGGAAGGAGAGGCGCTGCGACTGCGGCGAAGCGGACCATCCACAGCCTCGGGCTGCCTCGCCCGAAGCCCGCCAAGGTATGGCAGGAGCACGCGCTCATATGCAGTACACCAGGAGGTACAGCACTGGCCAGACCCCGACCACGAACAGCCAGTACAGACGGCACGCTTCGATCGCGGTGCGCTGGCGGCCCGGGAGCTCGGAGCGATGGGCCTGCACGAGCACGGTTAGGAGCACCAGTAGCCCGCCCAAGACGTGTAATCCGTGCGCGCCGATCAGGGTGTAAAACGTGGCCCCGTAGGGTCCAGAGGTCACCCGCAGCCCGTATCCCAGCAGTCGGATCCACTCCGTTCCCTGAACCGCGAGGAAAATTGCGCCCAGCGCAGTGGCGGCGGCTAGCCAGCGCCGAAGTGCTACGACCGAGCCCCCACGAAGGGCCGCAAGGGCGCGCTGCATCGCAAAGCCGCTGCAGAGCAGCACGGCCGTGTTCGCGCCCGTAAGCGCGACGGGAAGCCGCGGCTGCCCCGGCGGCGGCCACGCGAGACTGCCAGCCCGCAAGACGAGGTAGGCGCTGATGAGCCCGGCGAAAAACATGGCTTCGGCGCCGAGGAAGATCAGCGTTCCCAGAATTGCATTGGGCAGGGTTCCTCGGGCTGGTGCGGGGCCGGTGGCAAACCACGAGGCGCGGTGCACTGGCTCGCCTCGTCCCGAGATCCCTGCGAATGCAACCTCGCGCATTTGTCCTCCCGCTACTTCAAGGGCGCAGCGCGATGTCCGGGATCAGGGCGAGGGCCATGCCGATGGCCAGCAAGACGGGCACACCCGCGATGACGTGAATCATCCACGGCTGTTCGCGCAGGTGCATGTAGTGCCGCGCGATCAGCAAGGCCTTGATTGCCGCGACCCCGAAGATCAGTACCACAGCAGCGAGGTGCGAAAAAGGAAGGACGACAAAGGCCAAGCTCAAGCCGAGCAAGACCATAAGCCAGGCCCAGATGGCAACGTAACTGGGATATCGCTTTTCGGGGCTGTGCATCGGGTTCCTCCGCAAGGGACTCTGCCCCCCTTCATGCCAGGTACAGGAGCGGAAAGAGAAAAATCCAAACCACGTCGACGAAATGCCAGTACAGGCCCGCGTACTCCACGCGATGCCGAATCGCATGCCAGCCGCGACCGCCGAAGGCAAAGAACAGGGCCAAGTTCACCACGACTCCGGCCAGCACGTGCAAGCCGTGCAGCCCGGTCATCGCGTAGTAGAAGCCCCAAAAGCCCCCTGCGCTCAGCGTATAGCCATGCGCGATCTCTCCCGCGTACTCGTAGCCCTTGTTGCCTAGAAAGGCGAGGCCGAGCAGCACGGTCAGGAACAGGAAGAGTCGGGTGCGCTGCTGGTTTTTCGCCTCCGCAGCTACGTGCGCCTGCACGATTGTGAGGCTCGACGTCACGAGAATCACGGTGTTGATCGCTGCAAGCCGCGCATTCACATGCGCCCGCTCCGCAGCCCAGCCTCCGGCTGCGAAGCGGGAGAGGACGTACGAGGCGATCAGGCCTCCGAAGACCATGACTTCCGAGGCGAGGAACCACCACATGCCGGCGCGGCCCACGGGGAGCGCGGCCAGTTCGCGCGGTGCGGTTTCGAGCCGCTCCAGTTCCTCCGAACTCGTAGCTGGCATCGTCGCAGTCATTGGCTTTCTTCCCCCAGGTCCCCCTCGATTTGATCCGCGGCCCCTCGGTGTGTTGGGGCCCTTCGGTTACCGGCAGCTCGGCGCGCAGCAGGTTCGGGTGCCATGCTCTTTCTCAGCTCGGAGCGGGATCCGCGGCCACGGCCGCGAGCGGGGCTGTCTGCGGCATCCAGTCCCGCGGATTGCCGGGACGGCTGTACTCGTACGGGTCGCGGTACACCCGCGGGGGAGTCGGAAAGTTTCCGTGTGGCGGCGGCGACGACGTGGTCCATTCCAGAGTGTTTGCCTGCCAAGGATTTTCCGGCGCCTTCGCGCCCGCAAACAGGCTCCAGAAGAAGTTGACCACGAGCGGCAGTTGGCCGAGCAGCAGCACGATGGCCGCGATCGTTACGAACTCGTGCAGCGGCTGCATCCCTTTCAGAAAGTCGTATTGCAGAGGGTTGTAGATGCGCCGCATGTGCCCTCCGGCGCCGGCCAGGAACAGCGGGAGAAAAACTGCATTGAAGGACAGAATCGTCACCCAGAAGTGAATCTTGCCGAGCGTCTCGTTGAGCATTCTCCCGAACATCTTCGGGTACCAGTAGTACAGGCCGGCAAAGGCGCCCAGCAGTGCCGAGGGAAACAGCGTGTAGTGGAAGTGGGCCACCACGAAGTACGTATCGTGCAAGAAGATGTCCACCGTTGCCGACCCCAAGAAGATACCGGTCACGCCACCCACGATGAACGTCGCCAGAGCGCCGATAGCAAACAACATCGCCGTCGGAAACCGAGCGACTCCGCCCCGCAGCGTGGCGACCATGGCAAATACGATGACGGCGAAGGGGACGGAAATCAGGATCGTGGTGACGCTGAAGGGTGTTGCCAGGCGGGCGTTGATGCCGCTCACGAACATGTGGTGGGCCCACACGATGAAGCTCAGGCCCCCGGCGATCAGGGTCGAGTACAGGATCGCCCGGTAGCCGAAAATGGGCTTGCGAGTAAATACGGGGAAGATTTCCAGCAGGATGCCCAGGCCAGGGAGCAGGATCACGTACACTTCGGGATGCCCGAAAAACCAGAACAGATGTTGCCAGAGCAACGGGTCTCCGCCCCGAGCCGGCAAGAAAAATCCAGTGCCCACCGTGCGGTCCAGCAAGAGCAGGATCGCGCCCGCGATCAGCGGTCCTACGGAAAGCATGAACAGGACGGCTGCAGTGAGCTGCATCCACACGAGCAGCGGCAGGCGGAGCAGCGTCATGCCGGGCGCGCGCATGTTGATGGCGGTGGTGAGAAAGTTCACGCCCCCCATCAGGAAGGAGGCGAATTCCAGCGCCAGCGCGAGGATCCACAGCGTGAGGCCCCAGTCCACTCCCGTGTAGAGCGGATCTGCCGACAGGGGAGCGTAGCCGGTCCAGCCTGCAGCCGCTGCGCCTCCGGGAACGAAGAACGAGGCCAACAGCACCGCCGACGCCAAGAAGATCGTCCAGAAGGACATCATGTTCAAGCGTGGGAACGCCATATCGGGAGCCCCGACCATCAGCGGAATCAGGAAGTTGCCGAATGCGCCGAGCAGAATCGGCATCGCGACGAAGAAGACCATGATCGTGCCGTGCATCGTCACGAGCACGTTGTAAAAATCAGGCTCGACGTAATCCCACCCGGGAACCGCAGTTTCGGGCCAGGCGAGCTGCCAGCGGATCAGGTACGCTGTGAAGCCACCGACGAGCGCCATGAAAAGGCCCAGCGAGAGGTACTGCTTGCCGATGACCTTGTGGTCCGTCGAGAAGACATAGCTGCGAAGAAAGCTGAGCTCCTCAGCGTGTTGGGGAAGGGCGGCGGTCTGCGGGGTCGCGGTCGCGTGCATTTTCTAGACTTTCTCCTTCGTCGGCGATTTTCGCTCCCGGCGCGATCAGCCCTCTGAATCGGCACCAGCGGCGACGGTTGGCCACATCTCGCGCACCCAGTTTTCGTAGTCCGCTGGGGCGTGGACGGTGAGAAAGCCGCGCATGTTGTAGTGGCCAAACCCGCATAGCTCGGCGCAGGCGAGTTCGTAGCGCCCGGGCTTGGTGGCGTTGAACCAGGCGCGGATTGTCCGTCCCGGGACGACGTCCTGCTTCAGCCGCACATTGGGAAGAAAGAAGCTATGGATCACGTCTTTCGACGTGAGTGCCACCACCACGTCGCGGCCGGCGGGGACGTGCAGCTCGTTTTCCAGCGTGCGGTCGTCCCCGGTGTCGAACCGCCCGTCGGGGCCAGGATAGGTGATTTCCCAATTGAACTGCTTCGCCGTTACGCGCAGTTGGATCGCGTCTGCGGGCAGCTCCTCTTTGATGCGTGCCCAGGCGCGGGCACCGGCGGCGTCGATGCCCAGATCGAGCACCAGCACGATGGCCGCAGGCACCAGGATCCAAGCGAGCTCTGCCCAGCGCTCCCCCCGAATGTAGCTGGCGGCCCGCCGGGGACCGCTGCGATAGCGGAGCAGGAAGTAAAAGATCGCTCCTTCTGTGAGCAGGAACCAGAACCCGACGATGTAGTAAATGAAGCGAAAGACGCTGTCGATCTCGCCGCCAAAAGTGGAGATGTTCTCTGGAAACCAGCGCAGCATGGCTTACTCCTGTCTTCCGATGATGGGGGCTCGAGATGGGCTCCCGACGGCGGGGTCGGCCGGCGCAGCTCTGGTTTGCCTGTCGGCAGGGCTCCGCCCGTCCGGGCCGGCGCCACCAGCCGGAGCCGAATCCCGGGGCGGAGGGCAAAAGAGCGAAAAGCCGAACGCCTGTTCCTCGGCCGCCCGGAGCTCAGCGGCCACCCGCCGATCCGCCGCGCGAAAGCGAGCAATCGCGGCCGCGACTTCGCCCGGAGCTGCCGCGGAGGAAAGCTCCTCGAGCCGCTGGGCGACCCAGGCGAGATGCCAGTTCTCGTCCCGCAGCAGCCGGCGCAACAGGGCCGCGGTGTCCGGGTCTGCCTTTCCCGACTGCAGGTGCGCTGCATAGCGCGCCTTGGCGCGCTCTTCGGCGACCAGCGTGAGGGCGTAGTAGTCCACCGGCGTGCGCGGGATGCACCCGGCGCGCGCCATCCGGCGTTGATAGCCGTCAGAAAGCCGAACGGGGGTCGCGCCGAGCGCCGCGATCCGCTGCGTGATCAGCGCCGCGTGCCGCGCTTCGTCCGCGAGGTGCCGCGCCAGATTCACTGCTGCGGCTGCGTCTTCGCCGCGCTCGCTCAGGCGGAGGAGCAGGGTGGCGCCGC
>JBBIUR010000225.1:1933-6406 GCA_037440145.1 Myxococcales bacterium | reverse complement strand
CATGTCGCTGTCCAGAATCCGCAACATGTAGAACGTCTTTTGCGTTCCGGACACTACCCTCGTCTCCAACCGCTCGATGACGCCCACACCGTGGGCCGGGTACACGACTTTCTCACCGACCTTGAACATGCTGGCTGCCCCCCCCTGAGTAGGATTCGAAAACGCTTCATTTTAGCCGCACATTCCTCCCAGGGCAAATTCCCCTCTGGGGACTCACCCGGACTCCTCCGGCTCGGGGCCTATTCCGCAGCGCATCACCAGGGCGTCACCGCCATCGCGGTAATACCTCCGCCGCCGCCCGACAATGGAAAAACCCGCGCTGCGGTAGAGGCGAATTCCCGGGGCATTGTCCGCAGCCACCTCGAGCGTTACCCGACGAAGCCCCCGTTCCCGCGCCTCCGCGAGCACCGCATCCAGGAGCAACTTGCCAACTCCCCTTCCGCGCTCCTCAGGGGCTACGGCCAGGTTTAAAATCTGGATCTCGTCGCCCACCAGCCAGCGGCACACATATCCCAAGACCTTCCGCTGATCGGTCCCCACGCGCATGGCCACCAGGGTGCGCGAAAATGGCAGTCGCAGTTCGTGGAGAAACATCCCGGGGCTCCAGGGCGAAGAAAAAGAGCGCTGCTCGATTTCCATGACCGCCTGCAGGTCCTCTGGGCGGAGTGGTGCCAGTTCGACTGCCCCGTTTCCGGGCGGCCCACTCACCACCGGATCAACGCCGACGCCCACGTGAAGCCCGCTCCAAACGCCGCCAGGCACACCAAGTCCCCTTCTTTCACCCTACCCGCCTGCACAGCCTCGTGCAGCGCAAGCGGGATCGAAGCGGCCGTTGTGTTCCCACAACGATCGATATTGTTCACGACCCTGTCCTCTGGCAATCCCAAGGCTGCTGCCACCATCTGGTTGATGCGGAGGTTTGCCTGATGGGGGACGAGAAGGTCGAGGTCGTCCACGGTGAAGCCGTTCGCGTCGAGCGCTTCCCGGATCACTTCCGGGAATCGCGTGACCGCGTGGCGGAACACGTACCGGCCCTCCATCTTCGGAAAGATCGGCGGATCGTCGCAGGTGATCATATCTTCGGTCAGCCGAGGCCGCCGCATGGTACCGGGGGCTTCCAGCCACAACTTCTTTGCGAAGCGCCCCTCCGCATGAAGATGAGTGGAAAGAATGCCGCGGCCGGGTTCGGCGGGTCCGACAATTGCCGCCCCGGCGCCATCGCCAAAAATCACTGCCACCTCGCGCCCCCGCGTCGTGAGATCAAGGCCCGTGGAGTGGACCTCAGCCCCGACCACGAGGATAGAATCACAAGTCCCCGTTTTCACGTACTTGTCCGCAATTGCCAGGCCGTACAGAAATCCGGAGCATTGGTTGCGGACGTCGAACGCTGGGATCTCCGGCGCGCCGATCTTGGCTTGCAGCAGGCAAGCGGACGCCGGCATGTCCACGTCGGGGCTGAGGGTGGCGAAGATGATCATATTGAGGTCCTGTGGGGTCATGCCCGCAGCCTCCAGTGCTCGCCTCGCAGCTAGCGCCCCCATGTCCGATGCGCCGGTCCACCCCTCGCTGAAGCGGCGCTCACGGACACCGGTCCGCTGCTGGATCCACTCGTCGCTCGTGTCCATCCAGCGGGTGAGATCGGCGTTCGTGACGACTTTCTCTGGAAGATACGTCCCCAACGCCAAAATGTGAGCGTTCCGCATCGACCGTCACAAGCGCAAAAGAGCTGCAGCCCACGTGAAGCCCGCACCTGCAGCCGCTGCGCACACCAGCGCCCCTGTTCCCAGCCGTCCGTCTTCCAGGTCCCGACTGACGGCCACGGGAATGGCCGCACTTCCCAGGTGGCCGTATTCGGCAGCGGGATTGGCGACCCGGCCAGCGGGAATGCCCAGGTCACTACACGCCTCCTCGACCACTTCTGGAAATACGTGTGCGATCACGAACCGATCCACTCGATCCGCAGCCACTCCCGCCTTGCCCAGCACCTCGCGCACCGCCGCCGGAATCGCGCGGCGGCCGAACTGGCGAACCCCCTCCTCATCGAGGACCGGAAAGTGCCGCCCCTCGCGCACGTTTTCCACTGTGATCCGCAGCGGGTGCTGGCGACTTGCCGGATACTCGCACCAGAACTGGTCGTGGCGCGTGCCGTCGGTGTGGAGGACACAATGCAAAAGCCCACTGCCCTCCCGAGCGGGCCCGACCACCCACGCCCCCGCGCCGTCCCCGAACAAGCGGGACAGGCGACTCGCGGAGGGTGACGGATTCACCCAGACCGAGTGAAGCTCCGCCCCCACGAGCACGACGCGGCGATACACGCCGCAGCGCACGAACTGATCCGCGATCGACAGCGCGAACAAGAATCCCGAACACTGGGCGCGGACGTCGAGAGCGGGGACAGTGTCGCACCCCAGCCTGTCCTGCAGAAAGCACGCCGAGCCGGGAAACGTCACGTCGCCATTGATGGTGGCGAAGACGATACAATCGACATCGCGGGGCGCGGTGTGCGCGCGGCTCAAAGCATCCCGGCACGCGGGCACCGCGAGCGCCGACGTGCCCCTAGGTTCAGCCTCGATGGGCCGCTGTGCACCGAACCAATCGACCAGCGGCGGAACATAGTGGCCTGCGCCGAGGAGTCCGGCGTTTGCCATTCGGCTCGGCGTCACGTCTCGCTCAACAACACCACTTCCAGGGTCTTGTCCAGGTACCTGTGGGCAAATCCTTTCACCGGCCGTCGCAATCGGATCCGAGTCGTAAAATCCGGCGGGAACGCAGGCGAGACCGACGCGATCTTCCGCAGCGTCGGATCGGCGAGCTTGCCTTTGATCACCAGATAGCCGTCCTGCAGCGCCAAGCCGATTTGGTAATCGGGCATCTCGTCCGGGATTCCGAGTGCCCGCTTGTGCGAAGAAGGCGGAACGCGGCGCGGCAGCTCCATCCGAACCAAGACTCCGTTCGCGAACTCCCGCAGCGTGTACACGGAGCCGTACCGCCGCTCGCGCTCGATCTTCTCTTCGAACTCCTCCGTGTGAAAACCATCCACGCCTACTGCCCCGCGCTCCTCCGCCGGGTGAGGCGCGAACCGACGGACCAGCGGACCAACCACGAGCCCCAAGGCCACCCCGTACACGCTCGCTCGGTATCGGATCTCGCCCGCCGGCCGGAAGGAAAACACCCCTTCCCGCAGCCGCCAAAGAGCCTCGAGGGTCGCCACAGCCATGCCGAGGAACACCAGGCCATTGAGGTGCTGGCTAAAGACATCCCTGCCCGCCACTGCCGCGCCGAGCAGCAGGCAGACCCCGGGGTACAGAAACATATTCACGAGAATGTTCAGACCGGTAGCGGCTGCCGCGCTGAAAAAATGCGGATTCCCGACCGCACTTTCCACAGCTGTCTTCTGCCCCCAGGGCAGCGCTCCCAAGAGAGGCATCCCAATGGCAGCAAGCCAACGCAGGGGGCTGCCCCCGGCGGCCGTCCCCTCCCCCAGCCGTTGCACCGCCTCGTCGAACGACAACCCAAGCTCTGCGGGTCGCAAACCCGTTTGCGAGGGCCGAGCCGCGGGTGGCTCGAGAGGCTTTGGCGGCGCAATCGGTCGCTCGGGCCGGGGCGCCCCGCGGGTCGGGCGAACCACAGATGCGGGCGTCTCGGACCGCGAGGACTCGGTGGCCTGTGCCTTCGGCTCCGCAGAAACGGGGATGGAAGCGTTCGTCCCTGATAGCGGCCCAGCGGGCTCAGCGGGGCTCTCCGCTGCGGCTCCTTTGGATGCGGTGCGGTCCGCTGCGGCGCCGCCCGTCGTCCCTTCCGAGCGCTCCTGCGCCTGTAGAGAGCCCGCCGCCTCGGCGCGTCGGAACCGCGACGGAAAATCCTCCGCAAATACCTTCTCCGGATGCAGTTGCCTCGCCCGTGCGATCAAGACCTCCTCGGCCTCCGGGATTTCGGGGTTGGGCACGCAGCAATCGACAGGGCAGACCGCCGCACATGCTTCATGGTCGTAAAAACCGACGCACTCGGTGCATTTTTCCGGAACGATGTAAAAAGTATCCGTCGCCAGCGGCGGGTGCTTCATCCCCTCCAGCTCCCACTCCACGCCGCCCTGGTAGATCGCATTATTCGGGCACTCAGGCTCGCAGGCGCCGCAGTTGATGCACTCGGATGTGATCATCGTCGCCATAGAAGGTTCTCCAAAGCTCCCTACCCCGGGGCGTTTACGAATCGCCCGCGCGCCTGTCAACGATCCCTGTTGCCCGATCCCCCGCGCGCGTCAGCGCAACAGCGGAGCCAGCACCAGGGCAACCACAGACATGAGCTTGATCAGAATATTCAGCGACGGCCCTGCCGTGTCCTTGAAGGGGTCGCCCACCGTGTCGCCCACGACCGCGGCCTTGTGCGCCTCGGACTTTTTGCCGCCGAATGCTCCTCCCTCGATGTGCTTTTTCGCGTTGTCCCAGGCCCCTCCCGCGTTGGCCATGAACACCG
>JBBIUR010000225.1:0-1887 GCA_037440145.1 Myxococcales bacterium | reverse complement strand
AAAGCGTGCTTGTCGATGAACCCAACGACCGCCGGCGTGACGACAGCCATCACGCCGGGCACGATCATCCTCCGGATTGCGGCGGCAGTCGAGATATCCACGCAGCGCGCATAGTCGGCGCGCGCCGTGCCGTCCATGAGCCCCGGAATGGTCCGGAACTGGCGCCGGACCTCGTCAATCATGTCGTAGGCCGCTTCACCGACCGCCCGGAGGGCAAAGGCGCTGAACAGAAACGGCAGCATCCCCCCGACGAACAGCCCGCCGATGACATACGGATTCGTTACGTCGATCGCGGAGATCCCGGCCGAAGCCTGGAATGCCGAAAACAAGGCCAGTGCGGTCAGTGCTGCCGACCCGATGGCGAAACCCTTGCCGATCGCGGCCGTGGTGTTGCCGACCGCGTCGAGCTTGTCCGTCCGGCCCCGAACCTCAGGGCCCAGGTGACTCATCTCCGCAATGCCACCCGCGTTGTCGGCAATAGGCCCATAGGCGTCCACTGCGAGCTGGATCCCCGTTGTCGAGAGCATCCCGAGCGCGGAGAGAGCAATGCCGTACAGGCCGGCGAAGTAAAAGGCTGCCACGATCGCAGCAGCGATGAACAACACGGGCAGAGCCGTGGATTGCATACCGAGTCCGAGCCCCGCAATGATGTTGGTCGCCGCTCCCGTTTGCGATTGAGCCGCAATGCGCCGCGCGGGCGCCCGCGCTTCGGCGGTGTAGTACTCCGTGATCACTCCGATGGCGATTCCGGCGACCAAGCCCGCGATGGCCGCGGCGAAGATCCCGCCCGCACTGACCGGTACCAGCGTGCCCGTGATGTTTTCCTGCGGCGATGCGGCCACCGGCACGAACCGCTGGATCACCGGATAGGAGAGCGCAACCATCAAGGCGCCGGCGCCGAACGTGCCGATGTTCAGAGCCGTCTGCGGATTTCCGCCCTCCCGGGTGCGCACGGCGAAAGTGCCCGCGATAGAGACCGCGATCCCCACGGCAGCAAGAGCCAGCGGCAAAACCACCAGCCGCTCGTCCCCGTACGCCACGCCCAGCACCATGCTCCCCACAATCGAGCCCACGTAGCTCTCGAACAAATCCGCTCCCATACCGGCCACGTCTCCCACGTTGTCGCCCACGTTGTCGGCGATCACAGCCGGATTGCGCGGATCGTCCTCGGGAATGCCCGCCTCGACCTTCCCGACTAAGTCTGCTCCCACGTCTGCTGCCTTCGTGTAAATCCCTCCGCCGACGCGCGCAAAGAGTGCGATGGAGGAGGCGCCGAGAGAAAATCCGGTGAGCACGTTGAGCACGCGTGCCTGCTCCGGAAACACGTTGCGGTAGATCATGTAGAGCAGGCTCAGCCCAAGAACTCCAAGGCCCACCACCGCCATCCCCATCACCGTGCCGCCGGAGAAGGCCACCTTCAGAGCCCCCACGAGCCCGGTGCGCGCAGCGCTCGCGGTGCGCACGTTGGCGCGCGTGGCGACGCGCATTCCGAAAAACCCCGCAAGCCCGGAACACAGCGCACCGGAGACGAAAGACGCCGCAACCAGCCAATGGGAGGTCGCTTCCCGCGCGCCGGCGAACCCCAGAAGCGCCGCCACGATCACCACAAACACCGCCAGTACCCGGTACTCGCGCGCCAAAAACGCCATTGCCCCTTCCTGGATGCTCCGGGCAATCTCCATCATGCGCTCGGTTCCGGCGTCCTGACGCTGGATCCAATTCGCCTTCCACAAAGCAAACGCCAGCGCCGCCACTCCGGCCAACGGTATCAGCGATTCCATTTCCAGTCGTCCCCTCCGTATTTCCGAGGGCAGCCGCGGACCACTCCCGACAAAAGCGGGCTTTTGGCGCGACGCCCCGAGGAGGCGCCGTACGCCACGCCCCGCG
>JBBIUR010000224.1:0-6410 GCA_037440145.1 Myxococcales bacterium | reverse complement strand
CGCGATGTCCAGCGTTTTGACCCCGTACTTTTCAAAGCCGCGATCGTCGAAGACGCACTCGTGCATGCACGGCCTCGGGTAGGGCAAGTGATACGTGCCCTGCAACCGCGCGCGGACGTAGTTCGCCGCCAGCACGGCCATGCGCGTGGCCCGCGCCAAGCCATCGCCCCCGGCAGCGAGCACATAGGCGTACGCTCGGACCAGAACTCCGATGTTTCCGTAGAATGACCGCACGCGACCAATCGATCGGGGAAAGGCTTCCGACCAGCGAAGCCCCTCCGCGGTGGCGACCACCCGGGGGATCGGCAGGTAGGGACGCAGGATTTCCTTCACTCCGACCGGTCCGGCACCTGGCCCCCCGCCGCCGTGCGGGGTGGAGAAGGTCTTGTGCAGGTTGAACTGTAGGACGTCTACTCCCATGTGGCCCGGCTTGGCGAGCCCCATCAGCGCGTTCAGGTTCGCACCGTCCATGTACACAAGCCCCCCCCGCGCGTGCACGGCTTCAGCCACCGGCACGATCTCGCGCTCGAAAAGGCCAAGCGTGTTGGGATTCGTGATCATCAGCGCCGCGACGTCGTCGTCCACGGCACGCCGCACTCTCTCGGCGTCCAAAATCCCGCTCGAACCCACCTCGACCTCCTCCACGCGGTAGCCGCACAGTGCAGCTGAGGCCGGGTTGGTCCCGTGCGCCGACGCCGGCACGAGCACTTTGCCGCGCGGGTTTCCCCGCTCGGCGTGGTACGCCCGAATCATTTTCATGCCGGTGAGCTCGCCCTGTGCACCCGCTGCGGGCTGCAGGGTGACCGCGTCCATCCCGCTGATCTCGGCGAGGATTCGCTCCAGCTCGACGACCAGCTCCATCACGCCCTGTGCGTCCTCGTCGGGCACGAGGGGATGGAGGCGGGCAAAGCCCTCGAGGCGGGCGACGGACTCGTTGACCACGGGATTGTACTTCATCGTGCAGGACCCAAGGGGATAGAAAGCCGTGGCGGCTCCGAGATTCCACTGCGAGAGGCGCAAAAAGTGCCGCAGGACGTCGGGTTCGCTCACCTCCGGAAACCCGTCCAAATCCCCCCGCCGTAACTCCTCGGGCACGAGGCCTGCCGTCTCCTCTGATTCCCCGCCACCAGCCTGCCAGCCGCACCCAGGCCGGCTGCGCTCGAAGATGAGGGGTTCGTCGAGAATTAGGCCCGCCTTTTTCCTCGGCCCGCTCCTCACAGCTCCTCCGCTCCCTTGCCGGTTCCCCTGGGCGGCCCCGGCAAGCGATGCCCGCCACCCACCCGCTCGCGGTTCATGCCAGCACCTCCACCAGGCGCTCGACCTCGTCTCCGGAATGCACTTCCGTCACGCAGGTCAGCAAACAATCGCCGAGCTCGGGGAACCACCGGCCCAGTGGCCACCCCGGCACGATCCCCGCAGCGCGCGCCCTTTCGAGCACGCTTTCCAGGTCGGAGCGCGCGAGCACGAATTCGTTGAAAAAAGCGCCGCCGAACCGCCGCCGCCATTTGCCGCTCGCGCACAGGCGCTCGGCCACCTCGTGCGCCAGTCGCAGGTTTTTCCACGCCACGTCTCGAAGACCGCGGCGCCCCATGGCGCACAGATATACCGTGACGGCCAGTGCCATCAGCGCGTGGTTGGTGCAGATGTTCGACGTGGCTCGCTCGCGGCGGATATGCTGCTCGCGAGTCGCCAGCGTCAATGCGAACGCCCGCCGGCCTGCCGTGTCCACCGTTTGACCGACCAGCCGGCCGGGCATAGAGCGAACGTACTGCATCCGGGTCGCAAACAGGCCAACGCCCGGGCCCCCGTACGAGAGCGGAATCCCAAAGCTTTGGCCTTCACCTACTGCGATGTCGGCACCGAAGGAGCCCGGCGGCCGCCAGACTGCAAGCGCCAGGGGCTCGGGCGTGACCGTGATCACGAGCGCCCCCGCGCGCGACGCGACGCGGCGCACGGCTGCAAGATCCTCGGCAATCCCGAAGGCGTTCGGATACCCGACCACTGCCGCCGCCGTGTCCCCGCCCATCGCCCGCTCGAGCGCGGGCAGGTCCACCCTCCCATCCTCGCCCCAGGGGACTTCCGCGACCTCCACTTCGCCGAATCCCGCGAGATACGTGCGAACAGTCTGCGCACAGTGCGGGTGGAGGGCGCGGCTCAGAACGATCCGGCGTCGCTGCGGCGCGAGACGCAAAGCCATCCAAACCGCCTCGGCCGCAGCCGAGGCGCCGTCGTACATGCTCGCATTCGCGACATCGAGGTCGAACAGCATCGCCACCAGGGACTGGAACTCGAAGGTCGCTTGCAGCGTCCCCTGGCTTACCTCGGGCTGGTAGGGCGTGTACGAGGAGTAAAACTCGGCCCGCTGCAGCACGTGGTCCACGACTGCCGGGCAATAATGGGGGTACGCCCCCGCGCCGAGAAAAACCGTGCGCGCCGCGCCCGCGTTGCGGCGGGCCAGAGATTCCATCCGGCGCCACACTTCCCGCTCGGGCAAACCCGGGGGTAACTGCAAGGCTGCCCGCTCGCGCAAGTCGGCCGGAATATCCGCGAGCAATTCCTCGAGCGAGCCGACGCCGATGGCTTCCAGCATGGCCTGCACATCGGCGTCGGTGTGGGGAAGGAAACGCATCACCGCACGGCAGCCCGGCGCAACGCGTGCCTGTTGCCCGGCCGTGCCCGGCTCAGGCCCCTTCTTCTTCCTCCGCGACGTAGGCCCGGTACTCCTCTGCGGACATCAGCTCTTCCAACTCGCTCGGGTCGCTCATCTCCACCTTGATGAACCACCCGTCCCCATACGGATCTTCGTTGATCATGCCGGGGTTTTCCGTTAGGTCGTCGTTCACTTCGACGACCTCGCCGCTCACCGGCGCGTACACGTCCGAGACCGCCTTGACCGATTCCACCACCCCGAAAGCGTCCTCGCGGCTCACCTTGTCACCGACGGCGGGGAGCTCCACGTATACCACATCCCCCAACTGCTCCTGGGCGTAGTCGGTAATTCCCACCGTGGCGATACTGCCCTCCACCAGCACCCATTCGTGCTCTCGCGTGTACTTCAGGTCTTCTGGAAATTCCATCGCTCCCTCCCAGAAAACGGTCTGCGGTAAAAGGGGATCTCCGCGATCGCGGCCGCGACAGGGCGCTTGCGGATCTGGACGCGAACGGCTAGTCCGACCTGCGCGCAGGCAGCCCTCGCATAGCCGAGACCGATTGCCTTGCCAAGGGTGGGCGACATCGCGCCGCTGGTGATCGCACCGACGGGCTCGTGGTCCCGCAAGATGGCGTAACCGGGACGAGGAACGCCGCCGCTTTCCGTTAGCACCACGCCGACGAGCCGGCGCGTCACGCGTGCCTCCCGCTGCCGCAAGAGCGCCTCGCGGCCCACGAACTCCTTCTCCCAATAGACGAACCGATCCAGGCCTGCTTCGAGCGGCGTCGTGTTCTCGTCGAGTTCGTGCCCGTAGAGGCACAGCCCGCGCTCGATGCGCAGCGTGTCGCGCGCCCCTAGCCCCGCGGGAAGCAAACCATCTCCGCTGCCCGCCTCGAGGAGCGCATGCCACAACCGCACCGCGTCGGCCGCTCGACAGTACAGCTCCCAGCCATCCTCGCCCGTGTACCCCGTGCGCGCCAGCATCGCTTTCACCCCGCTCACCTCCCCCATCGCGAACCGAAACGGGCGAATCTGTTCGACGGGAGCTCGCGTGCACCGGCCTAGGATGGACGTCGCCGCCGGTCCCTGCAAAGCCAACTGCGCACATTCTGCGCTTCGATCGATCACCTCTGCTCGCCCTCGAGCTCGTTCCGACAGCCACGCGAGGTCCTTCGCCGTATTCGCCGCGTTGACGCAGAAAAGATAACGCTCGCTCGCCAGGCGGTGCAGGGTCACGTCGTCCAGCACGCCACCGCTCGGCAGGCACAGCAGCGTGTACTGCACATGGCCGTCGCGCAGGCGGGCAACATCGTTGGTCGTCAGCTCCTGGCACACCTCCAGCGCCCGGCTGCCGCGGATCTCGATCTCGCCCATGTGGCTCACGTCGAAGAGCCCCGCTCGAGTGCGAACGGCCTGGTGTTCCGCCACGATGCCGCGAAAGCGCAGCGGCAACTCCCAGCCCGCGAATTCTACGAAGCGCGCTCCAAGCTCCCGGTGAACCCCGTAGAGCGGCGTCCGCATCATTCTCTCATCGCCCTCCGGGACGCAACGGCTGCAGGGCGCGCGGAGAGCAGCCGGAGTCGTTGGACCCCTCTCGGCCACTCTGCCCAGCCGCCCGCGCGCGGCTCCGCGCCACGGCGCCCGGCTCCCCCCTAGGCCCTCGCGGCGTGCGCGGCCGCTGTTGCCGCATCTCCCTGCCGCGCCCAGGCCGCCGCCAGCGTGTTCTGCAGGAGCATGGCAATCGTCATGGGCCCGACGCCGCCGGGAACCGGGGTGATATACGCCGCACGCTCGCGCGCCGATTCGTACTCCACGTCTCCCACGAGCTTCCCATCGGGCTGCCGGTTGATGCCGACGTCGATCACCACGCTTCCCAGCGCGATCCATTCTCCGCGGATCGCCTCGGGCCTCCCCATGGCGGCCACGAGAATCTCCGCACGGGCCACCTCGCCGGCGCGGTCGCGCGTGCGGGAGTGGCAAAGCGTGACCGTGGCATGCCGCTCGAGCAGCAAAAAAGCCACAGGCTTGCCCACAAGATTGCTTCGCCCCACCACGACCGCGCGCTTGCCGCGGATCTCCGTTCCCGTGGAGTCGATCAGCCGCAAAATCCCCAGAGGCGTGCACGGGCGAAGGCCGGGGCGGCCCAGAATCAACCGCGCCTGGTTCGCGGGGTGCAGGCCGTCGACGTCCTTGCGCGGATCCACGGCGTCGATCACGGCCTCCGCATCGAAGCCAGCGGGCAGAGGGAGCTGCACCAGGATTCCGTCGACCTCTTCGCGCTGGTTCAGCTCGCGCACCAGTCGGTGAACCTCTTCCTGCGGTATGGACTTGTCGAGCTCATACCCGAACGACCGGATGCCCACCTCCGCACACGCCTTCTGCTTGCTCCGCACGTACGTCTGCGAAGGCGGGTGGTCGCCCACCAGGACCGTGGCCAATCCGGGCGGGCGGCCGTGCCGCCGCGCGAATTCTTCCACCCCGCGCCGCACTTCGTCGCGCACCACCTGAGCGACGGCCTTGCCGTCGATGGTTACACCCATGACCCCCCCGCTTAACAAAGCGGAACCGATTTGCAAAGCGCCGCACCGGCGCGAAAGCCGCAACGCGCTCCAGGAACCGATCGAACGCGAAATCCAGAGTCCGCCCGCGCCGCTCTCCCTGCCGCTCCTTCGCGTTGGGACAGGGTGCCGCAGCGACACCGCGCCCTTTTTGACCACCAGGAACCGGAAACAGAGCCCACCGCGGGGCTTCTGCGCCGACCCCCCCAACCGATGCGCTCTTCGCGATCCTCAACCGTGGCTTTCCGGTATTGCGGACGGGTTTCCGCGAAGGCAAGGCAAGGGCTACGCCCGCTCACGTGCGAGTCGAACCGAGCAGGTTTCCGCCCAGGCGCGGGTGCCCCACTCGCGGGTCCCCGATGACGTTGACCACGGCAGCGCGCCCCGCACCCAACGCCCGTTCCAGTGCGGGTCGAATCTGATCCGGATCGCTCACGTGCTCGGCGTGGCACCCGAGGATTTCGAACATCCGATCGTAGCGGATGTCTGGAAGCATCGAGAACGGCTCCGTCCGGCCCCGCGGGAGCGGCAACTCCTCGAAGCTCGGCCCCCAGGAGCTGTTATTCCAAACGACCGCTACCACGGGCAGCCGGTACCGGAGCGCGGTCTCCATGTCCCATCCTCCGATCCCGAAACCCCCGTCCCCAATCACTGCGATTACTTGCTTGCCGGGACGCGCGAGCTGGGCGCCAATGGCCATTCCGACGCCATGGCCCACAGGAGCCAGAGGCCCCGAGTCTAGAAGCTGCCCAGGAAACCGCGCTGGGAACGCGTGCCGGATCCAACCGCTCAGCGTGAAACTGTCGATGACCACCGTCGCGTCGCGGTCCGCGACCCGACACAGCTCCCGCACCAGATGCGATGGGTGAATGGGCCGCTGAGCTCGCGCGCGGTCTACGAGCTCCGTCAGGTTCCGATCGAAGCGCCGCCGGGCTTCCGCTACCTCCCGCGCCCACGGCGAATGCCGGTGGCGGGAAAAGTCGAGTCCTATCCGCTTCGCCGTCTCCACCATTTGGCGGAGCACCGTCTTCGGATCACCGACGATGGGAAGGTCCACCCGCACATGCTGCCCCAGGCGCACCGGAACGGCATCGACTTGAATGTAGCGGGCCCTTTCGTTCCACGCCGGCGGCTCTCCGAAGTGCTCCCCGCTCCAAAACCGGAAACCCACGGCCAGGATCACGTCTGCGCGGGCCGTAAAC
>JBBIUR010000223.1:0-6524 GCA_037440145.1 Myxococcales bacterium | reverse complement strand
CCAGCGGTCAAAGAGCCGTCACACTCGGAGATTTAACAGCGAGCGGGACATCCCCCGGCGCGTTGCCCCGCTCCGGGCTATCGCAGTGACAAAATCTGTGTGCCCCGGTCGCGGGCATGAAACTACGTCCCCCACCATGAAACTACGTCCCCCAAAGTGAAACGGTGGCGAGGAAGGCGAGGACCTCCCGGTTGAAGACGTCAGGGGTTTCGAAGTTGAAGCCGTGGCTGCCGCCAGGAACTTTTACCAGGCGGGCGTTTGGGATGTGCCGAGCTAAGATCTCCGAGCTCGCGGGGGGGACGAGGCGGTCGGCATCTCCGGTGATTACCAGTGTGGGGGATTGAATCCGGTGCAACCGATCGGTCGTCCTGTGCGTCTGTACCGCAGCGACCTGTCCGAGGATGCCCTCCATCGAAAATCCGTATTGCAGCGCGCTGGAGAATACGTCGATCAGCTTTGGCAATTCTCTTTCGATGAACTCCGGATTGAAGGAAAGGGGTAAGAGGGCCTGGAAGAACTGCATCGGATCGATGGCTTGCGGATCGATCTCGATCTGTCCGCTCGGCCCCACGCGCCCGCCAAACTGGGCGAGCAGCGATTCGCGGTGGCGCTCTACATCCGGATTCGGTTCGGCGTAGGTGCACGCGAGCACCAGGCCGCCAACTCGTTGCGGATGGCGAAGGGCGAGCTCCTGGGCGATCATGCCCCCCATCGACACCCCGACCACGTGTGCGCGCGCGACGCCGAGGGCATCGAGAAGGCCGTTCGTATCGTCGGCCATTTGCGCGGTCGTGTAGGGACCCGGCGGCTTAGAGCTCCGCCCCACGCCACGGTTGTCGAAAACGATAGTTCGATAGTGCTTCGAGAACTCCGGCACCTGGAAGAGCCACGCCGCGGAAGGGGCTCCCAGGCCCATGATGAGCACCAGCGGGTCGCCGCCGCCGTGGACTTCGTAATAGAGCTCGATCGAATCGACTTTCGCGGTGGGCATGCTCTCTTGTCAACGAGGGAGCACTCGGAGTCAAGGCCTGGCGGTATCCTCTGCAGCGCCCGGACCACGAGGGCCCAGGGTTTTACTGGTCCCACTGGACGTGCCACGCGACCACGCGGAAGCCTGCGCTGCGGTCGTCGAACTTGGAAAACCTTCGCGCATACCGGCCATCGAGGTACAGGAGCTGGGTGAACTGCGAGCGCAAGAGCTCCGGCAGCCCGATAGCCACCTGTTGCCGCTCGAGGTCGATGAGCACGCCAACTCCCGGCAGCGGCGACGAAGTGGCAGCGAATTCCTGCAGCGCAGCGCCCGCCACAATCACCGCGGCGGGGACGGCGCTGCGCAGCCGTTCTTCTCCGTTGCGGCGGTAATGCACCACTCCCGCGGCCGGCAGGTGCGGGTCGAAAGAGAACGATACGAGCAGCACCTGGGCGCGCTCGAGCTGGATGCCGAGCCGGCAGGAGAACATACCTCCGGCAGTGCGTCGGCACGGAAGCCATTCCGTGATCCGCCGCGATCGCGGGGCCACGGGATCGGAGGCCGCCAGCACCGCTTGCATCGGCCGGCGGTCGAGAGCGCGCGCGCAGCGCTCCTCGGCCTCGGCCTGGGAGTACTTCAGCCGCTTTGCGAGCTCGGCGGCGATCTCTTCGCGGCGCTCCGACCGCGCGCGCTCGCGAATCCACTGATCCCGAAAGTCCCAGCTGCCGAGCGCAATCCACGCATCGGCGGTCTCCACTTGCTCGCCGCTCAATATCAAGAGGGCGGGGGGCGGCTCGCAGTGCGATAGGGCGAGAATCGCTTCGCGGTCGCTTTCTTCAAACCCGCGCTGCGCCAGATAGCGCTCGGCAGCGGCGCGATCGAGCTGCACGATGTCGGCGGTGAACGCGTAGGCAGCGAGCGCGTCCCCGGTGAGCGCCAGGATGCGGTCGAATGCAGCCTCTGGCCGGAGGGCGCCGGGCGCTCTGGCCCTCCGACAGTGGAGCATGCGCAGGATCCCAAGGCTTTCCGCTTCGTCCGCGGTGAGCAGTGCCCGGCCGAGCCACGGAGCAACGCTGCCCGTGAGGCTGCCCCCGTCGAACAGCACGCGCCGCTCGGCGACGAACTTGCCCCAGTACCCGTAATCCCACCAGGTGCTGGCCACGGTTTCCGCCGGAGTTTCGCGCCGCACTCGCTGCAGGGTGTCCCACCACGCGTCATTCATCGCCGGGAGGTACCCCGAAGCCGCTGCATAGGCGCGCTGGAGCGGCGCGTACAGGGAAGCGCAGAGCGCGGCGAGCACAGCCGCGCGAGCCGGCCATTGCGCGCGCCCCAGCGGTAAGGGGGAGAAAGCGCCGCGCAGCACCGCCGCCACCGCAGCGGCAAATCCGACACCCGCCGGCGGCGCAATCAGCAGGGCGAACCGCGCACTGCGCATGGCGAGGTAAAGACCCGCCGCGAACCACGCTGCCAGAATTGGCGCCACGGCGGCGCTTCCTTCGGGCCCCCGCCCTCCAGTGCGGAGCAGAGCGGCCGCCGCCATCGGCGCGCAAACCAACGCCAGAGCGACCAGAGGCGCCGGGTCGAGCCAGTGCGCTGCGAAAACGGAGGCCATCGAGACAGTCGCCAGGGCGAGGCCCCGCCTTCCCCGGCCTCCAAGCAGAGCGCAGATCCCCGCTGCACCGCCGGCGAGCAGGACTTCCCCTCCGGCTGCGCGCGCGGCTCGGGCCCAGCCTTGGGGCTCCAGCTCCGCAACGGTGGGGAATACCGATGGCCAGATCTCCGTACGCGCAAGACCTACCGCAGCCTTGATCACGAGCTTGGGCCATGCCGCGAGTGTGCTACCAGACACGCCGCCAATCTGCGCGACCACCGGGCTGGCAAGGGCGTATGCGAGCGCTGCCACGCCGCGCCGGTTCGACGCGCAGGCCGAGCCGCTTCCCGAGGCACGCGAGCGCAGCCAGTACAGCGCGAGCCCCGCGAGGATCACGGCATAGGGGAGCACCCATCCGCGCCACGTGGCCGCGTGCAGTCCGGCAAACCCGGCCGCCAGCAAAGCCCACCCCAGTGCGAGCGCTGTGGTCCTCGCGCGCAGCGCGCCTGCCACCGCCCATAGCTCGAATAGCGGCAGGACAACGTTCCACACGTCGTTGTCGCTTCCGATGCTGCGCGCAAGGAGCGCCGGGTGCAGCGATACCAGCAGGGCGGCAACGAGCCCCCCGGCCGTGCCGCCGGCCTGACACCCGAGAGCAAATGCGGGCCACACACCGGCAACGCCCACAAAAACGGGAACCCAGTAGGCACTCGCTGGCAACGGGTAATCCGGAACCAACCGAGTCGCCACGCGGTGCACGGCTGCAATGGCCAGGGTGTGCAGCGACCGCCCGTACTTCATGCGCGCGCCGGCAGGGGCGTGCGTGTACGCGTCGCGGCAGGCACCATCCACGATCTCATCGCACACGGTCCCCTTCTCGAGCAGGTTGCGGGCGGCGCGCAGCCACGCGTAGCTGTCCAAGTCGCCGAGATATACGTGTTCGCGCCCGTCCCCTCCCGGGTACCGAAGCGAAGCTTTCCACTCCTCCGCGAGCGCTGCGACCCGCTGCTGGAACTCTTGCCGGTGTCCGGCAATCCATTCTGCAGCCCGCCGGGCGAGCTCTCGCTGGCGCTCGGCTGGCGGCAGGCGCGGGCTCAGTTCGTGCGCAAAGGAGGCCGCTAGCTCGCGGCGTGCGGCGGCTTCCGCGCGCCGGTCGACCTCGCGCAGTTCGAGAGGTAGGACGCGGAACCAGAACACCGCTGCTGCTGCCGCGAGGGCGAGCGCTCGCCGCAGCCAGCGGTCGCAGTTTCCCGGCCCCACACGGGCGCGCTCCGCCCCTGCGCCCACGCAGTCAGCTCCTCTTGGCCGCCCGGCGCCGCGGCGACAGCGCCGCGCTCGCAAAGAAGATCGCAGTCGCCGCGAGAACCATCGTAGCTCCCGAAGCCGTGTCGAGGGCATAGGAGAGCAGCAAGCCGCCGATCGCTGCGGCGTTCCCCAGCAGCACGGCCAGCAACATCATGGTGCGGAAGTCGTCCGTGAGCTGATACGCGGCCGCCGCCGGAGCGATGATCATCGCGGAAACGAGAATGATGCCGACCACCTTGATGGAAACGACAATGGCAAGCGCTAGGATGCTCAGGAGCAGGAAGTGCAAAGCGGAGACCGGCAGCCCGCTTGCCTCCGCCATCTCTGCATCGAAGGCCAAGAAAAGGAATTCTTTGAAAAACAGCGCCACGGTGCCGAGCACGACGACCGCGAGCAGCGCCGTGAGAAGCAGGTCCCCCGGGGTGACGGACAGCACCGAGCCGAAGAGATAGGCGAACAGGTCGACGTGGTATTCGCGGACAAATCCGATCAGCAGGATGCCCAAGGCCATGCTGGCGGCGAAGAAGATCCCGATGGCCGTATCCTCGCGCACCGCGCTCCAACTTGCGGTCCAGGCAATTCCCCAGGCCGTCGCGAGGCAGAAGACCACGGCTGCGAACACGGGGTCGATGCCGAGAACGAATCCGAGCGCCACACCGCCAAAGCTGGCGTGCGCGATGCCCGCCCCGATGAAGGCGAGACCCCGGAGGACGACGTACACGCCGATCACTGCGGTGACCGTTCCGATGAGCACCGAGGCGATAAGGGCGCGCTGCATGAACGCGTATCCGAAGATATCCATCCTGCCTCCTTCCGCGCCGGCTCCCGGCTCCTCAGCCCGGCGGCCCTGGCTCCAGCTCGGCCCCTGTTCCCAATGTCGCCTGCATGCATCCGGCCGAGTTCACGCAGCCCCTTCGGTTCTGGGATGCCGGTGGACGACGATATGCGGCAGGTCGCCGTGTCCGACGACGGTGGCCTGGCCTCCATACATGCACTCCAGTACATCGGGGCGGAGCACCTCTGCGGGGCGCCCGTGGACGACGAGAGTCCGGTTCAAGCACGCCACGGTGTCGACGTGGCGCGCGACGACCCCGACGTCGTGGGAGACGACGAGGACGGTCAAGCCTCCCCGGTGCAGGCTGTCGAGCAAGTCGAAGAAGCCTTCGGTGGCGCCGACATCGACCCCGGTCGTGGGCTCGTCCAGGATGAGCAGCTCCGGCTCCGCAGCCAGCGCTCGGGCGACAAGAACGCGCTGGCGCTGCCCGCCCGACAGCCGGCCAAAGGGGCGCTCGGCCAGAGCGGCGGCACCCACGCGCTCGAGCGCCAGGCGCGCGGCCTCCCAGTCGCGCGCCCGGGGGCGGCGGAGAAGACCAATCTGGCCGTAGCGCCCCATGAGCACGACGTCGAGCACGCGGATCGGGAACCGGGGATCGAGCTGGGTAGCCTGAGGCACATAGCCTACGCGAGCTCGCACTCCGGGCGCGCGCGGGTTCCGGCCGAAAAGGTGTGCCGAGCCGCGAGCCAGCGGCACGAGGCCCAAAGCAGCCTTGACCAGCGTCGTTTTGCCGGAGCCGTTGGGCCCGATCAGAGCAGTGAACTCGCCGCGCAACACCCGCAGCGTCACGTCTTCCAGCGCGGTGAGCTCGCCGTAGCGAACGGTGACGCCCTCGAGCTCGATGACCGGTTGCACGCGCCCTCTCTATCCGAGTCCCGCCCCAAGGCCAAGAAACCCCATGCGGGCCACGGGCCGCGTGCTTCGCTCTGCTTGCAGGGCATGCGTTGGGGCGGTGCCGGACATCGCCGGGAGCCACAACCGGGCGCCAGGGGCCTGCCGGGAGTTCAGCTCGCCGGGTAGTGGGAGAAGCTCTCGGCCCGTGCGCCGCAGCGGCAGAACGCCGGCTCGTTCGCAGCCGGGTTTGCGCACCGGAGGCGCAGCGGCTATCCCACGCGGCGAGCATGGGAAAACTGGGTGCCCTCTCGTGGGCGGTGCTCGCGTGTCTGCGAGCTGCGACCGCACATTGCTCGGGGCCAGCCGAAGGGCAGCAACTCCTGGTGGCCGCCAGCATTGCGCCGGTCGCGCACTTTGTGCGCGAGGTGGGCAAGGACCGCGTCGAGGTGCTCACCCTCGTCCCGCCGGGGAGCAATCCGCACGTGTTCGAACCGAAACCTTCGCACGCGCGGTGGCTCGCGCGCGCCCGGATGCTCGTCCTGAACGGCGCCGGCTTGGAATACTGGGCTTCCAAGGTGGTTGCCGCGGTGGCGAACCCGGGCCTGGTGGTCATCGACACCGCCCGCGGGTTGCCGCTCATCGAGGAAGGTTCGCATGGGGCGAACCCGCACGTCTGGCTCGACGTCCGCGCCGCGATGAGACAGGTAGAGCGAATTCGGGACGCGCTGACGGCCGTCGATCCGGGTGGGGCGCGCATCTACCGGGAAAACGCCGCCGGGTTCTTGCAACGCCTGGAGCAGCTCGACGCGGAGATCGCTGCCGAGACCGCTACCTGGAAGCGCCGCGAGTTTATTGCCCTCCACCCCGCGTGGGTGTACTTCGCACGCCGGTACGCCCTGGAACAGGTCGCGGCCATCGAGCGCGCCCCAGGGCGCGAGCCTACGCCGGTCGAGCTCGCCGCGATCGCGGCCGCCGCCAGGAGGATTGGC
>JBBIUR010000222.1:0-6586 GCA_037440145.1 Myxococcales bacterium | reverse complement strand
CGATTCGGAACAGCCAAACCAAGATCCCCTTCATCGGGGATATCCCGGTATTGGGAAATCTCGTGAACAACCGGACCGCAAGCCGCAACAAAATCAATCTGCTGATCTTCCTCACCCCGCATATCGTCCGCGACGAGTACGATCAGGAAAAGTTTTCGAAAATCGAGCGCGGCAAACTCCAAGCCTACATGGAGGAGCAAGGCATTCCCAACAAGCGAGAAGACGTGCTCAACCGCCCCTCCTGGGATGTCGAGAATCTCCCGCAACCGCCAAAGCCCGGAGAGCGCGGAGGCCGCAACACGAGCCCCGAAGAAGAGCCCACCGCCGGCTTGCCGCCGGCAGGTGCCAGCCAGCCATCGGCGCGCAAAGCAGCGCCTGAGGCGCCGCCGGAGCCCGCCCAGTTCGTCCTCCTGGCAGCCGTCTGGGAAGCGGGCAGGCCGCCGCAAAGCCTGGCGACGACCAACGGCCTTCTCCCCCTCTCCCTGCCCGAGGGCTCCGAGCTCACGCGCCTGTTCCATCGCGGCAAGCGCTACCGCTTCCAGAGCGACACTTACAGCGCGCTCTACGAATGCCTCGAGACATTCCCCTCCGCCCCCGCAGCCTACGCGCTGTACCCCGAGGGATTGCGCCTGAGCGGCGAGCCGCGGGAGTTCCTGCACTGGCACGAGCTGCGAGACGCCTCGGCGCAGAACGTGGTAGCATGGAGCGAGGTGCAATGAACGGGGCGGCGCCAGCCAGAAGCCTCGAGAGCTTCCTGATCGAGCGCGGGGGCGTGCCCGAGGCGGCCATCGAAAAAGCTCGCGAGCGGCTGCGTGACGGCACAGGGCGCGGCGAAGTGCTGCAAGAGATGGGGGTCTTGGACTCCCGCGCGTGGGCGGAAGCGCTGGCAGCTCACTACGGACTCCCGCTCGTCGAGGCACTTCCGGACACGCCCGTCGAGCAGATGCTCGACCTGATTCGCGACCTTCCGATCCACTTCGCCAAGCGTTGCCAAGTTCTTCCGGTGGGGCTTGACGGCGACGCTGTCGTCGTGGCCACCGGGGATCCGACCACTTTCGGCCCGATCGACGATGTGCGCTTGCTGCTGCGCCGGCCGGTCCGGGTCGTCGTGGCACCGACCCCTGTGATCCTCGACGCGATCAACCGCATCTACGACCTCGCTTCCGGCTCTGCCGAGCAGCTGATGGACGGCCTGGAGGCAGAGCGGCTGGACCTCGTAGCAACGGAACTCGAAGAGCCGCGCGACTTGCTCGAAGCGGACGACGAAGCGCCGATCATTCGGCTGGTGAACTCGCTCCTGTTCCAAGCAGTCAAGGACCGCGCGAGCGATATCCACATCGAGCCGTTCGAGCGCACGCTGTGCGTGCGCTTTCGAATCGACGGCATCCTGTACGACATCCTGTCTCCGCCGAAGCGCTTCCAGCCCGTGATCATCTCGCGGGTGAAGATCATGGCTGGCCTGAACATCGCGGAAAAACGCCTGCCTCAGGATGGCCGCATCCGGATCAAGCTGGCCGGGAAGGACATCGACATCCGCGTCTCCACCGTTCCCACCGCATTCGGCGAGCGGGTGGTGATGCGGCTGCTCGACCGATCCGCCACCCTCCTGCAACTCGAAGAGTTGGGCCTGGTGGGGCCGAAGCTGGCGATCGTCAACCGCCTGATTCACCAGAGCCACGGCATCATCCTCGTCACCGGCCCGACGGGCAGCGGGAAAACCACGACGCTCTACGCCGCCCTGTCGAAGATCAATACGACCGACAAGAACATCATCACGATCGAGGATCCGATCGAGTATCAGCTCCACGGGATCGGCCAAATCCAAGTGAACCCCAAGATCGACCTCACGTTCGCGAACGGATTGCGGTCGATCCTCCGACAGGACCCCGATGTGATCATGGTGGGCGAAATCCGCGACGTGGAGACCGCGGAGATCGCCATCCAGGCGGCCCTGACAGGCCACTTGGTATTTTCCACGCTTCACACGAACGACTCGTTCGGTGCTATGACGCGCCTCCTGGACATGGGAATCGAGCCGTTCCTAGTGTCCTCGTCGGTGATCGCAGTGATGGCGCAGCGGCTGGTCCGTCGCGTCTGCACGAGTTGCAGAGTCCCCTACACGCCCAGCGACGAGGAGCTCCAGGAGCTTGGCCTGGACCCGCGCCGGATCGGCGACCGCGAAATTTACAAGGCGGGCCCTGGCTGCCCGGACTGCAAGCAGAAAGGTTACCGGGGCCGCACCGGCATCCATGAGCTGCTCGTCGTCGACGACGACATCCGCGCACTCGTGATGAAGAACGCCGACGCGGCCACGATTCGGCGCGAAGCCACGGCCAAGGGGATGTCGACCCTGCGGGAAGATGGCGCGGACAAGGTGCTCGCAGGCATTACGACCATCCAGGAAGTCCTCCGGGTCACCCAGGAAGACCTGGTCTGAGCTCGTCCGGGCAGCCCTGCCCCAGGTGCCGACCCCGGCCCTCGAGGCGAATATCCCCGCGGCCCGATCGTCCCATCGGTAAGCAATGCCCGTTTACGCGTACAAGGGGTTCACCCCCCAGGGAAAAGCCGTCGAAGGCATCATCGACGCCGACAGTCCCAAAGGCGCCCGGTTCAAACTGCGCAGTGCCGGCGTTTTCCCCACCGACCTCGTCGAGGAGCGTACCCGGCAAGTCGCCACGGCCGCTCGCACGGGCTTCAGCGTCGGCCAACTGTTCGAACGGGTGACGCCGCAGGACCTCGCTCTGATGACCCGCCAGCTTTCGACCCTAGTAGCCGCGGGCTTGCCCCTCGTCGATTGCCTGACCGCCCTCATCGAGCAGACCGAAAGCCCGCGGCTCAAACGAACGCTCTCGCAGGTCCGCGAGAAGGTCACGCAGGGCGGGGCCCTCGCCGACGCGCTGCGAGACCATCCGAGGATTTTCTCCGACCTCTACGTGAACATGGTCCGCGCGGGCGAGGCCAGCGGCGCGCTCGACATCGTGCTCGAGCGGCTCGCCGACTACACGGAAAGCTCGGCCAAGCTCAGAAATAAAGTCCGGGCTGCACTGACGTATCCCATATTGATGGGCATCATCAGCTGCGGCATTCTCTTCTTTCTCATCTCCTACGTCGTGCCGAAGGTGACGAAGATCTTCGCCGAGACGCAACAGGCGCTGCCGACCATGACCGTGGTCCTCCTCGCGATCAGCGGCTTCTTCCAGGCCTACTGGTGGCTGGTTCTCGGCACGATCGCGCTGGCCGTGGCTGCCGTCCGCATCTCGGTGCGCACGCCTGCGGGGCGCATGCGCTTCGACACCTACGTCCTCCGCATTCCGTACTTCGGCACCCTCCTCAAAAAGGTTGCCCTGGCCCGCTTTGCCCGCACGCTCTCCACGTTGCTGCGCAGTGGGATCGCGCTGCTGCAGTCGCTCGACATCGTGAAGAACGTCGTCAATAACACCGTCCTCTGCCAAGCAATCGAAAATGCCCGCGACAGCATCCGCGAGGGCCAGAGCATCGCGCCGCCCCTGAAAAAGAGCGGCCTTTTCCCTCCGCTGCTGATCCACATGATCGCCGTCGGCGAGAAAAGCGGGGAGCTGGAGAACATGCTCGCGCGCGCCGCCGATGCATACGACAACGAGGTCGAGACCTCCATCGCTTCCCTCACGTCGATTCTCGAACCCATGATCATCATCTTCATGGGCGCGATCGTGCTGTTCATTGTCCTGGCGATCATGGTGCCGATCTTCCAACTGAACGAGCTCGTTCGTTGAACTTCCCCATACCGGGTGTTACGTTGAGTTCGCGTCACGGAGATGGGCCAATGAATCGGAGCAGCGCAGAGCGGGGCTTCACGCTCATCGAGATCATGGTCGTCGTCTTCATCCTGGGGTTGCTCGTAACCCTGGTGGCCCCGAGGATCATCGGTCGGACGGACGAGGCGCGCCGAACGAAGGCGGCAGCGGACATCAAAGCCATCGAGCAGGCGCTCGATCTCTTCAAGCTGGACAACGGCTACTATCCGCCTTCTCTCGATGCTCTCGTGGCGAGCGGCGGGTCCGGCGCGGGCGGCAACTACAACCCCGAAGGCTACCTGGACAAGGTCCCAGTGGATCCCTGGGGCAATCGGTACGTCTACGTCTTCGATGGCCATCGCCCGATCATCAAGTCCCTGGGTGCCGACGGCCAGGAAGGTGGCGACGGCAAGAATGCCGATATCGATAACCTCCACTTGTGACCGGGCGCTCCCCGACCTCGAGTCTCGCTCCTCTTACAGTCTGGGCCAGCCAGGGCCCGCGGGTGGCATGGATCGGCCGGTGCTCGCGCGGGCAAGCGCACGCCGGGGGGCCTCCGGCTTCACCCTGATCGAGATCTCCCTCGTTCTCCTGATCCTCGCTCTGGTCCTCTCTCTCGTCGTCCCCCATTTTCGAGATCCCTCCCGCGCGGAGCTGCACTCGCACGTGCGGCGGCTGGCAACGGCCTTCCGGCTCTTGCGGAGCGAAGCCGTGCTGAACGGGCGGATTTACCGCCTGAACTACGATCTCGAGCGCAACGTGTACTGGTACAACGCGGAGGCGGTTCCGGGGCAGGCAGAGGCTGCTGCGGAACCCTCGGGGCTGCTCGCGCGGCCCGTGCGCCTTCCCCGCACGGTCGTCTTCAGCGATGTCGTCCTGCTCGGTGCGGGCAAGCTCGACCGCGGGCTGGCGTATACGCGCTTTTACCCGGATGGCTTCGTCGATCCGACGATCGTCCACATGGACAACGGGCGGGAAGCGTTCACGCTAGCGGTGTGGCCCCTCACCGGGCACGTCACCATTTATGAAGGATACCGCGATCTCGAATTCATCCAGGGCTGAGGGGGAGCGAAAAGCGAAGCGCTTGGAGCGGGGCTTTACCCTGCTGGAGGTGGTGGTCGCCCTCGCCGTTCTCGCGTTCGCCTTTGTGGGCTTGCTGGGCCTGCACGGCCGCGATCTGAAAGCCGTATGGCGTATCGAGCAATTCAACCGCGCCACGCTGCTCGCGCGCGAGCTTATGACGCAGATGCAGTTCGAAGATTTCGCGAGCCTGGGGGATGCCAGCGGCACGTTTGAAGCGTACCCGGGATTCCGATGGGAGCGCGAGGTGCTGCCGACGAACCTGGAGACCGTCAAGCAAGTCCGCCTGCGCGTCATTTGGGACGAGAGCCGCCCCGATGCGGTGGAGCTCCGGTACTTCTTCCATGCGCCGGCAGAGTGACCGCTGGGCGCGGGCGGTCGGCGCCGGCTGGCCTCCCGAGAGCGGCGGCTTCACCCTGCTCGAGATCCTGGTAGCGATCACGATCCTGGGACTGGTCTTGGTCACCGTTTACGGCAGCATCACCCGCGTCATTTATGCCAAGGAGCGCGCAGAGGAGCGCGCTCAGCTCGCGTCGGTCGGCCGGGAGGCTGTGATGCGGATCGCCGACGAGATCGAGAGCGCGATGTTGCCCTCCCCGACCAGCGGAGCCGTGTTTCAAGGCGCAAGCGGTGGAGGCGCGCAGCCCACGGATCAAGTTCGATTCGCCATCATGAGCCGCCCTCCGTTCGGCCCTCTTGGCGGGCGCGGTGGCCCCGTCGTCGTCACCTACTCGCTCGACGCGGTAGCGGGTCGGGAGCCCGTCTTCTTGCTGCGCCGCGACGAAGTGCCTCTAGCTGAGCTGCCGCCCGAAGGCGAAGAAGGGCCGCAACCGCTTTCCACGATGGTGCTCGACGGCGTCGCGGGGCTCCGCTTCCGCTACTGGGACCCGTACAAACGGGAATGGGTGGGCGATTGGGACAGCACGCAACCCGACTACCAAGATCGGCTTCCGCTCCTCGTCGAGGTCGCCCTCTTCCTTTACGACTCCGAACGCGCCGTTCACGACTTCGCGACGATCGTCGACCTGCCACTCGCCACGGTCAGGCCGACCCCGACTCCGGGCCCATGATGCGCCGCGCACCGGACCCCCAGTGGGGCGCCGCGCTCGTCGTTACGCTGCTCGTGGTCGCACTGCTCAGCGTGCTGGTGATGGAGTTCACGTACTCGGTCCAAGTAGAGAGTCACATCACCAGGAACTCGTTGAGCGCACTGCAGGCGACCTACCTCGCGCGCTCGGGCATTAACATCTTGGCAGGGGCCCTGCTGGTGGACGAGTCCTACCGCGTCGATCCGGACCAGACCGACCTGCAAGAAGGCTGGGGCAGCTTTCTAATCGAGGACGGCTGCACCCCCTTGCCCGCTCTGGAGCTGCCGCCGAACTGGCAGCTCTGCGTCCGCATCGTCGACGAAGCGGGCAAGATCAACGTCAACCTGACCCGGCCCACGCGCACCAATCCGAACCTGCCTCCGCCCTCTACCTGCGCAAACGCCAACGAAGTCTGCTGGATGGACGCACTCGCCCGCCTTCTGGGGGGCCAGGGAGTCGACCAGGAGGGGTTCATCCAGGAAATCAGCGACTACTGGGTCGCCAACGCACCACAGCCCGCAGTCGGGCGCCCGGTGCAATTCTACGCTCCCGAGTTCCTGTCGATCGAAGACGTCGCGGCAGTGCCGGCCTTCTCCGCGCTGCGCCGCCCCGGTGTGTTCCGGCGGCTCCGGGATTTCGTCACGG
>JBBIUR010000221.1:0-6589 GCA_037440145.1 Myxococcales bacterium | reverse complement strand
CCGGTGGAGAAGTCCTGCGCCACCAGGTGCCCTTCGTAAACCTTTCCGTCGATCAAAGTTGCTGTGATCCGCTCAGCCCCCAGCACCACGTAATTCACGGTCAGGACTAGCCCCGCGGCGTCTATGATGGTGCCCGTGCCTCCCCGCTGGCTTCCCAAAACCGGAGCCGAGGGGTGGGACTCGGGAACGGCGACGTGCAGGCCCACGGTCGCCCGCGTCAACTTGCCGATCAAGTGCACCGAAGCATTCACGACCATTCACTCCCGTCGCAACTCCCCAAACCGGCGCCCGGCACGCTCGCGAAGAGCGTCGCACCCGACTCCGACCCGCATGGATGGCCCGGCCACACGCCGATCCCACGAAACGCCTAACTCGCCCGCGCGCAGAAAACAACCTCTGCCGCCGGCCAATCACCGATGCGCATTCCCGCACGCCGTTGCAACCGGAGGCCCGCCCCGCTAAGAGCCACTGCGAGCCGCCGGAGGGCCCATGCCCGAAGTGCAGGTTTCTCTCGAGGTACCGCCTGTTGCCCTGCTGCTTTCGGGGACGACCCCGACACCCGGCCGCTTTCTCCTCGATGGGGGAGATTCCGCCTCGTGGGGAACCGGCCACGCGTTTTTCGGCGACGAGCCGAGCGCCGTCGCTTGCTACCACGTGAGCGGAGAGATCTGCGTCGCGGGCGGCGCCCTCCAATCCGAGGTGCCCCGCGATCCCTTCGCGCTTCTCGACTTCCTTCTCGAACCCGACGCGCGGGACCACGCCCCCGCGGCCGTCGTGTGCGCGCTGGCTTACGATCTCGGCCGGCGGATCGAAAGGCTCGGCCCGGGGCCTTCCGACGACCTCGGAGTGCCGCTGCTCTTTGCCGCAACGCACGCCTGGATCCTCGTCTATTCCTACGAGAGCCAGCGCTACTTCCTCCGCTCCCGCTCGCTCTCGGTGCAGGCCTTGCGAGACATCGCGCGGCGGCTCGCGGCGCAGGCGCGGTGCGCCGCAGCACCGGAAGGCGCTGCACCGCGCTCCGGCATTCGCCTGACCTCGAGCTTCGCGAAGGAGAGCTACTTCAGCGCAGTGCACAGAGCCCTCGAATACATCGCTGCCGGCGACATTTACCAAGTGAACCTCGCGCAGCGGTTCTCGGCTGCATTCGCCTCCTCCCCCGCCAGCCTCTTCGCGCGACTGACGCGCGCGCACCCGGCGCCATACTCCGCGTACATCGAGGGCCCCCAGTTCACCTTGGTTTCCAACTCCCCCGAGTGCTTTCTGCGCCGTGCGGGCGAGCGCTTGCACACGTTCCCGATCAAGGGAACGCGGCGACGCGGTGACGCCCCCGAGCAGGATGCCCGGCTTACCGCCGAGTTGCAGAGCGACGCCAAAGAAGCGGCCGAACACGTCATGATCGTCGACCTCGAGCGCAACGATCTGGGGCGCCTGTGCAGCTTTGGCACCGTTTGCGTGCCCGCGTACATGCGCTTGCGAACGCTCGGCAGCCTGCATCACCTCGAGTCAGAGGTGGCCGGCACGCTGCCTGGGACGACGCCTTGGTCCGCCATTCTGCGCGCCACCTTTCCTGGTGGCTCGGTCACCGGAGCGCCTAAGATCCGCGCCATGCAAATCATCGATGAACTCGAGCCCGTTGCACGCCGCTTCTACACCGGGGCTCTGGGCCTCCTCGAAAGCCGCGAGCAGGGCTGCCTCGGTATGGCAATCCGCACCGCGACCGCCACCGACAGCACCATCGCGTACCACAGTGGGGGCGCCATCGTCGCGGATTCCACTCCGGAAAGCGAATACGAGGAGACGATTCTCAAGGCGCGCGCATTTTTCAGCGCGCTGGAGGGACCATGAACAGTCGGGGGACGGCGGTGTACCTCAACGGGAAGCTGCTTCCGGCATCGGGCGCGCGCATCAGCGCATTGGACCGAGGCTTCCTGTACGGCGATGGCCTATTCGAAACCGTGCGCTCGTACCGAGGCCGAATCTTCGCGCTCCGCGAGCACATCGCCCGCCTCGCAACCTCGTGTCAGATCCTCGGCCTCCCCGTGCCGCGCGTGGACTGGGAAGAAAGCCTGGATGGCGTGCTGCGGCGCAACGAACTGCAAGGGCGCGATGCTTGGGTCCGCATCACGGTCAGCCGCGGTCCTTCTCCGCCCGACCTCCGACCCCCATCCCGGCCCACGCCCACGGTGCTCGTCACCGCGGGGCCCGTGCCCGAGACTGTGCGCCGACTCCAAGCACGGGGAGCCCGGGTGATCCTCTTGCCGTTCGCACGCGACGGTTTTCTCTCCGAGCACAAAACTCTGGACTACTTGCCCGCCGTGATCGGGAAGGCGATGGCCGCACGCCGGCGTGCATTCGAAGCGCTGTACGTCACCTCGCGCGGCCGGGTGACCGAGGGCACGACCTCGAACGTGTTCGCCGTGTTCGGCCACCGCTTGCTCACGCCGCCGGCGTCGGGGATCCTCGCAGGGATCACGAGGAAGCATATCCTGTCCCTAGCCGAGCGAGCGGGGTTGGAGCCAGTGGAGCGCGTGCTGACCACGGCTGCCCTGGAAAAGGCGGAGGAGGTGTTCCTGACCTCCACGATCGTGGAAGTGCTTCCCGTCGTCGCGATCGACGGAAAGCCGGTCGGTACCGGCAAAGTGGGCGAGGCCACACGCCGCCTGCAGGAAATGTTTCGCCGCGCGGTGGCGGCGCAGCTCTTCCCCCCGGGGTCGGACCGCGCCTGAGTCCACTCTGGGAGAACGGCACGCTCGCCCGGACCGCCGGCCCAGAATTGTGCGCGCGTTGGGGAAAGGCTGCCCGGACCGAACCGCGCCGCGCTGGCCGCCTCCTTGCATCCGAAGGCGCTCGCGGAGACTCAAAATCAATGCGCTCGCGCAGCAATTCCGACCGCACCTTGGAGTTCCTCCAAGACCTTTTCGGCCCCGACTTTGTCGTGCCCGAGCAGTTCTACGCCACGCGCGGAGTCGGGCGTGCGCCCACCGGAGAACGCGCCTTGCTGTGGGCCGTTTTCAGCGACGGCATCGAGAGCTTCCGGCGCACGGCACACAGCGCCTCCCCCCGCGACCAGGAAGAGTTCCGGGAGGCGGAGTCCTGGGTGATGGCAACCGATTGGGACTCGCTCTGCTCCTTCGCCAACCTTTGCGAGCTCTTCGGATTCGACCCGGACTCCGTGCGCGAGGCGTTGTTGCGCTGGAAGAAGCGCGGCCACCGAGCACCCCGCCAGCGCTTCCGGCCCCCCGCGCTCCGCGCTGCCTGAGCCCACCGCAGACCTGAGCTTGCGGCCAGCGCACCCACACCGGGTCTGGAGCGCTGTCTTCGGCCCGGCGGTGGCAGCCTGCTGTGCCGGCGGCGCCGAGCCGGCAACGGAACGGGACGCGGCGCCCGAGCGCGAGCCGCGTTTGTATCCCGGGCCCCTGCGGCCGAAGAACGCGGACGGAGAAAAGCGCGCGCACGCCTTCGCGCGCGAGCAACTGCCCCGCCACGCTCCACGGTGGGCTAAGCGGATGTTGACAACTCGGAGGCCTTTCTATAGCGTCCGTGGCGCCCTGCGCGGGGCCCCCGACTTCCGTGATGTTCGAGACCCTGAGCGACAAGTTCGATCAAACTCTCCGCAAGCTCCGCGGCATCGGGCGAATCACGGATCGCAACATCGAAGATGCGATCCGCGACGTGCGCCTGGCACTGCTCGAAGCCGATGGGAACCTCCAAGTCGTCAAGGACTTCATCGAGCATGTGCGCCAGGCGGCACTCGGGCAAGAAGTCCTTCGGAGCCTCACCCCCGAGCAACAGTTCATCAAGATCGTGCACCGCGAGCTGTGCCGCGTGATGGGGGAATCGGCGGTGGAACTGGACCTCTCCGCCCCGCCGCCGGTCGTCCTCCTCATGGTCGGCCTTCACGGGTGTGGCAAGACAACGACCGCAGCAAAGCTCGCCCACTATTTGAAGCGCGAGAAGCGGCGCAACCCGTACCTGGTGCCTGCCGACGTGTACCGGCCCGCCGCCATCGACCAGCTCGCTGCGCTCGGCGTGCAGATCGGCTGCGCGGTGCACCCCGCCCGTCCGGGAGCGGACCCGGTGGCGCTGTGCGCTGCAGCGCGCGCGGCGGCACGGGATCGCGGCCACGACGTGTGCATCATTGACACAGCGGGGCGCCTGCACATCGACGAGGCGCTCATGGAAGAGCTCGAGCGCATCCGATCGGCTGTTTCCCCGCGCCAGACACTGCTCGTCGTCGACGCGATGGCGGGCCAAGACGCCGTCAACGTCGCCAGGGGGTTCCACGCCCGCATCGGCATCGACGGGATCGTGCTGACCAAGCTCGACGGAGATGCGCGGGGAGGGGCCGCTCTTTCCGTGCGCGCGGTAACGGGGCGGCCGATCTTGTTCGCGGGCACCGGGGAGAAGGTAGACGCCCTGGAAGTCTTTCATCCCCAGAGAATCGCGTCGCGCATTCTCGGGACGGGGGACG
This sequence comes from Myxococcales bacterium, assembly GCA_037440145.1. Taxonomy (GTDB): domain Bacteria; phylum Desulfobacterota; class Binatia; order HRBIN30; family BPIQ01; genus JBBIUR01. The sequence continues at coordinate 2,118 of JBBIUR010000221.1, read as the reverse complement.
TGCTGACGCTGGTCGAGCGCGCGGAGCGTGCGTACGACCGGGAACAAGTGGCGCAGCTCGAGCGCAAACTCCGGCGCAATGAGTTCACGCTGGAGGATTTCCGCGACCAACTGCGCGCTGTGCGCCAGATGGGCGCCCTCGCAGATCTGGTCGCCATGGTTCCCGGCTTGAAAAAAATGATTCGGGGGCTGGACCTGGAGCGCGCGGAACAAGAGCTCAAGCGGATCGAAGCGATTATCAACTCGATGACCAAGGAGGAGCGGCGCGACCATACGATCCTCAATGGGAGCCGCCGCCGGCGCATTGCCATGGGCAGCGGCACCAGCGTGGCCGAGGTGAATCGCTTGCTCAAGCAATACCTGGAGGCGAGGAAGTGGATGAAGCGAATGAGCAAGCTAGCGGGGAAAGGAGCGGCGCGAGGGCTTCCGCTGTGAGCTGGTTCCAGACGCTGCGCGGAAGGTGCGGCCCGGCGGCGAGCGGCTGCGCGGGGTCCGAACCGCACCGTGCGCGCGCGTGCCGAGGAGACGCCGGCACGAGGATGTACTGGGAAACGCGATAAGGAGTGCGAAGAAGACGATGGCAACCACGATTCGCCTTGCCCGCCACGGGGGAAAGAAACACCCCGTTTATCGAATTGTCGTGGCCGATGCGCGAGCGCCGCGCGACGGCCGGCGCATCGATCAGGTCGGGTTCTACGACCCGCACCACTCGCCGCCGGTCGTCCGGTTCGATGCAGAAAAGTTGCGCTCGTGGCTCGGGCGGGGAGCTCGGCCGACACAAATCGTCGCGCAGTTGATCCGCCGCGCGGGTGTCCTACAATCGGAGCGGACCGAGTGAGGGCGTAAACATGAAAGAACTCCTCCAGTACCTGGCCAAGGCGCTCGTCAATAACCCGGATGCGGTTCAGGTAATCGAGACTCAGGGGGACACCGCTTCTGTTCTCGAACTCCGAGTCGCGAAGGAAGACCTCGGCCGCATCATCGGCAAGCAAGGGCGAACGGCGAAGTCGATCCGAACGATCCTCAACGCCGCAGCGTCGCGCACCAACCGCAAGGTCGTGCTGGACATCGTCGAAGAAAAGTAGGTCCAGGACGCACACCCCGGCTTTGCTCGAGCGATGCAACCAGCCCCTGCGTGGATCGCTCTCGGCAAGCTGGTACGCACGCACGGCATCCGGGGGGAGCTCCGCTGCCTCCCCTACAACCCGGCCACCACGGCGCTTCGGCCGGGGCGCAAGGTCGGGGTCTGCCGGGACAGCACGCCTGTGGAAACCACGGTCGTGGCCGTCCGCCGCCACGCGCGGTTCCTCCTCCTCGCCCTGGAGGGGATCCAGTCCCTCGAGGCCGCCCAGTCGCTCGTGGGCAGTGAAGTCTGCGTCCGTCCCCAAGACCTCGAGCCCGCGGGCCCGGGAGAAGCCTACTATTTCCAATTGGTCGGCCTAGAGACCGTCACCGCGGCTGGACAAGGGGTCGGAAGAATCGAAAGCGTCTTTCGCACCGCCGCCCATGACGTTTGCGTCGTCCGGCGCCCCGACGGCCGCGAGCTGTTGATCCCTTTCGTCGAGCCCGTCATTCGCGAGGTGCGGCTGAACGAATGCAAGCTGGTGATCGAACCCGTGCCCGGCATGCTCGAAGACGAGAAAGGGACGCCGAGCGCCGCAGCGCGCAAACCGCACCGGGCCCACCGGTACCGCAAGCGCTCGCGAGAGAGGACACGCGCGCGCTCTCTCCCGCGCGCAACTCGGGACTGAGGCGACAACAGCCGGTGCCCGAGCGCACCGCGCCAGGCAAAATCAGCGGCCGGGAGGCGCTTCGGCGAATTTCTCTGCCAGCGCGGTCGACGACCCCAGCACCCAGATGCCGCTCCCGACGAGCGCGAGCGCGGCCATCCAGGCAGCCCGGCCGGCCGGCGCCGCAGGGAAATCTTGGCCGAAGAGCGCAGTGGCCATCGCAATCGGTACGATCAACTCGGCCGTGATCATGCAAGGCACCACCGTGTTCGCCGGGAACCGCCGCAGCGCATTTTGCGCGATCACCAAACCGATACTGCCAAACCCCACCAGCCCAGCGACGCCAACCAGTCCGAATGTGGCCGGCGGCACCCACTCGTCTCCGGGCC
>JBBIUR010000220.1:0-6652 GCA_037440145.1 Myxococcales bacterium | reverse complement strand
CCGGCTGGAGCACGCGAGTGCCGCCACCAGGCACCACAGCGCAACGGCCAGCCCGGCGAATCGGTGCGCCATTCAGGCAAACAGGACCTTCGCCAGCTCCGACCGGTACCGGGCCGTCAGCGGATGCTCCGGTCCCAGCAGCTCGAAGATGTCCAACATTGCCTTCCTGGCCGCCTGGTCCTGGTACTCGCGATCGCGCCGCACGACTTCGAGGTAGTGCCCCAGCGCGTCCTCGTACTGGCCCGCCGCGGCGCACGCGCGCGCGAGTGCCAAGCGGCCCTCCAGGTCCGCCGGATTCTCCGCCACGCGCGCGCGCAGCGAGTCCACGTCGCCGCTTCCGCTCTGCACCCGCAGGGCTGCCGCAAGGTGCTCGGCCTCGGCGGCAAACGGCCCAGGTCCGACGCGCTCGAGACAGCGCAGCGCTTCCTCGACCTCCCCGCGCTCCGCCAGCAAGCGCGCCAGGCCGACCAGCGCCCCGCCATGCCGCGCATCGAGTTTCAGGGCACGCCGGAAGGCCTCTTCCGCTCCCGCTTTTTGCCCGTCGGCGAAAAGTTTCCGGCCCATCTCGGCTTCCCGATCCGCAGCGGTAGGCAGCACGCGCTCCAGAAACTGGCGCACGCTGCTTTCCGGCAATGCGCCGGTGAACTCCGCGGCGACCTCGCCGTTGCGGAAACCGAGCACCAGGGGAATGCTCTGGATCCGAAACGCTTGCGCCAGGCCGGGGTTTTCGTCGACGTTTACCTTAGCCAGCACGAACTCGCCGCCGTACTCCTCGGCCAGCCGCTCGAGCAGCGGGCCGAGAATGCGGCACGGGGCGCACCACGGCGCCCAGAAGTCCACGACGACCGGCACCTGCTTGGAGCGCTCGATCACAGCGCTCTCGAAATCGCGATCGGTCGCCTCGAAGACCCACGTGCTCGGCACGATCGACCTCGCTGTCGGGCCTGTTATCGGCTCTGGTGCCGCGAGTCAAACTACCCCTGCGCGGACGAGGCCGTGAGAAACCCTCAGTCGTTCGTGCACACCCAGAACGGCTCGCTGATATTCCCCGTGGCTCCCTGGTCCACGCGCACGACCAGCGGAACGGGCTCCACGCAGGTGAACGGCCACCGCACCACGAGCAGCGTGGGAGTCACCGCCTCCACGGGAGCCGACACGCCGCCGATCTGCACGCAATTGCCGCGCAGCGGCACGCAGCGGTTGCGGCTCTCCACGTCTGCGCAGGAGTTCTCGGTACTCCGCTGGTCCCAGTGCCCATCGATGGCGTTGAACCCCGAGCCGAAAATGCGCAGCCGCTCCCCCGCGCGGCCCTTCGACGGGTACACGGCACGGATGACAGGAGTGGGCAAGGCGCGATGGGCCTGGGCCGGCACGAACTGCGTGAGCGTTCCCTTGTCGCTGACATCGAGTCGCGCGATCTCCGCCTCGTCGCACACACTGCCGCGCCCGCAGTGCTCCCACTGATTTCCGATCGCGCGCACCGGCTGGCCCGTGGCATTGCGAAAATTCACCCCTCCCGGGCGGTTGTTCTGCGCAAAGGCGTTGTTTCCGGGGCTTTCCAGCCACCCGCCGCCGAAATCCGCTGCCGACTGGTCGGCCACCACAGCACCGTCGATCTCGTTACACACTGCCGACGAGCCCTCGATCCGGGCCTCCGCGGGCGGGCCCACGTCGTTGTGCACGCGCACCCCGGCTGCGGCGTTGGCAGCGAAATAACAGTCCGAAATGCGCGCGCGCGAAAAGGCGCGCACGGAGACGCCGTTGGCACCGTTGCGGCGGGAGATGTTCCCCCATGCCTCCAGTTCCGACAGCCCGGAGCCGAGATCGCCCTCGTCGAGCGCGTTGACCGCGAGCCCGTTTTGCGCCGTGGCCCCGCGGTTGTCCTCGATTACGTTGTGCCACGCGCGCACGTGCCCGCCCAGGGTGGCCTGGATGCCGCCGTTGGCGTTGTCGTGCACCCAGCAGTTCACCACGACTGCATACGCGCCGCGCGTGACCTTGACCCCCTTGTCGGCAGCCCCGGAAACCTCGCAATCCCGGATCACGTTGGCCGATTCCTGGAAGTCTTTTCCCGCCTCCAGGTCGACGCCGATGCCATCCGCCGTGGCCACTCCCTCCACCGCGACCTGCTCGATCACGTTCGCGTCGGCCACCGGGCCGCTGATGTTCAGCCCGTCGCGATCGTTGCCGCCCACGTTTCGCAGCCGCAGGCCGAGCACGTGGTTGCGAGCGCCGGAGATCGCAAGAGCGGGAATCGGCAGCCCAGCCGCATCCACGATGCGGTTGCCCGGCGCGCCCGTCCCGTCGATTCCGTCGATCGTCACGTCGCTCGCCTGCAGGTTGGGAAGCTGCGCCGCGAGCTGGATCGCAGTGGGCACGCCGTCGGGAAAGGCAGCCGAGTCGAATTGGATGAGAATCGGCCCGGCCGCCACAGCGCTCGCAGCGCGCCAGGTGTTGTCGGAAGCAGCCGCTGCAGGAGCGGACACGCCCGGCGAGGCCGTCGGAGTCGGCGAGAACACCTCGCCTGGCGCCTCCGTGGGCGTGGCCGAAGGCTCGGGCGGCGGCGCGGTGGGGGTCGGCGCGCGCGCCAGCGCGTTTGCGGTCTCGATCGCGCCCCGCAAGGAGCCGGCACCCGAGTCGGCCGTCGTGGCCACCCGCAACACAACGGGAAATACCCGAAAGGCGGTGCGGTTCGGAGCCGTGCGCGCGAGCAGCAAAGAACGCCGGTGTTGCACCTGGCCTGTAGGGGGCTCCAGCACCTCGATCGAGTGCCTCCAGAGGCCCGGCCGGAGTCCTGACAGGGCGGCGCAGGAAACCGCGCCCTCTCCGCGGCACTCGACCTCCGCGCTATACGTATCGGCCCCACTTCCGCCCACGCACGAGCTTTCGATTCGCTCGCCTCGCAGCACCGCGACCACGCGCTCGAGGCCCGTCCGGTTCTCGATGTCGATTACCAGATCGGCGCCTTCGCCGGGGCAGAGATAAGGGGTCGCCGTCGGGGTGGGCGACGGGCTCGATGGGGTCGGCGTGCGGGAGGGCGGGGAAGATGGCGACGGGGACGGGCTCGCCGCCGGTGTCGGCGTCGGCGAGGGAGTCCAAGAGTGCGCGGGCGTGGCAGTGGGCACTGGCTGCACGGCGGCGCGCAGCGCCGCGACGACGTCGGCGGCGCTCACGGCACCGTCGGCGTTCACGTCGGCCTCCGAGCCGGCTGCGCCGAAAATGCCCTCGATGATTGGCGCGAGGGAGAGCGGGGCTGACTGGCGCCCCGCCGCCGAGCCGCGCAGCCCGAGCAGCCCCAGCGCCACGCAGGTAAAAGAGAGAACTCGTTGCGCCGCGAGGCACCGGATGCGCCGCATTGGCCGTCTCATAGTCGAGGGCAGACGCCGCCTTCAAGCGGCATGCGGGACGCGAAGAGCAGAAGCGATGGCGCGCTGCGGCGGGCAGAGCCGCGCACGGCGGAAACCTGCGGCGTTGAGCGAGGGGCCGGGATCTGCCATCTCAGCCGGCGTGTCGATGCTCGAACCGGACCGCCACCCGGGCGACCGCCTCCGGCGCGAACTCACCCTGGTCGATGCAACCATGATCGTGGTCTCTTCGGTCATCGGCGTGGGGATCTTTCTCACACCGGGAGCTGTGGCGGAGATTCTCCCTCACCCGGCGTGGTTCCTCGCGGCATGGCTCGCAGGAGGCCTGCTCTCCCTCGCAGGCGCCCTGGCCAACGCAGAGCTGGGAGCCATGTACCCGCGCGCCGGGGGCGATTACGTCTACCTGCGGGAAGCGTATCACCCGCTGGCAGGGTTTCTCGTCGGCTGGCTCTCGTTTTTCGTGATCTTCGCGGGCACGGTCGCCACACTCGCGACCGGCTTCGCCGAGTGGCTGAGCCGCTTCGTTCCTCTCGGGACTGGCGGGAAACTGACCGCGGCCATCGGCATCACGGCGGTGGCGTCCTGGATACACTACCGCGGCGTGCGAGCGGGCGCGCAGTTCAACAACGCCACGGCGTACGCCAAGATCGGGGCGCTCGCGGCCCTGGTCCTTGCGGGCCCGCTCTGGGGCCATGGCGACGCGCAGCATCTGGCAGCCCTCTTCCGAGAGCCCGGCGCATTCGATGCGGGCAATTTCGGCCTCGCGCTTTCTCCCGTCCTTTTTTCCTACCTCGGCTGGAACGCATCGGTGTACGTGGCCAGCGAGATTCGCGACCCGGGGCGAAACGTCCCCCGCTCTCTGTTCGCGGGGCTGACAATTTGCACCGCCATCTATCTGGCAGTGAACTTCCTCTATCTCTACGCTCTTCCTCCGGGCGCGCTGCGCGGCGAGCTGCGGGTGGGGGAGGCGGCTGCGCGCGCGCTGTTCGGACCGAGCGGCGGCGCGATCGCCGGGGCCCTCGTTCTCCTGTCCATCGCCGGCTGCCTGAACGCGACCGTTCTCGCCGGGCCGCGCATTGCCTATGCGATGGCTCTGGACGCCTTGCTCTTCCCGGCACTGGGGAAGGTGCATCCCCGCCACGGCACGCCGCACGTGGCCATTGCGGTGCAGGCCGTGGCGGCTGGGCTTCTTGTCCTGGCACTGCAGAGTTTCCCGAGCATCTTGGACTACACGACCTTCGCGATCGTGCTGGCGACGACGGCGGATACCGCAGCCCTGTACGCCTTGCGCTGGCGGCAGCCCGCTCGCCCCCGGCCGTACCGGGCCTGGGGCTATCCTTTCGTGCCCGCGCTTTACCTCGCAGCCAATGCCGCGATTGCAGCCGCGATGCTGCGCGGGCGCCCCGCGGAGTGCGCCATCGCCCTGGCCGTCACCCTGAGCGGCGTTCCCGTCTACGCCGCCTTCGCCTTCCGCCAGCGCCACCAGTCGGCATCACAGGCGACCCCGGGCCGCGATTGACCTGCCTCCCCCACACCACGATCCCACCCCGCCGAGGCTGCGGCGCCGTTCGCGGCCCTTATCCCCCGAGTGCCGCCTTCACCAGCGGTTCGAGTTCGCCGTTCAGGTACATCTCGCGCACGATGTCCGAGCCGCCGATGAATTTCCCGTCGATGAAGACCTGCGGGATCGTCGGCCAGTTGGTGAATTCCTTGATCGCCCGGCGCAGCTCGGGGTCCTGCAGGACGTCGACGCCGAGGAACGGCACCCCCATGTCCTGGAATACCTCGACGGCGGCTGCGGAGAACCCGCACTGCGGTGCCTCCGGCGTGCCCTTCATGAAAATCACGATTTTGTTCTTCTGAATGGTTTCGCGAATTTGGTCGAACGCATTCGCCATGTGCCCTTCCTCCTTCGGGAGCTCATTGCATCTCGCGCCACTGCTCGGGCGTGTACGTGTGCAGCGAGAAGGCGTGGATCGGCCCGTCCATCGCAGCGCCCAGAGCCTCATACACGAGCTGGTGTTGCTCGACGCGCGACTTCCCTGCAAAGCGCGCCGACACCACGACCGCTTCGAAATGGTCTCCCGTGCCGGTCGTGTCGCGCACGTGCACGACGGCATCCGGCAGGCGAGACCGGATCCGCCTTTCGATCTCCCCCGCATTCATACGCCGTGTCCCCTGGCCCCGCGAGTTCGCGTACGCCCACCTAAGCGGCCGAGAGCCCCGCTTGTCAAGCCGGGCCGGTGACGAACCGAGTCGGAGGCACGAATTCCCGCCTCCGGCCGGGAAACCCCCGCGTGCAATTCACCGCCTGCGAGCGCACGTTCCTCCGAGAAGGGCGGCGAAAGCGCCGCGCGCTAGCTCGAAAGCCATGAGGCGAGCTCCAAGTCCAAAGAAAATCGCCCCGTGCGGAACGCGCCGGGGTCGGAACGCCTTCGCGCGGCCCGCCGCGCACTGCACGGCGGAGGGGAGACAAGGCCAGCGATGGCGGGCACCGCGCGCGTAGTGTGCATCCCGACCGCCGCGGCCGGAGGTTGGCTCGAAGGCCGGCTGCAGGACCCGGAAAAAGCGTGCACCGCTTGGGCCCTGGTCGCCCCACCGCACCCGCAGTACGGCGGGACTCTGAGCAATCCGGTCGTCGCCGCCGCCGCGCAGGCTCTGGCCGCGGCCGGCTGCCGCACTCTCTGCTTCAACTGGCGCGGCACCGGCAACAGCCAGGGAACCACCAGCGGCCGGCTCGAAGATGCGGCAGCGGACTGCGAAACTGCGCTCGACGCCCTTCTCGATCTCTGCCGCTCCGACGCCGCTGCGGGCGCCACACCCCGCCCTCGAATCGTCGCCGCGGGGTACTCCTTCGGCGCGCTGGCAGCGGCGCGAATCGCGCGCCACCGGCGCGAAGTCGGTGCTCTCCTGCTGCTCGCACCGCCCATCGGCATCGCGGGCGCGAAGGAGTTTGCCCAACTCGACATTCCCGCAGCAGTGGTCGCCGGCGACGCGGACGCCTTTGCGCCGCTCGGCGAGCTGCAGCGCGCCTTTGCGGGACGCCCGGCCTTTCACCTCCGCGTCGTGCACCGTGCCGACCATTTCTTCTCCGGCATCTCAGTGGGCCAACTGAGCGGCGAAATCGGCGCCGCGATCGCCGGCGCGCATCTCGCCGGAACCGGCCCGAGGTGGGGCGCGGCGCGGATCGCACCCCGCCCTCGCCCCGCGGACACACCGGGCGGGAATTCCGCGCCCCGGCCTCATGTCCCGAGCGAGCGCAGCGCCTGCTCGGCGGCGCGGCGGAG
>JBBIUR010000219.1:1439-6706 GCA_037440145.1 Myxococcales bacterium | reverse complement strand
TCGTGGAACGAAGTGACCGGGAGTTGGCCCGGGCGAGCCGCCGCGGAGACCGGGAAGCCTTCCGAAAGCTGGTCGAGCGTTACCAGCGACGAATCGTGGCACTGGCGCTGGGAATGGTGCACGATCGGGAAGACGCGCTGGAGATCGCCCAGGAGACGTTCGTCAAAGCGTACGAAAACATTCGCCAGTTCAAAGGCGAATCGAGTTTCTACTCGTGGCTGTACCGCATTGCGGTCAACCTGGCCATCGATCACCAGCGCCGGGAGCAGCGGCGCCCCACGGTGCCGCTCGCAGAACGGCCGGGGGGAGGCGTGGAGCAGGGGGGGTAGGCAGAAATCGCGCAGCCGGAAGCGGATCCGTACCGGCGTGCAGAGGCGCGAGAGATCGGAGAGCGCGTGTTGCAAGCGGTGAGCGAGTTGACCCCCGATCACAAAGCCGTCATACTCCTTCGCGAAGTCGAAGGGCTGTCCTACGAGGAGATCAGCCAGGTGATGCAGTGCTCCAAAGGCACGGTCATGAGCCGTCTCCACTACGCCCGCAAGAAACTCCAGAACAAACTCCGGGATTACCTGTGAGCGCGGAGTGAGCGACCCGGTGGCAGGCTGCAGCTCGGATCCGACGACGCTGATCACGTGCCGCGAAATCGAGGGCGTGTTGCCTCTGTTCTTCGACGGCGAGTTGGACGTGCAGCAGACGCGGGCGGTGGCCCTGCACATTGGGCGCTGCCGAACGTGCGAGGGCGAGCTGGACAAGCTGGGAAAGCTGCAAGAGGCGATTTCCAGTGCCGTTCGAGAGCGGACGAGCCAGACCCTCACGGGGTCGATCTGGGAGGATGTGAAAAAGCGACTGCCGCCGCCGCGGCGGACACTGGCGGAGCGGATCGGCGACTGGTGGGACGGGCTTTCGCCGCGGGCGCTCTATCCGGTGCCGGTGGTGGCAGCCGCGGTTGTGGGCTTCCTGGTCGCCGTGGCGCTGCTGCGCCATCCCGAGCGGCGGGGCGTGGAAACGGCGGCCGCGAGTGCCGCTGCGGCCGCGAGTGCACCTCACGAGAGCCCAGTTCGGGTCGAGGAGATCGAGAGCTCCAGCGCCATCGCCCTGCTGCGCGATGCCGATATCCTGGCGCTCTGGATCGACGAAGAGAACCCCGCGGGGATGAGTACGCCCGTCAGCGCGGCGGTATCGGATCTCGCGAGCGAAGACCTCGTGGCCGAACCCGTGGCGGAGGGCGTCGAATGAGCAGCCGGGCCCTTGCGGGACTTGCCGCGGCGGGCGTGCTGGCGGGGACGCTCGGGCAGCCCAGCACTCTCTTGGCCGGCGAAACGGTCGAGCTTCGCGTGGGCTGCGTGCTGGCGAGCAACTCGGGCAAGGAGTTCGACCAGCGGCTGATCGCCATGCAGAGCCGGTTCCACCGCCTCTTCCGGTACAGCTCGTACAGCCTCGTGAAGGAGAAGCGCGCGCGGGTTGCGATTGGCTCGAAAATGGGCTTCGACGTCCCGGGCGGGCGCTATCTGGTGGTCATCCCCAAGGAGATCACGAAGGACGGGCGCCTGGCGCTGAAGGTCCTGCTACTCGAAGGATCGCGGCCCATCATGAACACCGCAGTTTCGCTGAGCGAGAACGGGACATTCCTGGTTGCGGGGCCGCAAAGCGACGACGGAGCCTTGATCCTGGCCATCGGAGCGGAAAAGGGGGAGGAGCAACCATGACGGCAAACGCGAGCCCGGGGTACCTCGAGGCCCTGTGGCAGGGGTGGGAGGAGCTGCGGCGTTGGGCGGGCTTATTGGGGCCCGTGACCAGCTTGCCGTTCGGCCTCGATCCGGTCGCCGCGCTGGGGGCGGCCCTGGCGCTGGTCGTCACTGCGGGGCTTGCCGTGGCCTCGCTGGCAGTGCTTCTGACAAGCCTGCTCGTGCTCTATCTCCTGCTCACTGAAGTTTTCGGCGTGCGGTTCGAGCTGGCGCTGCCGCGAGGCCTCTAGTTTCGCAGGGGTGGCTCGAGATCACGCGGCTGCCTTTTCGCGGTAATACGCGATCAGAATGTCGGCGATCTCCGGCCGCAAGATGCGCGGGTCGGGCCGCTCGCCTCGTGCCAGGAGCTCGCGGATTCGCGAGCCGGAGACGGAAACCGGTTTTTCGTCGGGGTGCGCATCCATCAAGTCGACGCGCCCCACACTTTCGAAATACGCGGCAAACCCAATGTTGCAGGGCTGAATCCGCAAGTCGCCGCGCAGGTGGTTGAAGATTTCCTGTGCATCGAAGTCCCCCCAGATTGGCGTGCCGTCGTCGTACGGCGCGTCGGCGTGCTTGCGGCCGATCACGATGTCCGTAAAGCCGTGATTCTGGCGGTAGATCGCGTGCATCACCGCTTCCTTCGGCCCGCCGTAGAGCATCTTGATATCGAGCGCGACGAGCTCGAAGACCTCGTGGATGTCGTACCCCTTTGCCTCCCACAGGTGGGTGTCCTTGTCCCCTTTCCCCAGCAACTTCTGCTCGTGCAGCGCGCGATAGCAGCGCATGCGGACGCGGGCCGGGACGTCGTCGTCCTTGAGCTCCCCGATCAGGGGATTCAGCACCACGCCTGCGAAGTATCCCTGGCGCGTCAGGCGTTCCACGCCCGCCACCAGGGCGTACTCGTGCGCGCGGTGCAGGGGATTGCGGGTCTGGAAGGCCAGCGCGCGCTCCCACTGGCGCTCAGCGATCAGCGTCCGCGTCTGCCGCGGCGAGAGCACGTATCCCGCGTACTCTGGGTCCACCTGCTGCGGGAGCGCCCACAGCTCCCCGCCGATCAGCTTCGTGCGGGGATCGCCCATGATCATCTGCCCGCCCGGGTGGTCCGCGCGCGACGTGCCGTAGAACCTCTCGAGGTGCTTTTGCTTATCCCAGTCGAAGATGCTCGTCACGCGCACGATGGCCACGATTTCGCCCTCGTGGGCGAGCGCCGCGGAGCGCCCCACGCGCAGCTGCCGCGCCTCTTCGTCCGTGACCGGAAATGCGATCGGGGCCGTCCACGCGTAGTGCCGAAACCCGAAATCCAGCGCGTCGTGGTCGAGCACGTAGTGCCACGTCTCCTCGTCCATCGGCCCCGTCAGCGGCGACAGCGTGCCATCCGCAATGCGGTAGACCGTGGAAAGGTCGGCGCGGGTCACCTCGATGCGCGGCAGCTCGGCCGCCTCAGCCAGGAACTGCTTGCGCCGCGAAAGGGGAACGGTGCGGCAGACGGGGCTCTCGAGCCCACCGTGCACGGGTACGAGATCGGGCATGATCGCAAAAAGCCTCCTCGAAAGAGTGTGGCCGGCGCCCTCACGCCACCGCCCCGCTCCCCGGCCTTCCGCAGCGCCGCCGGCACGCGGCTCACAAAACCACTTGCGGCGAGGCCCGTCAATCCTCCAGCACCGTCACTTCGCACCCCGGTAATGCCGGCACGCGGACGCCCGAGGCGCGGGCGAGCAGCCGCGTCAGCCACGATCTCTTCTCGGCCACTAGAAACGCCGCGGCGACCTCCGAGGTCCGCGCCACCCGCGCGCACACCTCGCTGCCCTCTCCCTCCTCCACCAGCGTGCGGCACGGCACCCCGGCCTGCCGCGCCTGCTCGGCGATCTGCGCGAGCAGGAGTTCGGCTTGCGCTCTCTGCTCGCGCGCCAGGACCTCCATCACCCGGTCGCTGACGCGATCGCCGACGAACGCGCTGTCGAGGCTGGCCGCAATGCGCGCCACCTCGGCCGGATCGAGTACGGTCAGGGCGATGAGCTCGCCGCCGAGCTTGCGGGCGGCCTCGATAGCCACCGCGGGAGCACGGACCGGCTGCGAGCCGGGCGGAATCATCAGGAGGACGTTGGGCATTGCCACTCCTTCAGGGCCGAATGCCGAGCAGCGGCCAGTACCACCAAACGAGGAGATTGAAAACCGCGAGCGCGATGAGGTTCAAGACCAGTCCCGGTACGGCCATGTCGCGCACGCGCAAATAGCCCGAAGAGTACGCAATTGCGTTCGCCGGCGTTCCGATCGGAAGCAGAAAGCTCAACCCCGCCGGCACCGCAATGACCGGAGCCATGATGCGGGGGTCGAACCCGAACTCCCCCGCGACTGCCAGCGCCACGGGCATCAGAATGGCCACGGTTGCGGAGTTGCTCATCACCTCGGTGGTGGCAATTGCGGCCGCGGAGAGCAGGAAGACCAGACTCACCGGCCCCGAGGCCCAGGCAGCGATCGTCTGCCGGGCGACCCAGGCCGCGGCTCCCGTGCGGCTCAGCGCCGCGCCCAGACAAATCGCCCCTCCGTACATCAGGATCAGCCCCCAGTTCACATACCCCTCCACATCGCGCCAGCGAACCACGCGCAGGGCAAAAAGCGCCACCACCGCACCCAGGGCGATGTTGGCAAGCCCGTACTCCTCGCCCAGGGCAATCCAGAGCACCACGGTCACCCCCATCACCACCCCGACCAGCCGCTCCTGCAAACTCACGCGGCCGAGGGCGAGAAACTTTTCTTCGAGTGCGCGCTCGGCCGCCGAGACGTCGGCCAGGTCGAGCGGAAAGAAGAACCGGATGACTCCCCATCCGACCGTGAACAAGACGAGGACCAGGGGCAAGTTCGCCGCCGTCCATTCTCCGAACGAATAGCTCCTTCCCGTTACCTCGCGCAGGATTCCGAGAGCCAGCGGGGCCCGCGCGCCGCCTATGAGCGTCGCCACACCCCCGATGCTCGTACCCCATGCCATGCTTAGGAATAGGGCCCGCCCGTAACCGCTTCGCCCGCGCGCCAATCGCAGCGCCGCGGCGATCTCGACCACCATCGGAAAGGTCATTGCGGCCACGGCGTGCTCGGACATGAAAAACGACATCGCCCCGTTGATCAAAAAGATGCCCCGCAGCATCGTCACCGGCCGGTGCCCGTAGCGCCGGAGCACCCACAGCGCCAACCGCGCCGAGAGGCCCGAGCGCATCATCGCCGCCGCCAGGATGAATGCGCCGAGGATGAAGAACACCGCTTCGTTGCCGAACTGGGCGTATGCCTCGCGGCTCGATAGCACCCCGGTGAGCGGCAGGAGGACGATCGCGAGCAAGCTCGTGATCATCAGGGGCAGGACGTCGAAAACCCAGTAGAAGACGCACAGGGCGAAGACCGCCAGGGCCTTTTGCCCCTCCCGCGTTAGGCCAGCCGGCGTCGCCGCCGAAAGGATCCACCAGCACAGAGCCGCCCCTGCCACCAGGCTCGCGAGCCGGCGGCTGCGGGCGAGCAGCAAGATCCAGAGCGGCCGCGTGTCGACGACAA
>JBBIUR010000219.1:0-1413 GCA_037440145.1 Myxococcales bacterium | reverse complement strand
GCGCGGCTCAGCCACCCCCGACCACCACCGCCCGCGGCCTCGTCCCCTACAGGCGGGACGCGTCGAACGAGTCGCTCACCCGCCGCACGCGGAGCCGCCGCCGCAGCCGCGCCAGGTTGCGCGCCGCCAGCGTGCCCAGCCGGGAGCGATAGAAATGCTGGATCGCTACGGAGAGGCGAGCGTCCTCGCCCGCAAAGAAGCGCGCCTCGAGCGGCGTGATCGCAAAGCTCAGGTCGCGAATCCAACCCATGTTGATCTTCGCGTTCCGCACCGCGTTGAACAGGTGCGCGCAAATGGGGACTACCTCCTCCACCTTCGGCAGCGGGTGATGGCGCAGCTCGATGTCTTCGAGCGGCCGGAACAAGGAGAGCACGGGCACGACCCCCATCCCCGCGAGCGCATCGATGCCCCGCATGGTGGATTCCGGGCTCTCCAACCCGAGGATCAAGTCGCTCCACACCGTGCCGCTCGGGAAAATCGTCGCCGCGTACCGCAATGCCTCGTAGTAGCGCTCGCGTCCGATGTAACGGACTCGGCCCTCGCAGTACTTCTGCAGCACCTCCGGGTCGTGAATCTCCACTGCGTAGCTGACCGCGTCGGCGCCGATCGCATAGGTGTGGTCGATCCACTGGTTCGTCCGCGGCGGGTGCAACTGCACGGCGACCAGCGTGTCGAAGTGGCGCTTGACCGCTCGCACGTAGGGTTCGAGAAACCCCACGCCCCTGTCCTCGGTGTCGAAGTACCCGATGTTGAAGTAGACGAATTCCGCCGCGCCCTCGGCGAAGGCCGCCTGGACCACCTCGATCACATCCGATACCCGGAGCGCGAACTCGGAATCGGGCATCGTCCGCGTGCCGAGCTCGCAGAACTTGCACGGCACGCCCCGCAGGCTGAAGCCGCACGCAGAGGAGGGGTTGATGGCGATGAAGCCGCCGTACACCGTTCCGACCTTCCACATGGGCACCCCGCGGCTCGTGTGGCGCTGGTAAAAGCACGGCTGCGGCACGGGCCGCACCTCGACGCGCTCGCCGTTCCCCTCCACGGCAAAGCGGTCGCCTTCGGCCACGAGCACGAAGGGCGACTGCCGCGTGAACTCCTCCTCGACCGGCACGCTGACCCACAGGTCCTCCGGCAGCAACAGCTCCACGCACCGGGCGACGTAGCTCCGCACCCAGGGAGCGCAAAAAACGTCCTGCCGCGCACGCGCGCTTTCGTCCAAGCGCATTCCGTACGTGGCCAGTGCCAGCTTCAGGTATCCCGGGTTCGGCGCCATCACGCCCCCGCAGCCCGGCGCGACCCGGCCGCGCTCGCGCAACTCGGGCAATCTCTCGCCTTGCGGAGCTCGACCTCGCGAAACGTGCCGGTCGCGGCGCTGTAGATCAAGAGGCGGCCCGCCAGCGTTCGCCCGACCCC
>JBBIUR010000218.1:5648-6715 GCA_037440145.1 Myxococcales bacterium | reverse complement strand
GGGGCGCGGCGCTTTCCCCTTCCGGCTGTGGCGCCCCGGCTTTTCGGCCCCGAGGTCAGCTAACGGCTAAGGACCGACCGCACGCAACGGCCCTCTTATAGAGCATGCAGGCCGCCTTGTCACGGCCTCGCACGCGATGCCCTGGCGGGCAGTTCCGGGAGGCCCGGTTGCACACGAGCCGGGTTTTCGCGTAAACGGGCCCCGAGAGGCGCCTCGGATGAAAAAGAGAGTCGCGGTGGTGGGCGCGACGGGAATTGCGGGCCAGCAGTTTCTTGCGGCCCTGGCGGCTCACCCCTGGTTCGAGGTGGTTGCGCTCGCCGCTTCCGAGCGCTCGGCCGGCCGCGCATACCGCGACGCGCTCCGCGATGCGAGCGGAGCACGCCGGTGGTGGTGCGAGGAGGAGCCACCTCCAGAGGTTTTGGACCTACCAGTCCAGGACGCCCGGGAGTTCCGGGCCTCCACAGTCGAGTTAGTGTTCAGCGCGCTGGAGGCGGAAGCCGCGCGGGAGCTGGAGCCTGTATACGCGCAGACTACGCCGGTGGTCAGCACGGCCTCGGCATTTCGCTACGAGCAAGACGTGCCGATCCTCGTTCCCGCGGTGAACCTCGAGCACGCCCAGCTGCTCGAGGCGCAGCGGCGGCGGCGCGGGTGGCGCGGCTTCGTGGCGCCTTTGCCTAACTGCACCACGATGGGGCTGGTGATCACGTTGAAGCCTCTTTGCGATCGGTTTGGGGTGCGGCGCGTGCTGGTGACGTCCATGCAGGGGGTGTCCGGAGCCGGACGTTCCCCGGGGGTGGTGGCCCTCGACATTCTAGACAACATCATCCCGTTCATCCCAGGGGAGGAGGAAAAGGTCGCCCGCGAGACGTGCAAAATCCTCGGGGCCCTGACCGAGGCAGGCGTTGCGCCCGCGCCCATTGCGGTGAGCGCGACCTGCACGCGCGCCGCTGTGTTAGAAGGACATACCGAGTCGGTCACACTCTCCACGGATCGGCCCTGCTCACCCGACGAAGCGGCGGCAGCCATGGCCGAGTTCGGCCGGGAGTTCGTGGCGCTGGGTTTGCCCT
>JBBIUR010000218.1:0-5638 GCA_037440145.1 Myxococcales bacterium | reverse complement strand
GCTCCGCGGCGCATGATCGTGGTACACCACGACCCGTTCCGTCCGCAGCCGCGACTGGACCGCAGCGCGGAAGGCGGGATGGCCACGAGCGTAGGCCGCCTGCGTGGGGACGCGGCATTAGAGAACGGCCTCAAGTACGTGCTCGTTTCTCACAACACTAAGATGGGCGCGGCGCGAGGTGCCGTTCTCGTCGCCGAGTACTTGGCAAGTGCGGGCTATTTTTGAGTGAGGCTAGCCGCGGCGGACCCAGCCTCATCGGGAGGTCGGATGATAACCGCGAATTTCGAGTTGCAGCGCGAGCGGGTCCTGCTTCGACATTTTCGCCTCGAAGACGCCGACGACGTGTTCGCTTACGCGCGCGTGCCGGAGATTTGTTCGAAGCTAGGGTGGGCCCGGCACCGCAGCCTGGACGATACGCGGCGCTTTCTATCCCGCGTCGCAGCCGGTTGCCTGAGGTCCCGCGTGGCGCTGGCGATCCAAAATGTGGATTCTGGCCGCGTGGTCGGATACGCGGAGTTGCGGATCCGGGATCACCTGCGGAAGGTCGGGGAAATCGGCATGGCCTTGGCGCCCGAGTATTGGGGTCGGGGATACAACGTGGAGGCGGGAGAGCTGCTCCTGGAGCTGGGCTTCGGCGTCCTCCGCCTCTGGCGCATCGAGGGGCGCTGCGATGTGGGAAATTGGAGATCGCGGCGCACGATGGAAAAGTTGGGAATGCTCCGGGAGCGGATCGTTGCGCGGCGGCGGGGTGACTCCTGCTTGTACGGGATCCTGTGGCGGGAGTGGCTGCGCCGGCGGTCTGCCAAGACGGGCGCACCGGCGGAAAGCCGGCTGGGATCTTCGGGCGCGCCCCCTGCCGGATGACTCGCGGGCGGTGCGTCTGGGTGAGGTGCCGAGATGTCCGGCCTATGGGCTGCCATTAGCGAGGTCGCCCGGCGTCGCGCGCGGGCCCCGGCGCTTTACTGGGAGGATCGCGCGTTCTCGTACGGGGAGATCGCCGCGGGCGCGCGAGCAGCGGCGGCGTGGCTGCGGGAGCAGGGGGTGCAGCCCGGCGACCGCGTGGCGGTCGCGTGGTTCAATTCTCCGGAGCTGGTCGTCGCATTGCTGGGTGCACTGTGTGTCGGCGCCGTGTATGTGCCCGTCGACCCCCTCTTCGCGCGCCCGGAGGTGGAGTACATCCTCGACCATTGCGGCGCGCGGATGGCGCTGGTCCGCGAGGAGCTCTGGCGGGAGTTGCGCCGATCGAGCCTCGCGCCAGGCTTGCGACTCGCGAGTTGGATCGGTTCTGCCTCGCCGACGTCTCCGGAGGTTCGGGTGGCGGAAGAGGACCCAGCGCTTCTCGTATACACGTCGGGAACCACTGGGCGGCCAAAGGGAGCCGTTCTCTCGCACCGAGCCCTGCTCGCGAACCTGAGCACCGTGATCTCGGCCTGGCACTGGGAGGAGCGCGACTGTTTGCTGTTGTGCTTGCCCTGCAGTCACATGCACGGTTTGGCCTTGGGACTGTTGGCCTCCTTCCTTGTAGGCTCCGCAGTTGTCCTACGACCCCGATTCGTACCGGAGAACGTGCTTCGCGATATTCGGCTTTACGGAGCCACCATGTTTTTCGGGGTGCCCACGATGTACAACCGGCTGGTGCAACTGCGGCCGAGCGCCTTTCAAGTGCCCGAGGTGCGGTCAGTCCGGCTGTGGGCATCCGGCTCGGCGCCACTTCCGGTGGCGACCTTCGAGCGATTCCAGGCGCTGGCGGGCGCTGCGATCCTAGAGCGCTATGGGATGACCGAGGGCGGGTTCATGATCGCGGCACCGTACGATGGCCCGCGCCGGCCAGGCGTAGTGGGCCGCCCGCTTCCGGGAGTTGAAGTCCGGATAGTGGACCCCGACGCTGCCGATCGCGGGGCTTTGTCTGACGTGCCAGCGGAAAGGGAAGGAGAGATCGTCGTTCGCGGGCCGAACTTGTTCAACGGCTACTGGCGCGATCCTGCAGCAACACGTGCCGCGTTCCTCGACAGTTACTTCCGCACCGGAGACCTAGCCGTGATGGAGGCCGACGGGATGATTCGGATCGTGGGCCGCAGGGCGACCGACATCATCAAGACGCGGGGCTACAAGGTCAGCGCCATCGAGATCGAGAACTGCCTGCAGCGCTGTCCCGGGGTCCGGGAAGTCGCCGTCGTCGGCGTGCCGCACCCGGATCTGGGCGAGGAGGTCGTGGCCGTCGTGGCTGCAGAGGACAGCGCGGGACGCAACCGGGAGGCGCTGCTCGCTGCCGCGCGGGCAGCTTTAGCGCCCTTCAAGGTTCCGTCGCGGGTGGTCTTCATGGCGGAGATCCCGAAGGCAGGTCCCGGCAAGTTTCTGAAAAACGAACTGCGACGGATGGTTGCCTCCGAGGTGGCGTAACGGACCGCGCGCGTCGAACATCTCTTCTTCTTTGGCTCGACGCCGCAGCTGGGGAGCCGTCGGGCGAAGGGGGCGGGTGATGATTGGATTCCGAAATCTGCCAGTCGCAGCGGCGATTGCTTGCGCTGCTTGTGGGGGAGACATCAGTGCCCCGTTCACAGTGAGCGGGACGTGCATGGTGCCCGGCCCGCCGGAAGCAGCGGATTCGGGACTTGCTGCCTGCCCGAGCGGTTCGCGGGTCGGACTATTTCGGTGCGCGAATCGGGAGCAGTGCGGCTCGGAGCCAGCAGCGCGCGCGTTGGTGGGTGCGGGTGAAACGCGGCAAGGCGGCGCATTCTCCGTTGCTGTCTCCGCAGGGGCTGCGGGCTCCGGCGACCTGCTGCTGGTCGTTGTGAATTTTGCAGGAGGCGGGGAGTATCGCGCCTTGGCCGGGCTTCCCGGAAACCAAGAGGGAATGCTCGACGTCGCGGACGTACGCGTCGATCCGAATTCCGAGGCCCTGGTGCGGTTGGTCGCCGATGCGGGAGCCGCGGTGTCGAACCAAACGCTGGCCGACCTCGATGGGGCAGTGCGCGCTGTCACTCGGAACGTTCCGTTTGCCGGCCTCGGTGTCGAGGAAGCTGCGCTGGAGGCAGCGGTGGTCGCTGCCCAGGACGCCGCCGTGCAGGCGTTGCTGGAGCGCGGTAAGAAGCCAACACCGACCGGCACTCCGGCCTCGGCGAGCCCCACCCCCACGGTGACCCCGACCCTGGCGCCCGGGGCGAACATCAGCTTTTTCGGGGTTTTGCGCGCAGACAACACACTGCTCGAACCTGCCGGGGTCGACGCAGAAGGGCGCCCTCTTTACACCCGCCTGGTAGGCAGTGGCTTCGTGATCGTGGTCGAGGCGCGGCCCGGGGCGGACGGTGCTCCGGTGGGCCGCTCGAGTTTTCGGTGGGACCCCGCGGATCCGACGGTGAGGCCCGACTTGCAGATTCAGGTGAATCGGCCCCTGGGTAACGGCAGCACCGAGGTGTGTGATAACAGGCCGGATCGGTTTGGCGGCGTCCCGGGAATCGACCCGCCCAGTTTCGCGGAGGCGCCGGAAATTGCGGAGGCGTTGAACGATTTTGGCTGTCGTTTCATCGACGGGTCGGGAGACACTCTTGGGCGCCCTCCCGATGAGGCTTGCGTGAAGTTTCCGGACGGGGAGTTCCGCTTTGTCGACCCGCTGGCAACCGTGGAATTTTGCGCCACGATTTCCCGACCGCTCGCGTTTCCGCCCGGCGATACGGTGGTCACCGCGCGGGTCCGAGACGCGGGGGGCACGTTGGGACCCCCGCGGCAAATTGTCGTGCGCGTCGGTGGCTGAGGTGGGAAGGCGTGCCGGGGTCAGCTTTGTCCGGTGCACAGGCTGCCGGGCGCAGCCTGCCCGACTTCGTCGCCGCGATGCTGCGACCGGAGTTTTACCCCGACCGCCCGACAGAGGTGAAGCTCGTTCAGACCCACATATCGTATGTCCTCCTAGCGGGCACGGAGGTGTACAAGATCAAGAAGCCAGTCCGGTTTTCTTTCCTCGATTTTTCCACTCTCGAAAGGCGCCACTGGTTCTGCCGAGAGGAGGTGCGCCTCAATCGACGGCTGGCGCCGGAGGTGTACCGGGGCGTCGTCGCTATCTGCAGGTCGGGGACTGCCTATCGCTTAGGCGCCGAGGACGATCCCGATGGGATCGAGTTCGCCGTCCACATGCAGCGCCTGCCGGAGGATCGGATGCTGGACCGGCTGCTCGAGCAGGACCGCGTAACCCCCGAGATGCTGGATCGGCTTGCCACGAGGCTCGCCGAGTTTCACCGGCAGGCCGAAACAGGGCCCGAGATCTTGCGCTGCGGGAGACCCGAGGAACTCGCCCGGGTCTTCGCCGACGACGCTGCCGAGGTTCGGCCGTTCCGCGGCCTGACGATCTCCGACCGCGACGACGACGCAATTCGGCGGTTTTTCAGCGACGCCCTTGCATCGCTCGACCCTATTTTTCGCCGCCGCCTCGCCGAGCAGCGGATACGCGACGGGCACGGCGATCTGCACGCAGCGCACGTGTGTTTCGCGGACGGCCTGGTTGCTTTCGATTGCATCGAGTTCAACCCGACTTTTCGCTATCGCGATGTCGCCTCGGAGATCGGGTTTCTAGCAATGGATCTGGAGAGGCACGGGCATCGAGAGCTGTCCGCGCATCTGATCTTCCGCTATGCGACGCATTCGCGGGACCCGGATCTCCCCCGTCTGGTGCCCTTCTATCAGTGCTACCTGGCGTACATCCGGGGCAAGGTCGAAAGCCTGAAAAGCGCGGAGCCTGAAGTGACCGAGCACGAGCGCGCCGCGGCGAGGGCGAGCGCGCGGCATTATTTCGAGCTCGCGTACCGCTACACGTGGGCGTACAGCCCAAGCCTGGTTGTCGTCTGTGGGCTCAGCGGTACGGGCAAGTCCACGCTTGCCGGCGCGCTGCAGCGCCGCACCGGCTTTGCGCACGTGAACTCGGACGTGGTGCGGAAGCAATTGGCAGGAGTGCCCTTGCGGTCACGGCCCGGCCCGGCACTGTACACCCCGGAAATGAATGCGCGCACCTACCGCACGATGCTGCAGCTCGCCGACAGTCACCTCGCGGGCCACCGGGGCGTGATCCTCGATGCTACTTTCCAGAGGCGCGACCACCGCGCCGCGGCGCGCGCCGTCGCCGAGGAACGCGGGGTTCCCTTTCTGCTCGTCGAGAGCTGGTGTGCGGACGACGAGGTCCGTCGGAGACTCGCGCAGCGGTCCGAGGCCGGTGAAGGGCCGTCGGACGCGGACTGGAATGTCTATTTGAAGCAGCGGCAACAGTATGAACCGGTGCGCTCCGAAGAGGGACCCTTCGTGCGCTTCGAAAGCACCGGGAAGGCGCTTCCGCCGGACACAACCGGTGTGGAGGAAGCGTTGCGCGCCGTGATCCAACAAGCCCGAGGCGGGCGATTCCTCTAATGTGGGGAACGGAGAAACGGCGTGCGCGGAGCCGCACCGGGGCGCCTCGGAATGCCGGCGGGACAAAAGCGCGCGTGGCGACTCAGGACGAGAGGCTTTTCCAGGTGCCGGGAGCGGTGGCCTTTACGGAGTCCGACCCTTGGCGCGTGTTTCGGATCATGGGAGAGTTCGTCGAAGGGTTCGATGCCCTGTCGCACGTGACGCGTGCCGTTGCTTTTTTCGGGTCGGCACGCGCTCGCCCCAGCGAGCC
>JBBIUR010000217.1:0-6719 GCA_037440145.1 Myxococcales bacterium | reverse complement strand
GACCCCGGCAGATCTCTACGACCTCGTGGTGATCGGCGGAGGACCCGCTGGCCTGGTGGTCGCCGCCGGTGCCGCGGGCCTCGGCGCCAGGGTAGCGCTCGTCGAAAAACACCTGCTCGGAGGGGATTGCCTGAACGTCGGCTGCGTTCCGTCGAAGGCGGTGATCCGCGCCGCCCGGGCGGCTGCCGAGGTGCGAGCGGCCGAGGCGTTCGGCGTCCGCGTGGGATCGGTCGAGGTGGACTTCGGCGCCGTCATGGCACGGATGCGCCGGCTCCGCGCGCAGTTGGCACCACACGACAGCGCCCAGCGCTTCTCCGAGCTGGGTGTCGACGTGTTTCTCGGCGAAGGCCGTTTCACCAGCCCGTCCACTGTGCGGGTGGCCGGGCAAACCCTGAGATTCTCCCGCGCCGTGATCGCTACCGGTGGGCGCGCCGCCGGCCTGGGCATTCCCGGACTGGAGGAAGCGGGATACCTGACGAACGAGACCGTCTTCAGCCTCACCGAGCTACCGCGCCGCCTTGCAGTGATCGGGGCAGGCCCTGTCGGATGCGAAATGGCGCAAGCCTTCCGCCGGCTAGGAAGCGATGTGACCCTTCTCGAAGCCGAGCCGCGCATCCTGCCGCGCGAAGACCCGGATGCCGCGGCGATTCTCGAGCGCCGGCTCCGAGAAGAAGGAGTGCGGCTCGTGCTGTGCGGACACGTCACCGCCGTGCAGCGCCGCGGCAAGGAGGTCGTGATCCAGTGCGAAGCCGCTGGGACGCGAAATGCACTCGCGTGCGACGCAATTTTGCTGGGTATCGGCCGCGCGCCCAACGTGGAGGGCTTGGGCCTCGAAGCAGCCGGCGTCGCCTGGGACAGAAGCGGCATCCTCGTGAACGACTACTTGCAAACAACCAACAAGCGCATCTACGCCGCCGGCGATGTGGCCTCGCCGCTCAAATTCACCCACCTGGCCGATGCCCACGCCCGGATCGTGCTGCAAAACGCCCTCTTTGGCGGCCGCGCCCGAGCCAGTGCACTCCACGTTCCCTGGTGCACGTACACGTCTCCGGAGATCGCGCACGTGGGTCTCTACGAAGCCGAGGCCCGTTCCCGCGGGATTGCCGTCGACACGATCACAATTCCCATGCGGGAGGTCGATCGAGCGGTGCTCGACGGCGCAGAGGAGGGCTTTCTGCGCGTGCACCTGAAAAAGGGCACCGACCGGATCCTCGGCGCCACGATCGTCGCCGAGCATGCGGGGGAGATGGTCTCCGAGATCGCGCTGGCGATGGCGAGCCGCCGCGGGCTGACCGCGATCGCCAAGACCATCCATCCTTACCCCACCCAGGCGGAGGTAATCCGAAAGGCCGCCGACGCGTACAACCGCACTCGCCTGACCCCAAGGGTGAAAAAAATCATCTCCTGGTGGCTGCGAGTGCGCCGGCGGGCGACTCGGGCTTGAAAGCGCTCCGGGGCGGACGCAAGTCAGCGCGCGCTGCAGTCCGCCTCGATGCCGACCCGGATCGCGGCCGTCGTCCAGTCTGCTGAGCGCAGCGAGCGATCGCCGCGCCGCCGACCTGCTGCGCGGTCGCAAAGCTCGGCTCCTGCGAGTTCCTCGCGGCGGAGCGGCCTGCACTCTCGGCAGACCGCGCGGGATCCCCTTCTTCACGAGCTACGACCGCGGCCTTCCGACGATCCGCGGAGGGAATTGCGGCGGGCCGGGGCTGGGTCGAACGCACGGGCGCACCCGCGCGCGATACTCCAGCCCGCGTGCGGCGAAGGGCGACCCGCCCGGGCCGCTGCACGCGAAAGGAACTCGAACGGCGCCCGTTTTCCACACCCCACCGGTACGCCCCGGGGTGCAGCGGAAACCCGCTCCCACATCGTTTTCCCGGCATCCGTCCGGGCCGAGCGCTTCGCACCCCGCGGTTCGCGCGGCGCAGCGAGGAGCGCGCGGACGAAGTGGAGGCCCGGGCCGTCCGAGGTCTAGCCGCGAACGGGAGGGAGATTCGGGGCGCCGCTGGCCAGCGGGATTAGCGGCGATAAACCGCGTAGTACAGAAGCGGCACCGCCATCCGGCTGATCAGCAGCGAAGCCACTTCTCCGGCCATCAGGGAAACCGCCAGCCCTTGGAAGATCGGATCGAAGAGGATCACCGCCGCGCCGACGACCACCGCCATCGCCGTCAGCAGCATGGGCCGGAACCGCACGGCCCCTGCTTCCACCACGGCCTCGGCCAGCGGCAGCCCCTGGGCGCGGCGGAGCTCGATGAAGTCCACGAGGATGATCGAGTTCCGGACCACGATTCCCGCTCCAGCCATGAAGCCGATCATCGACGTGGCCGTGAAAAATGCGCCCATTGCGCCGTGGGCAGGAAGGATGCCGATCAGAGAGAAGGGAATGACGACCATCACGATCACGGGCGTGAGAAACGAGCGGAACCAGCCCACCATAAGCCCGTAAATCAACACGAGGACCCCGGCGAACGCGATCCCCAGGTCGCGAAAGACTTCGATGGTGACGTGCCACTCGCCATCCCACTTCAGTGCCAGCCGCTGATCGTCGAACGGCAGCGAGAAGTTCAGGATAGGCAGTTCGCGCCATGACTCCCCGAAGCGGCGCATATCCAATTGCCGCAGCTTCTCGTTCATCCGCAGGATGGCGTACACGGGGCTCTCGGCTTCGCCGGCGACGTCGCCGACGACGTAGGTGACCAGCCGCAAGTTCTTGTGGTAGATGCTCTTGTCCGCGTGCGCGCGCTCGAGCTGCACGAGCTCCCGCAAGGGGACGAGCGGCGGCGCGCCCGAACTCGCCTGCTCGGCGATGCGGGCGGAGTCCCCTGCGCGCAGGCGCAAGGCGAGCAGCTGCTCCGGGCGTGCCCGGGCCGGGCGCGGCAGCTCGAGGACGAGCTCCACGTCCTCTTTTTCGCGCGGCATGTGGACCAGGTCGACCGGAAGTCCGCTCGCAGCGAGCCTCAGGGTCGATGCAATCGCTTCGGCGCTGATGCCGTGCAGCGCCGCCTTTTCGCGATCGACTGCGAGGCGTGCTTTGGGCTGGTCCGCTTCGATGTACCAGTCCACGTCGACCACGCCCGGAGTGCTGCTGAAAATCCTGGTTACCTCTCGGGCAAGCGCCAGCCGCTGGTTCTCGCCGGGGCCGTAGATCTCCGCGACCAATGTCTGCAGCACCGGGGGGCCGGGCGGAACCTCGGCGACGGCGACGCGGGCGCCGTAGCGCGCCGCAATGGCTGCCACGCGCTGGCGAATGCGCTTGGCGATCTCATGGCTCTGTGCCTTTCGCTCGCGCTTGTCGACCAAATTGACTTGGATGTCGGCCACGTTCGCGCCCCGCCGCAGGAAGTAGTGCCGGACGAGTCCATTGAAGTTGAACGGGGCTGCAATGCCAGCATAGATTTGGTAGTCGCGCACCTCGGGCTCGCGCCGGACTGCGGACGCAATTTCTCGGGTCACCCGGACTGTGTACTCAAGAGCACTGCCTTCGGGCATATTCAGTATAATCTGCAGCTCGCTCTTGTTATCGAAAGGCAGCATCTTCACCTTGACGATGCCGGTGGGCACCAGGGCGGCTGCACCGGCGAGCAGCACGGCGACGCCGCCCAAGAAGCAGCGCCGCCAGCGCGCGCGGGCGATCAAGGGCTCCATCAAGCGCCGGTAGATGCGCGTGAACAGGTCCTCCCCGCCCCCGCGGTGCCCCGCCGCCCGGCCCCCGCCCCAGCGGAGGACTCGGATCGAGGCCCACGGCGTCGCCACGAAAGCGATCGCGAGGGAGAACAGCATGGCAGCCGTCGATCCGATCGGGATCGGCCGCATGTAGGGCCCCATCATGCCGCCGACGAAGGCCATCGGCAGGACGGCCGCAATGACTGCCCAAGTAGCGAGGATCGTGGGGTTTCCCACCTCGTTCACCGCCTCGACCGCCACTGCAGACCACGCCCGGGCTTGGTTGGCGGGCAGGTGAAAGTGGCGGGCGATGTTCTCGACGACCACGATCGCGTCGTCGACCAGAATGCCAATGCTGAAGATGAGAGCAAAGAGGGTGACGCGGTTGAGGGTGAAGCCCGACAAGTAGAAGACCAGCAGCGTGAGGGCAAGCGTGGCGGGAATCGCGGTGGCTACGACGAGGGATTCGCGCCAGCCGAGGACGAGCAGAATGAGCACGGAGACACCGAACACCGCAATCGCCATGTGGAGGAGCAGCTCGTCCGACTTCTCCTCCGCGGTCTGCGCGTAGTTGCGCGTCACCGTGACCTCCACGTCGCGGGGCAAGATCGCGCCGCGCAGGTTCTCGACCTTCTCGAGGACGCGCCGCGCTACCGCGATGGCGCTGGTTCCGGGCCGCTTGGCGACCGTGAGAGTCACTGCTGGCTGCTCGTCTGCCGAGGGCGCCGTCGCGGCGCCCTTGCCGAAGACTACGTACTGGGTGGCTTCCTCCGGTCCGTCGACGATATCCGCGACCTCGCGCAAATAGACGGGCCTGCCGCCGGACACCGCCACGACCACGTCCGCCACCTCGCTCTCGTCGCGCAGGAATCCCCCGGTCTCGACCAGCACCTCGCGGTTGCCGTGCGTGACTCCGCCCGCGTTGTCCTGGCGATTCGCCTGGCGCAGTACAGGAACCAGATCCATCGGACTCAGATTGCGCGCCGCCAGGCGCGCCGGGTCGAGTAGGACGCGCACCTGGCGGCGCAAGCCGCCGAGCAGGGCTGTCTCCGCCACGTCGGAGACCCGCTTCACCGCGTCGTCGACCTGCACCGCGAGCCGGCGCAGCGCGTAGGCATCATAACGCGAGCTGTGGAAGGTCAATGCCAGGATCGGCACGTCGTCGATAGACCGCGCCTTGACGAGAGGGAAAGACACCCCGTGCGGGATCCGGTCGAAGTTTGACTGCAGCTTCTGGTTGAGCCGGACGAGCGCGCGTTCGACATCTTCGCCGACCTCGAAGCGCACGATCGAAAGCGCTTCGCCGGGCCGCGCCGTGGAGTAGATGTATTCCACGCCAGGGATTTCCCACAGGAGCTTTTCCATCGGCCGCACGACGCGCTCCTCGACCTCGTGTGCGCCCGCGCCCGGCATCGCGACGAACACGTCGATCATCGGAACCCGTATCTGCGGCTCCTCCTCGCGGGGCAGGAGCATGACTGCACCCGCCCCCAAGAGCACCGCCGCCAGCAACAGCAGCGGCGTGAGCTTCGAGTCGATGAAGACCCGGGCGATTCGACCGGCAGCGCCGAGGCCGTCGGAGACCGGGGGAGGGCTGGAGGCTCGCGGTGGGGCGGGCATTGGACTTTTCCTCACTGCACCTCCACGGGCTGCCCGTCCCATAGGGCGCCCGGTGGATCGACGACCACGGACTCGCCCCCTTCCAGCCCCGCGAGGATCTCGACCTCATCGCCCACCGGGGCTCCGGATTTCACCAGCTGCAGAACCGCCTTGCGGCTCTCGACGAGAAACACCATTTCGAGTTGCCCGCGCCGCAGCAGCGCGCTTGCAGGCACCCGCGGCGCCCGCACCTCTCCGGCGGGCAACGCCACCCGGACGAACTGCCCGAGCCGGAGCGGAGAGCCCGCCGGCATATCGAGCTTTACCCGGAACGTCCGGCTGGCAGGATCGGCGGCAGGAGCGACCTCGCGAACCGTTCCTACGAGCGGCGCGCCCAGGGCTGGGGCACGGATCTCGAAGCGGGCTCCGGGAACCGCGCTCCCGATCAGCGATTCGGGCACGAAAACTTCCACCTGGAGCGCCGTGGGGTCGTCCAGGACCAGCAACGGCTTCCCCGGCAACGCCAGGTCGCCTACATCTGCCAGCTTTGCCGCCACCACGCCGTCGAAGGGCGCCCGCACGCTCGTATTGCCCAGCATACTCTGCGCTTCCTCCACCGCGGCCTGCGCGACCCGGTAGACCGCCTCGGCCTGGTCGTACTCGCGGCGCGTGACCGCCTGGTGCTCGAGGAGGTTCGCCATGCGCCGGTGCTCCCGCTCCGCCCGCTTCAGGCGCGCGCGCGCCTGGTCGAGCCGAGCCCGGATCTCGCCGGTGTCCAGCTCCACCAGCAGATCGCCCGCCTGCACTTCGTCTCCCACTTGCACAGGCAAGCGGCGGATCCAGCCCGGTACCTTCGCCTCAACGGTTGCCCGCGTTCGCGGCTGCACGCTTCCCGGCGCGTCCTCCGTTGCCGTGCGAGCTACTACCGCGACGGGCGCGACCCGCACGCGTATGGTTTCTGCTGGCGCGCCCACGGGTGCCGTCTCGTGCCGGGCACAGCTCGAAGCGGCCAACAGCACGAGCACCGCTGCCGCCTGAAGCCCTCGTCTGCTCCGCCATCCGTTCATCGGCATGCCTCCCTGCTGGGCTCCTGCTCCTCGCCCGGCGGCGCCCGAAGCAGCCCCCCCAGGCCTGCGCAATGCGACGATCGCCACCCGGCGATCGCTGCCCGCCTCGGCCCGCCGCACGCGCGCTGCCACGAGCTGCGTCTCCGCTTCGAGAAGTTGCGCGAAGGTGGGTAGCCCCTCGCGAAACCGCTCGCGAGCGAGGGCCCCGCTCTGCTGGGCCAGCCGCACCGCGTGCTTGCTGACCTCGAAGCGTTGCTCCGCCTCCTCGAGCTGCAAGCAAGCCTGCTCGACCTGGAGAACCGCGGCGAGGGGAATTTGGCGCGCGCGTTCGCGGGCTGCAGCCAGCCCCCGCTGCGCGCGAGGAAGGTTTTGCGCAACCCCTCGACCTCGA
>JBBIUR010000216.1:0-6729 GCA_037440145.1 Myxococcales bacterium | reverse complement strand
TCTTTTGCCTTCGCCTCGCCCTCAACTGCGGCGTTCATGAATAAAGCGGGCTAGCTCCTCGCCGCGCGCGCTCCGCAAGGGACCTTTGGAAGCACGCCAAGGCGGGGAGCTGACCGGGGTTTTCATCAGCGGATTGGCGGTCAAGACCTCCGTTTGCCGATTGGCCGCTCGCCCTAGGGGCTCGAAATCGCCCGGTCCCGCAATCCGGGAAAAGCAGAGGAAAAGCGATCTGTCGCCGCCCCTTGACTCGGCACCGAGGTACGGGGTGCATATTGCAGCCCGAGGCATAGGAGAAGCGAACCGCAAAGGGAGGAAGCGCACGATGAAGAAGCGAACTATCGAAGTATTCACGGCTGGCTGCCCGTGCTGCGACAAGACGGTAAAGCTCGTCCAGAGCCTGGTCTGCCCGAGCTGCGACCTCTCGATCCTCGACATGAGGGCCGACTCGGCCGCGCAGGCGAAGGCCCGACAGTATGGGATCGAGCGGGTACCCGCCGTCGGCGTGAACGGCAAGCTCGCCGAGTGCTGCCAGGCGGGCGCTGTCAGTGCGGCCACCTTGCGAAGCCTGGGCGTGGGAGCGCCGTGAGGTGCGTCATGGGGTACTGCAGCGCAGAGACGTCCGACCAAAGCCGCGCCGACCTTGTACGTAGCCGGACCGGCTGGGTCGTGTGGGGCATTCCGGGCGCCCTTTTCCTGGTCGGGATCGCATGGGACCTCGCCCGTGCGTGGCTCTGGGTCCCATCGCTTACAATTGCCGGATTGGCGTGCGTCGCCAACGCGTTCCGGTGCGGCCGGCTGCACTGCTTCGTGACCGGTCCCGTGCTCCTGCTCGGCGCACTGGCCACGCTCGCCAGCGCGGCCGGCATGGTCGCGATCGACTGGCGCGCGGTCCTCGCCGCGGTCGCGGCTGGGATGGCGGTCGGCCACGGCCTCGAATGGGCGGCCGGGCCTTACGCCGGCAGCCAGCAGATCCGCCAGCGCGCGGCGGCGGATCGGTCACGGCGATAGGGGTGCGCGACCAGCATCAGCCCGACCCCAAGCCGGCGAACGGAGAAGCCGCCGATGCTGCGCAGCGCGCTGCCGCGCAGCGCCTCGATCTCCGCAAGCGCGGGGGCCAAGCACGCTCGCAATCTCGCGCCGAGGGCATGGCCAGAAACCAGAGGTGCGAAAAGCGCATGGAAACGTGAGGGGAACGCGGCGGGGCAGCCTCCCGCCGAGCGGAGTCCGCCGCGAGCCTCGTCCCTGCTCAAGCGCCCCGCGCGCGCCGTTTTGCCGCGGAGGTTTTCGGAGCCGCCTGCGGCCGGCAGAAGCCGGAGCCGGATGCGGGTCCGGCACGGGCCGCAGCCCGCGCCGACTCCCTGCCCGAGCGACGGGTGCCGGCCTCAAAGAAACAGCGGCGCCATCACCAGCGTTACGGTGCCGAGCAGCTTGATGAGCACGTGCAAGCTTGGCCCAGCGGTGTCCTTGAAGGGGTCCCCCAGCGTGTCTCCCACGACCGCCGCCTTGTGCGCCTCGGTTCCCTTGCCGCCGTAAGCCCCGGCCTCGATATATTTCTTCGCGTTGTCCCACGCGCCGCCGCCGTTATTCAAAACGATTGCGACCAAGATCCCCGCGATCGTTCCCACCATCAGGAGGGCAGCGACGACCTCCGCCCCGAGGCCGATCCGACTGAAGAGAACTCCCACGGCAACCGGCACCAGCACGACCAGCGCGCCCGGAAGGACCATCTCCCGGAGCGCCCCGCGGGTGACGATGTCCACGCAGCGCGCGTAGTCAGGGCGCGCCTCACCGGAGAGAATCCCAGGTGTTTCCCGAAACTGCCGACGCACCTCGTGGATCACGCGATGCGCCGCGCGTCCGGCTGCTTTGATTGCCAAGGCCGAGAACAGGAACACCAACATCGCGCCCAAGAAGCCGCCGACGAACACCTCTGGCTTTGCAATATCCACGGTTCGGAGGTCCAGCCCGTAGCTGCGCACCTCGTCCATATACGCCGTGAACAGCAGAAACGCCGCCAGCCCTGCCGAGCCGATTGCATAGCCCTTGGTCAGCGCCTTCGTGGTGTTGCCGGCAGCGTCCAGGCGGTCCGTGCGGCGCCGAACCTCCGCGGGGGCCCCGCTCATCTCGACGATGCCGCCGGCGTTGTCGGTGATCGGGCCGAAGGTATCCATGGCGAGTACGTACGCCGCGACGCTGAGCATCCCCATCGTGGCCACAGCCGTTCCGAAGAGACCGGCGCCGGGGATCCCGCTCGCTCGACCAAGGGCGTACGACCCAAGGATGGCAGCGGAGATCGCAGCGGCCGGCAGAGCCGTGCATTCCAAGGCGACGGCGAAGCCGGTGATCACGTTGGTCGCGGGGCCGGTCTGAGACGCTTCGGCAATCGATCGGACCGGTGAGTAGCGGTACTCGGTGTAGTACTGCGTCACGTAGAGAAAGACGATCGAGAGCAGGATGCCTACCAGACCGCAGAGAAAAAAACACCAGGGCGCCGCCGGATACTTTTCGTTGGAGAGCAGCCAGAAGGTCGAGGCGAAAAAACCCACCGCCGCCAGGCCGCACGAAACGTAATATCCACGGTTCAAGGCGGCCATTGGATCCTCATCGTCCCTACCTCGCACCGACAGGATCCCGATCAGAGAAGCGACCAATCCCGCTGCCCGCGCTACTAACGGAAAGAAGAGCCCGCGAGAGCCAAAATAGGGATACAGGGCGACTCCGAGGATCATCGCACCGATGTTCTCCGCCGCAGTAGACTCGAAGAGATCCGCTCCGCGTCCGGCACAATCCCCCACATTGTCTCCGACGAGGTCCGCGATCACTGCCGGATTTCGCGGGTCATCCTCCGGGATCCCTGCTTCCACCTTGCCGACGAGGTCCGCCCCCACGTCCGCCGCCTTGGTGTAAATGCCGCCTCCGAGCTGCGCGAAAAGGGCGACGAAACTCGCGCCGAAGCTGAAGCCGACGATCAAAAAGGGGATCCTCTTCTCGTCGACCCCAAGGGCGGAGAGGCAAAGGTACATGACGGCCACGCCGAGCAGACTCATCGCGACCACGACGACTCCTGCGACGGCGCCTCCCCGAAGAGAGATCCGCAGTGCTTCGACAACCGACCGTTTCACCGCGGCCGCCGTCCTCAGGTTCGCTCGGATCGACACGAACATTCCCACGTACCCCGCCACGGCGGAGCACAAAGCTCCGAATAGGAAGGATCCGGTCACATAGAGGGCCATCGGCACCGCAGGCACCGGGTCGCTCTGCGATGCCGGCCGCACCACAGCGTAAAGCGCGAAGAGCCCAGCTCCGGATAGAACCGAGAGAAGCGCAATCGTTCGATACTGGCGACGCAAGAATGCTTCGGCGCCTTCCCGAATCGCGCCCGCGATGTCCCGCATGGCCGGGTCGCCGGCCTCCTGCTGGAGAACCCACCGCGCCAGGGCTGCCGCGATGGCCAGCGCCGCCAGACTGATTGCACCCACAAACAAGATAATCATGGATAGACTCCTTCCGACCGCAAGGTTCGGCGCTGTTGCGCCGAGTACGGACACCCGGTACGCGCGCCCGTCTACCATACAGCGGTTTCCGGCGGAAGTCGGGGCGGCCGCAGTGACCGCGCCGCACGCATCGGGCCAGTCGGAAAGGCAGCGCGGTTCTTTCACTCCGGCTCCGCGCGCTCACGCGAAGCCGTTCCGCATCGGAAGCCCACGCGGAAGAGGGCGCCGAGCCAGCAGGGAATCCAAGGGACCGGCGGACCCGTGCGGCAGGAGCCGCCGCGTTCCGGGATGCCCCAGTGAGAGGCGAACTTGATGGGGCACGCACAAGGGATTGCCGCTGCCATTCCGGCGGTGGCTTCCCTCCAGCGTGAGTCCCCCAACCCGGCAGGGATTGCGGCGGCGATCTTCTTCGCCATCGCGGTTCTGATCCGCTCCCTCCGCGCCCATTGTGGCTGGTCTTACTTGTGGCAAACCCAGTGTGTTTTTTTAGCCAAACCCCTTCGGGACCTTGCCCTTCATCTCCCTCCGTTGTCGAGAGCGTCCAGAATCGGGCATTCCCCGATTGGCCCCTTCCCTTTGCAAGCGGCGACGAGCTTTTCGAGCGCTGCTTCGATCCTTTTCAGTTCACCGATTTTCTGCCGAATGTCCTCCAGCTTTGCGTTGGCGCGGCTGCGGACCTCTCCGCACGTCGTCGACGGGTCGACGCGGAGGTCCAAAAGTTCCTTGACTTCTTTCAGAGAAAAGCCGAGCTGCTTCGCTTTCTTGATGAAGCGAATCCGGGAAACCGCGGCGCTGGAGTACTCGCGATAACCGGACAGCCGGCGGGGCGGCTTTTCAATCACACCCTCGCGCTCGTAGAACCGCACTGTTTCGACACCCACCCCCGCCAGGCGGGCCACCTTTCCAATTGTCCACCGCACTGTCTTCCCTCCTCGATTTGCTCGGGCAGGCTCTCACTGCTTTTCGCCTTGGATCCTACACCCCGTAGCCGACTACAGGGTCAATAGCGCCGCGCTCTGCGGGCCCCCGACCCCCACCGCGCCGCGGGCATCCACATCCGCGTCGCGCCCGGCGCTCGCGAGGAAGCGGCAAGATCCGGGCGCCCCGCAGGAACCGAAGGCGCGGATCACAGGCAGCGTCTCGGCAGTCCGCCGTTGCGGGGCGCGCCTCCCGCTGCTGCGCAGGCCGCGAGGCCAGCGACGCGACTTCGTTCTCTTGACTCCGGATGGGGGGGTAGGGAAAGGAGCGCGGAGATGAAAGCGGGGCAACACAGAGCTGCAGCGCAATTGGCCGCGCTGCTTTTGCTGGCCGAACTGCCGTGCTGTTCGCCGAAGCACTACCCGACACCCGAGCTGGGGCGCGTGCTGGCGCCGCCGGCCGAGGGCGTCGAGGAGGGCGCGATCGGCGCGGTCCTGAAGCGCCGCATCGAGTTGCCGGGCACCGTCCGCACCGGGGTCGTGTGGATCGACGACCGATACGAGGGCTGGGCTGTCCCGATTGCAGAAAGCGATCGCACGCGCCTGCTCGAAGCGTTCACACAAGGACTCGATCGGCCGCCTTTCGGGTCGCCGACACTGATCCCGAGCGCGGCGGTGCAAAGCTCGGGTAAGGAAGCGAACTTGACCGACCTGCGTGCCGCGGCGGCGCGCTTTCAGAGCGACCTGCTGGTGGTTCTGCAGAGCCGAACCAATGAATACGCCGACTGGAACGTCGCCGCCATTACCTTCCTCGGCGTGATCCCCGCGCTCTTCATGCCGGGCTACGACCTCTCCGCTTACTCCGCCGCTGAAGCTTGCGCCGTTCACGTCGTCACCGGCATTTTCCTGGGCTGCGTGCCCGGACACGGAAGCGCGCGCCGCCCCTTCGTGATCGGACCCCGCCGCGAGGCGATTTTTCGCGAGCTGGCTGCAGGCGCCATCGCAGACGCCCTGGCCGAAATCCCGGACAAGTTGGCCAGCGTCGTTCGCCTCCGCCTGCAGGCCAGTGGGGCAGAACTGGGCGGAGCGAAGCAGGAGGGCGCTCGACCGGCAGCTTCCCGCACGCCCGCGGGCCCGTGAGTTGACAGCTGCTCGAGAACGGGGAATTTTGAATCGCTCGCGTCGCCCGCTCCGCCGCTGCAGGACGACCGGGCCAGGCCACGCAAGAGGAGGGGCACTCTTTGGGTACTCACCGCTTCATCGTCGAAGAAAAACTCTACGAGGTCGAGGTCGGCCCGCGCTTCGGCGACGAGGTGCAGGTGATCGTCAATGGAAAGGTATACCGGGTGCGCATCGCCGCCCCGCCCGAGGCTGTCGCGGTGCGGCCGTCGGCCGCTTCGCCCGCAGCGCCAGCGAGCTCGGGCGCCCGTGCTCCAGTACCCCAGGCACCCGCACCCGCCGAAGGCGAAGTACGCGCACCGATTCCTGGGCTGGTGCTAAGCGTCGCTGCTAGCATCGGACAGAAAGTGGCGGCGGGAACAGCCTTGCTCATCCTCGAGGCGATGAAGATGGAGAACCCGATCCTGGCCCCGACGGCGGGCGTGGTCAAAGCCGTCCACGTGAAGCCGCAACAGCAAGTCGCACAGGGCGAGCTGCTGGTGACGATCGAGCCCGTGCCCTAGACCTTTCCCACGACCTCGCGCTGCGCGGGCCACAACCTCCTTATTGTGTTCGCCCTCCCGCTGCCCAGCCCCGCGGGGGCGGAGGGGACGGCGGCGCTCGGTGCAGCACTCAGGCCACCTTTGGCAAGCCAGCAGCCCGCCCGAGCTGTTCCATCCGCCCTGCCATGCTCCAGGCAGATCCCGCGCGCGAGGGCACTGGCAATTCGCCCGGTGCTTTCCGGAGCTCGAGGTCGAGTGCCAGCCCGATCGCCACCGCCGTCTCCTCATCGATCCCGGCTTCGTCTTTGAGGATGTCTCCGGCCACGGGTTCGGGTGTAACCGCGAGCCGTCGGTGGTAGCGCTCGAGCATCCGAACGCCGAAGCTCGCAGCTTGCAGCGCGACCTGCATGACCGCCATCACCACGAAAACCCCGGCGAACCGCACCGTCAGCGTCACCAGTGCGTAGTTCCAATCGATATCGGGGCGAGCGTACGCGAACAGCCAGTCCATCGCGCCTCAACCTTGCTTGAACATGGCGATGAACATGCCCGCTGCGGCCGCCGTCCCAATGACACCTGCCAGGTTCGGCCCCCTCGCGTGCCTCAGCAAATAATTCCGCGGATTTGCTTTGAGGCCCTCCACCTGGGAGACGCGCG
>JBBIUR010000215.1:0-6795 GCA_037440145.1 Myxococcales bacterium | reverse complement strand
CCCAGTTGACGCCGGAAGAGAAACTGCTCCGCGCGATCTTCGGCGAGAAGGCCGGCGACGTCAAGGACGCCTCGCTGTACTGTCCGCCGGGCATCGAGGGCACCGTCGTCGGTTGCAGCGTCTTCTCGCGCAAGGGGGCCGAGCTCGACGAGCGCTCCAAGGCGATCCTGGAGGCGCAGATCCAGCGGCTTCACCGGAACCTGGAGGACGAAAAGCGCATTCTCAACGACGAGCGGGCCAAGCGTCTGGCGGCATTGCTCGAGGGCAAGGCGCTGGTCGCCGACCTGCACGACGAGAAGACCAACAAGCGCCTGCTGTCGAAAGGCACCGTGCTCACGCGCGAGCTGATCGAGAAAATCCGCGCACGCGACCTGAAGCGGATGCGCCTCAAGGAGCGCGATCCGCGCCTGAACGAGCAGATCGACGAGATCGAGGAGATGACCTCGCGGCAGATCGCCGTGCTCGAGAAGATCACCGAGGAAAAGATCGCCAAGCTCAAGAAGGGCGACGAACTGCCGCCGGGCGTCATCAAGCTGGTCAAAGTCTATATCGCCATGAAGCGCAAGCTCTCGGTCGGCGACAAGATGGCGGGGCGGCACGGCAACAAGGGCGTAATCGCCAAGATCGTCCCGATCGAGGACATGCCGCACCTGCCGGATGGGACGCCGGTCGAGATCATCTTGAATCCGCTCGGCGTGCCCTCGCGCATGAACGTGGGGCAGATTCTGGAGACGCACCTGGGCTGGGCGGCCCACGCGCTGGGGCTGCGCTTCGCCACGCCGGTCTTCGACGGCGCCCGCGAGGAGGACATCAAGGCCTATCTGCGCAAGGCGGGCTTGCCGGAGTCCGGCAAGATCACCTTGATCGACGGCATGACGGGCCAGCCGTTCGAACAGCCGGTGACGGTCGGCTACATCTACATGATGAAGCTCTCGCACCTGGTCGACGACAAGATCCATGCCCGGTCGATCGGGCCGTACTCGCTGATCACGCAGCAGCCGCTCGGCGGCAAGGCGCAGTTCGGCGGCCAGCGCTTCGGCGAGATGGAGGTGTGGGCGCTGGAGGCCTACGGCGCCGCCTACGTCTTGCAGGAGTTGCTCACCGCCAAGTCCGACGACGTCTACGGCCGGGCGAAGATCTACGAGGCGATCGTCAAGGGCGAGGCCGCGGCCGAGCCCGGCGTCCCGGAATCATTCAACGTGTTGATCCGGGAGCTGCAATCGTTGTGTCTGGACGTGGAACTGATCAAGAAGCCGCGCGAGGTGGCCGACACCGCGCTGGCGGCCGATTGAGAGTGGCATCAGGGATCCGCGCTCCGCGCCGGGCCGTCAGCGTTGGAGAGGCCGGCGCGGAGCGCACCGAAAGGAGGCACCTTGTATCGATCCTCACCGTACGACAGAGCGAACCTTATCGCCGACTTTGACGCCATCCGGATTTCTCTGGCGTCCCCGGAGAAGATCCGGAGCTGGTCGCACGGAGAAGTCACCAAGCCGGAGACGATCAACTACCGCACCTTTAAACCGGAGCGGGACGGGCTGTTCTGCGCGCGGATTTTCGGGCCGGTGGCCGACTGGGAGTGCCTGTGCGGCAAGTACAAGCGGATGAAGCACCGCGGGGTGATCTGCGACAAGTGCGGCGTCGAGGTCACCCTGAGCCGCGTCCGCCGGGAGCGTCTGGGCCACATTGAGCTGGCCAGTCCCTGCTCGCACGTCTGGTTCTTCAAGGGCCTGCCGAGCCGGATCGGCTACCTGCTCGACATCACGCTGCGCGAGCTCGAGCGGGTGCTTTATTTCGAGGCGTACGTGGTGGTGGATCCGGGGGAAGTGCCCGGGCTGAGCAAGGGGGAGGTGATCAGCGACGAGCGCAAGCGCCAGCTCGAGCAGGAGTACCCGGGCAAGTTCGTGGCGATGATGGGCGCCGAGGGGATCAAGGCCCTGCTCCGCAAAGTCGACGTCGATCAGCTCAGTCAGGAGATCCGGGAGGCGATGAAGACCGAAGCCTCCCAGCAGAAGAAGGCTAAGTACGCCAAGCGCCTGCGGGTGGTCGAATCCTTCCGCAAATCGGGCAACAAGCCGGAGTGGATGATCCTGGACGTGCTGCCGGTGATCCCGCCGGAGCTGAGGCCGCTGGTGCCGCTCGACGGCGGGCGCTTCGCCACCAGCGACCTGAACGACCTGTACCGCCGGGTGATCAACCGCAACAACCGGCTCAAGAAGCTGATCGAGTTGCGGGCCCCCGACGTGATCGTGCGCAACGAGAAGCGGATGCTGCAGGAGGCGGTGGACGCGCTGTTCGACAACGGGCGGCGCGGCCGGGCAATCACCGGGCCGAACAAGCGGCCCCTCAAGTCGCTGTCGGACATGCTGAAGGGCAAGACGGGGCGGTTCCGACAGAACCTGCTGGGCAAGCGCGTCGATTACTCGGGGCGATCGGTGATCGTCGTCGGCCCCGAGCTGCGCTTGCACCAGTGTGGGTTGCCAAAGAAGATGGCCCTCGAGCTGTTCAAGCCGTTCATCTACAACAAACTCGAGGAGCGGGGCTTCGTCACCACCATCAAAAGCGCGAAGAAAATGGTGGAGAAGGAGCGGCCCGAGGTGTGGGACATCCTGGACGAAGTGATCCGCGAGCACCCCGTGCTGCTCAACCGCGCGCCGACTTTGCACCGCCTGGGCATCCAAGCGTTCGAGCCCATTCTCATCGAGGGCAAGGCGATTCAGCTCCACCCGCTCGTCTGTGTCGCATACAATGCGGACTTCGATGGCGACCAGATGGCAGTGCACGTGCCCCTTTCGGTGGAAGCACAGGTCGAAGCGCGGGCACTGATGATGTCGACGAACAACATCCTTTCTCCGGCGAACGGCAAGCCGATCATCGTTCCGAGCCAGGACATGGTCCTCGGGCTGTACTACATGACCCGGGAGAGGCCGTTGGCCAAAGGTACCGGGAAGCGCTTTGCGAGCCCGGAAGAAGTGCGGGTCGCGTACGACCAAGGGGAAGTCGATCTGCAGGCGGCGATCAGCGTGCGGATCAACGGCGAGCGCGTGGAGACCACCGTGGGCCGCGTCCTGCTTTACGAGATTGTTCCCCCCGAGATCCCGTTCCGCCAGGTCAATCGGGTCATGAAGAAGAAGGATCTCGGCGACCTGATTGACTTGGCATTTCGTGCGGCGGGTAACAAGGCGACGGTGATCTTCGCGGACAAGTTGAAGGACCTCGGTTTCGAGTACGCGACGCGGGCCGGGATCTCGATTGCGATCAAGGACATGGTAATCCCGGCACGAAAGGCAGAGCTGCTCGAGCGCGCCAACCGCGAGGTGAAGGCCGTCGAGGAGCAGTACAATCAGGGGCTGATCACCGACGGCGAGCGATACAACAAAGTGGTCGACATCTGGGCCGAGGTGGCGGACGAGATCGCCGACGAGATGTTCCGCGAGCTCGGTACGGAAGTGGTTCTCGACGAGAAGGGCAACAAGCAGAGTGTGCCGAGCTTTAACCCGATCTTCATCATGGCGGACTCGGGCGCGCGGGGCAGCGCGCAGCAGATCCGGCAGCTGGCGGGCATGCGGGGCTTGATGGCAAAGCCGTCTGGGGAAATCATCGAGACCCCGATCACCGCGAACTTCCGCGAAGGCCTCACCGTGCTGCAGTACTTCATCTCGACGCACGGGGCGCGCAAAGGCCTTGCGGACACGGCGCTGAAGACCGCGAACTCCGGGTACCTCACGCGGCGCCTGGTCGATGTCGCGCAGGACTCGATCATCACCGAGGAGGACTGCGGAACCCTCGACGGGATCGAGATGACCCCGCTCGTCGAGGGGGGAGAAATCATCGAGAAACTCGGCGACCGAGTCCTGGGCCGAGTAGCGCTGGAGGACATTCGCGATCCATTCACGAACGAGATCCTCGTCCGCGCCAACGAGGAAATCACCGAGGAGAAGGTGCGCGCGATCGAGGAGGCCGGGCTCGAGCGGGTCAAAATCCGCTCCGTGCTGACGTGCCAGTCCCGGCGCGGTGTCTGCGTGCGATGCTACGGGCGTGACCTCGCCCGGGGCCACATGGTGAATCTAGGAGAGGCGATAGGGGTGATTGCGGCCCAGTCGATCGGAGAGCCGGGAACCCAGCTCACCATGCGCACTTTCCACATCGGCGGAGCGGCGAGCCGCCGGGCCGAGCAGACGACGCTAGAGCCGCGCAACGACGGGATCGTCCGCTACATCAACCTGACCACGGTCACGAACAAGCACGGGGACGAGGTGGTGATGAACCGCAACGGCGAGATCGCCATCGTCGAGATCCCAGAACCCGGCAGGGAGCGCGAGCGCGAGCGCTACCCGGTGGTCTACGGAGCGAAGCTGAAAAAGAAGAACGGCGAACGGGTGAAAGCGGGCGAGTTGCTGGCCGAGTGGGACCCGTACACGATCCCTATCCTCACGGAGATCGGCGGGATCGTGAAGTTCGGTGACATCATCGAAGGGGTGACAATGGAGGAGCGGGTCGACGAGCGCACGGGCTTGTCGACCAAGGTCATCATCGACTGCAAGGACCTCGACAAGCGCCCACGCGTGTCGATCAAGGACGAGCAGGGACACACCTTGCGGCTGCCGGGAGCAGAGGGCTACGCGCGCTATCTGCTACCGGTGGGTGCGCACATTCACGTCAAAGAGGGCGACCGCGTGCATGCGGGCGACGTCATTGCGAAAATTCCGCGAGAAACCACCAAGACCAAGGACATCACCGGCGGTCTGCCGCGCGTGGCGGAGCTCTTCGAGGCCCGCAAGCCCAAGGAGTTCGCCGTGATCAGCGAGATCGACGGCACGGTGAGCTTCGGCAAGGACACCAAGGGGAAGCGCAAGGTGATCGTCACGCCCGAAGTCGGACAGCCGCGAGAATATCTCATCCCGAAAGGTAAGCACATCAGCGTGCACGAGGGCGATCGCGTGCGTGCCGGAGAGCCGTTGATGGACGGCTCGTCGAACCCCCACGACATTCTCACTATCCTGGGCGAGAAGGCGCTGGCGAAGTACCTGGTCGATGGAGTGCAGGAAATCTACCGCTTGCAGGGCGTGCGCATCAATGACAAGCACATCGAGGTGATCGTCCGCCAGATGCTGCGGCGCGTGCGGATCAAGGAGGTCGGAGATACCGACTTTCTGATTGGAGACCAGGTGGAAAAGTGGCGGTTCGAGGAGGAGAACCAGCGGGTGATCGCCAAGGGAGGAAAGCCCGCGATCGCGGAGCCCCTGCTGCTGGGGATTACCAAGGCCAGCCTTTCCACCGAGAGCTTCATCTCCGCGGCATCTTTCCAGGAGACCACCAAGGTGCTCACGGAGGCGGCGATCAACGGAA
Organism: Myxococcales bacterium; assembly: GCA_037440145.1. Lineage (GTDB taxonomy): Bacteria > Desulfobacterota > Binatia > HRBIN30 > BPIQ01 > JBBIUR01. The sequence goes on along the minus strand of JBBIUR010000215.1, from coordinate 1,449 downwards.
AGGTCGATCACCTGGTTGGCCTGAAGGAAAACGTCATCATGGGCCGCCTGATTCCGGCGGGCACCGGACTGGCGAAGTACGCAAAGCTGGAGGTGGAAACGGAGGAACCGGAAGCGGTCGAAGGCCACGAACCAGTGCCGGTGGTGTCGGAGGTGGCCGAAGCCTGACCTTGACATGATGGCGGCCCTTCCCTAGGCTTGCGAGTTCCCTGTGGTGCCGGGGAAACCAACCCGGGGGAAACTTCGCACTCGATCTCGATGCCGACGATCAACCAGCTCGTCAAAAGGGGCCGGGAAGTCCAGCACCGGAAAACCGGTGCACCGGCTCTTCAGGGGTGCCCGCAGAAACGGGGGGTGTGCACCCGTGTCTACACCTCCACGCCGAAGAAGCCGAACTCCGCGTTGCGGAAGGTTGCCCGGGTGCGGCTGACGAACGGCATCGAGGTGACCACGTATATTCCCGGGATTGGTCACAACTTGCAGGAGCACTCCGTGGTTCTCATCCGGGGAGGGCGGGTGAAGGACTTGCCCGGGGTGCGGTACCACATTATCCGCGGAACGCTCGACTCGATCGGGGTCCAGGAGCGGCGCCAGGGACGCTCCAAATACGGCGCGAAGCGGCCGAAGTGACGAGGAGGACTGGCCATGCCGCGCAAGGGTCCCGTAAAGCCGCGCGAAATTCTGCCCGATCCCAAGTTTCACGACCGCCTCGTGGCCAAGTTCATCAACACGATGATGCAGCGGGGCAAGAAGAGCCTCGCCGAGCGCATTCTCTATCGCGCCTTCGAGGCCGTGGCCGAGCGGGCCAAAGAGGATCCGCTGGGCGTTTTCCGGCGCGCCCTGGAAAACGTCAAGCCCGTGGTAGAGGTGCGGTCGCGTCGGGTGGGGGGGGCGACGTATCAGGTGCCCGTGGAGGTGCGGCCGAGCCGCCGCATTTCCCTGGGAATGCGGTGGATCATTCAGGGCGCGCGCGCGAGGAGCGAGAAGTCCATGGTGGACCGCCTCGCGGCCGAGCTGCTCGAGGCCGCTGCGAATCGCGGCGGCGCAGTGAAGAAGAAGGAAGACACCCATCGGATGGCGGAAGCCAACAAGGCTTTCGCACACTATCGCTGGTAGACGGGATTGCGCAGGTCGCTGCGGTGCCGGTCCCGGCTGGGATCGAGGATCGGCGCCGCACCGGGTAAGGCATGCCACGCACGACATCCATAGATCGGCTCCGCAACATCGGCATCATGGCCCACATCGATGCCGGGAAGACGACCACTACGGAGCGGATCCTGTATTACACGGGCATTACCTACAAGATCGGCGAGGTCCACGAAGGGACGGCTACGATGGACTGGATGGTCCAGGAGCAGGAGCGGGGGATCACGATCACCTCGGCGGTTAACATTTTTTTTTGGGGGTACAACCTCATCAACATCATCGATACCCCCGGCCACGTGGACTT
>JBBIUR010000214.1:0-6830 GCA_037440145.1 Myxococcales bacterium | reverse complement strand
CATCGCGCACGAGCAGCGGCATGGCGCGCCAGCGCACTCGCAGGGGGGAATCCACCTGCCGCACCGCGAGCGCGAGAAGCACGGCCACCATTGCCAACCCGATGGCCAGCGAGCCGTAGAACAGCGCGTACACCGGCCACTGGAAATGGACGCTCGCTGCGGCCACGGCAAAAAACGCCACGCTTGCCGGCACGCTGACCGCGAACGCGTACGCCATCTGGTAGCGCGCCTGGAAGTAACCGCGGAACACCAGCTCGATGGAAAACGGCAGGCCGAGCCCCGCCACGAAAATGCAGTAGCGCACGTCGCGCGGGAGCCCAAGGGCGTGGGCCACGCCAAGCGCCACTGCGAGGGCCACCAGGGAGAGCGCAAACTTGAGCACGAGGGCCGTGCCGAGAATCTCGCCCGTCCGCTCCGGCTCCCGGGCCAGCTCCCGGGTAACGACGCGCTCCATGCCGAGATCCGAGAGGAAGGAAAAGAAAAAGAGGTACGAGAGGACATACGCGTACAGCCCGTACGCGGCGCTTCCCAGGCCGCGCACAAGCACGAGGGTCGTCGCGAATCCGATCGCCTTCAAGGCCAGCGTACCGCCGAAGGTGACCGCGGTGTTGCCCGCCAATCTCCGCAGGAGCGCGCGGCTGTCCGTGCCTTCGGTCACCGGGCGCGTCGCGCTCGGACCCCGGGCCATCGGCGAGCGCGCGGTGCCCGCGCTCGTGCGGTGTGAAATCCGGCCGCAGTGGGCTCCGCAGCCAGGCGCGCTTCTCCGCCCCGCGCTGCGCACGCGTGGGCCCAGGTCACGCCACGCTCAAGCTGCGGCGGGGGACGTCGCGGAGCAAGGCATCCACAGTCCCTTCCACACCCGCTTCGCGGAACCGATCCACGCTTCGCCGCACCTGCTTGCGCGTCATCGTGATGCCATAGCTCTCGAGGATTTTCTTTATGAGCTCGTAGTGGCGCTCGATGGACTCGCTCACGGATACGTACCCGTGCTGCGCGGCGCGCAGCCGGTGCCAGAAGGCAAGCACGTTCATCTGGAAGAAGTGGAGGTCCGTCTCCTTCGGTTCGATCACGATGATGTCCCCGCGGAAGTTGGGATCGTCCTGGTATTCGCGTAGGCCGTACTGCAGCCGCGAGTGCAACAGGGTCCGAAATACCTGATTCAATACGGTCAGCACACCTCGATCGGCCAGCGGCTGGCCCTCGACGACATACCGGTTGCGCTCCTTGTCGAAGCGGCGCCGCACCCGATTCGAAAACGGGCGGAACGGGTTGTAGCAGATCACCAGGTCCGCTCCGTGCTCGATGGCCACATCGATGTTTGCCGTCCGCCGCACACCCCCGTCGACGTAATCGACGCCGCGGATGCGCGCGGGGCGGTAAAACCCGGGCAGTGCCGTCGAGGCCTGCACCGCCTCGGAGATGGTGAGGCTCACATCTTCGTCGTGCCCGAAAACGACGCGCTCGGCGCTGTCGAGGTTCATCGCCGAAATGTAAAGGGACTTTCCAGTCAACCGGTGCAAAACGCGGAAGTCGTTGCTCAGCCGGTTGCGGGCAAGGTTGTCGCGAATGTACCGCTCGAGCGAGCGGTTGTCGAAAAGCCCGGTAGGTAAGTAGTCGAGGATGAACGGAAACTCGCGCCGCTTGCTGGCCGCCTCTCCGATGAGCCGCAGAATTTCCCAAAAGTGATCGGGGCGCGGGTCCGCGAGCATCGCCTCGGCAGGCTTGCGCAAGCGCCGCAGGAGCCCCGGAGCCTCGCGTACGAAGTCGAGAAGCACGCCGGGGAAGTACGCGGCGAGGTCGTACAGGTACTCGAGCGGCCGGCGCGCGAATTCCTCGACGTTGAGGTTGTAAAAGTCCGACGGCTTGAGCTGCGTGATCTCTTCCGACTTTCCTTCCAGGCTGCGCAGCATCTCGGCTGGCGTCAGCCCCCACGCCAGCGGTGCGGCCAAAAACGCTCCTGCGCTCAGCCCGACGTAGATGTCGAACTCCGTCGTCTTCCGATTGACGAGCAGGTCGTCGAGCGCTTTTAAACCGCCCAGTTTGAACGCCCCGCCGGTCACTGCGCCCCCGGCGAGAACCAATGCGACCTTCGGGTTCCGCTTCCGAACCGTCAGATCGCTCTTCTGCACAATCGTGATGCCCACGATTCCCCCCTTGTGCAGCCCCTACCGAACCTATACGAATCCATGACGCAGTTTGTCAACGGGGACGTAGTTTCACTTTGGGGGACGTAGTTTCACAGCCGTGGTTGACCCCCCAAAGGCGTTGCCGCCGGCAGTCCTTATGCGACCCCACTGGTCCCCCCGCGGCTGCGCCGCTGTGAAACTACGTCCCCCAAAGTGAAACTACGTCCCCCAAAGTGAAACTAGGTAGGAGAAGGGTGGGGCGGAGGCGAGGTCGCGGCGGGCGGCGGCAAGGTCGCTGGGGGTGTCGACGGTGCACCAGTAGCCGCCGTAGCGAAATCCGAAGACGGGGGCGCCGCGGGCGAGCAGGCGGGGAACGAGGTCCCGCGTGAGGCTAAAGACCTCTCGTCGTGGCATCGCTCCGAAAACCTCCGGACTGAAGATGCTGACGCCTGCGTACATCAAGGGAACGAGGTCCTCCCCCGCATCGGGGGGCGCACCGAGAAACCGGCGCACGCGACTTTCCCGGTCCACCTCGACGAGGCCGAAGCGCGCGGCCCCCGGATCGGGGCGCAAGACGAGCGTGGCGATGGCGCCGCGCTGGCCATGGAATTCCGAGAGCTCTCGCAGCGGCACGTCGTGGATCGAATCGGCATTGAGCACGAAAAACGGCCCGTCGCAGAAAAAGTCTCGCAGGCGCGCCAGCGCCCCGCCTGTATCCAGCAACCGCGGCTCTTCGGAAAATCGCAGGTGGAGGCCGAACCGCGACCCGTCTCCGAGCGCTGCGCGGATCTGTTCCGCTCGGTGATGGAGGTTCACCGCCACTTCGCGCACGCCAGCGGCCCGCAACTGCAGCAGGGAGTACGCAATCAGCGGGCGGCCGCCGACAAAGATCAAAGGTTTCGGAATTCTCTCCGTCAGGGGCCGCAAGCGCGTCCCGCGCCCAGCCGCCAGAACCATCGCCTTCACGGCTCACCCAGTTCCGGAAAGTAGCGCGCTAGGATCGCGCGGACGGTGCCGCTTCGACCGGAAGGCTCGAGCAAGCGGCCGATCTGCGCCAGCGTGGGCGGCAGGTAGCGCAAGTAGCCGGGCTTTCCTTTTGCCAGGTCGAGGTAGTGAAAGCGGCCGATGACCTTGAAAGCCTTTTGCAGCGCGCAAAGCCGATACACCTCGCCCAGGTGATCCGCGTCCCAGGGCGGCCCACCCCTCGCGCGCCATGCTTCTCGGTAGTACGCCAGCAGCTCTGCCTCCAGCTCGGGGGGCACCACTCGCGGCGTATCCCGATCTCCCAACAGCGTTGCCAGGTCGTAGGGCGCGGGTGCGAGCAAGGCGTCTTGGAAATCCAGGACTCGAATCTCCCCGCCCTGCACGAAGAGATTCCACGCGTGAAAGTCCCTATGGCTCAGGTAGCGCCGCTCGCGGCCCAGCCGCGCCGCCAGCGTCTCGAAATACCGCTGCAACTCGTGCCTCTCCGCGACCGGAAGCGGCCCCGACCGCCTTTCGATGCCCCATTCGAGGAAGTGGTCGAACTCCCACAGAAACAGCCGCTCGTCGAACGCCTGCGAAAAGGCAATGCACCCCGGGTCGGGCGCGCGCTCCCCTCCCAACTGGATCCGCAGCAGTTGATCCACCGCGCGGCGGAACAGGCCGGCGACGAGATCCCGCGAACCACGCTCCGCAGCGTCGCGCAGACAAAGGTCGCCCACGTCTTCGAGCACCACCAGGCCCTCGTCCGCGGCATCGATGTAAACGGCAGGCACGGCGACGCCGAGGCGCGCGAAATACCGCTGTACGTTGAGGAACGGGAGCTCCCCAGTCGCCGGCACCGTGCCCAGCTCTTCGGACGAGTGCGCCACCGCGCGGTCCGCGAGCACCATCGCCACTGCCGTTGCAGGGACCGGCCCTCCGGCCAACCACAGGCGCGCGTAGCGGCGCGTCGAAGCATCCCCGGCCAGGAGCGCGATCCGCTCGACCGACACGGCGGGCCCGAACCGGCCTTGCAGCAACAGCTCCAGCCGCCGCCGGAGCGTATCCAGATCCATCGAGCGGCGCGTAGCAAAGCACCGCGGAGCAGTCAAAACGGGAGAGGTTACCTTGACTTGAGAATTTTCTTCACATACGGGAGGGCTGCCTGCTGCGGTGCGGCGCCGCGCCGCAAATCTCCTCCATGGCTGACCAGTACATTCCCATCTTGGTCGTTTTTGTGCTCGCCGGGCTCGTCGTCGGGCTGTTGCCCCTCGCGGGCCACGTGCTCGGCCCCAAGGCGCGCACGGCCACCAAAGAACAGCCCTTCGAGTGTGGCAACCCGCCTAGTGGCAGCGCGTGGGAAAAACGCTTCTCCGTGAAGTTCTACCTAGTCGCGATCCTCTTCATTCTCTTCGACGTGGAAGTGGTCTTTATGTACCCGTGGGCGGTGATCTTCCGGCGCTTGGGATGGTTCGGGTTCGCCGAAATGGTCGTTTTCGCCGGAATCCTTGGGATTGGCCTGGTGTACGTGTGGCGGAAAGGAGCGCTGGAGTGGGAGTGAGCGAGGAGCGCGTTCTCCCTCGCGCCCGAGAACTGCTGGGCGCGGCGGTGTTGGAGAGCCACAGCCAAGCGGGCGACGAGACGATCGTTGTCCCGCGCGAGCGCTGGGCCGAGGTCCTCGCAGCCCTGCGGGATGCACCGGGGCTGCGGTTCGAGTTCCTCATGGACCTCGCCGCCGTCGACTACTTGGGGCAGGAACCGCGGTTCGAACTCGTCGCCCACCTCTACTCCCTCACCCACAACCACCGCCTGCGAGTGAAAACGCGCATCCCGGAAACCGACCCTGCCGTGGCTTCGCTGACGGGCCTGTGGAAAGCGGCGAACTGGCTCGAGCGCGAGGTGTGGGACATGTTCGGCATCCGGTTCGCCGGCCACCCGGATCTGCGGCGCATCCTGCTCTACGAAGAATTCGTCGGCCACCCGCTGCGCAAGGACTACCCGGTGAACCGGCGGCAGCCCCTCGTGCCCGAGCGCGACCCGATCGAACAACCGTGGAGAAAGCCGTGACCGCCGAGCTCTCCCGCCGCCGCATCGACATCGACACCACCGCGGAGGTCATGGAGTTGCAGATGGGGCCCTCCCATCCTGCGACCCACGGGACGATCAAGTTCAACCTGAAACTCGACGGCGAGGTCGTCGTCGAGTGCGACGTCGAGGTCGGCTACCTGCACCGCGCCTTCGAAAAGATGGCGGAGCAGCGCACCTGGACCCAGGTCATCCCTTACACCGACCGGCTGAACTACGTCTCCCCTCTGATCAATAACGTCGGGTACGCCCTGGCGGTAGAAAAACTGCTCGGCATCGAGACACCGGAGCGCTGCCAGTACATTCGCGTCCTCATGAGCGAGATTTCCCGCCTCACCGACCACCTCACGTGCCTCGGCATGGCAGCGACCGAAACGGGCGCGATGACCGTGGGCTTTCTGCTCAACGAAGCCCGCGAGTTCCTCTACGACATCGTGGAAGCCGTGACCGGGGCTCGCGTGACCGTCACCTATACGCGGATCGGAGGGGTGGCAAACGACCTTCCCGCCGACATCGGCCCGCGGATCGAGCGCGCGTTTCGCGATCTCCGCGCCATTTTGAGCGACTGCGACAAGCTGCTCACTCGCAACCGCATTTTTTACGACCGCATGGCGGGCGTGGGCGTGATCTTGGCGGCAGACGCGATCTCTTACGGGCTCACCGGCCCGATGCTGCGCTCCACGGGCGTGAACTACGACGTGCGCAAGCAGCAGCCGTATCTCGTCTACGACCGCATGGAGTTCGAGGTGCCGCTGGGAACCCGGGGCGACAATTACGACCGCTTCCTCTGCCGCTTCCTGGAGATGGAACAGAGCATGCGCATCGTCGAACAGGCCCTCCGGCAGATGCCTCCCGGGCCGGTGCGGGTGCGGGACCCCCGCATCGCCCTGCCGCCCAAGCACGAGGTCTACCGGAGCATCGAAGGCCTGATGAACCATTTCAAGCTGATCATGGAAGGGATCAAGGTCCCGCGCGGAGAGGCGTATCAGGCCGTCGAGGGCGCCAACGGGGAGCTCGGATTCTACGTGGTCAGCGACGGGAGCGGCCGGCCCTATCGGGTGCGCGTTCGCCCCCCCTGCTTTCTCGGCATGGCCGCCCTCGGAGAGATGCTGCGCGGCTACATGGTCGCGGACATCGTTGCGACCTTCGGGATGGTGAACATGATCGGAGGGGAGTGCGACCGGTGAAGCGAGAAGAAGGCGCGGCGCAGAGCGCGGCCGGGCGCGACCCAGTGGCCTTTGCACCGGCAGCAGCAGCGAGAGTCCAGGAAATCTTGCGGCGCTATCCGACGCGTCAGGCAGCGCTGCTGCCGGTGCTGTGGCTGGCCCAGGAGGAATTCGGCTGGATGTCCGACGAGGTGATCGCGTATGTGGCGCGGCTCCTGGAGCTGCCGCCCGCGCGCGTGGCGGGGGCGGTCTCTTTCTACACGATGTTCCACCGCAAACCGATCGGGAAGTACCACCTCCAAGTGTGCCGCAACCTGTCGTGCACGCTGCGGGGCGCACGGGAGATCACCACCTGCATCGAAAAGCGGCTCGGGATCCGGGTCGGGGAGACCACGCCCGACGGGAAGTTCACGCTCAGCGAGGTGGAGTGCTTGGCCTCGTGCGGCACGGCGCCGATGCTGCAACTGAACGACGAATACGTCGAAAACCT
>JBBIUR010000213.1:0-6882 GCA_037440145.1 Myxococcales bacterium | reverse complement strand
AATTTCGGCCTCGGTCAACCGGGGCAAGTGGCGGACGAAATGGACGAGCTTCCAAGTTTCCGGGTCGCTTTCTTTTTCCTCCTCGCCCCATGCCGGCATGCCTGTGAATCGGATTCCGTTCCGAATGATATAGTAGAGCTCGCCGTCCGTGAGGTTCTGCGTCGCCGCTTGCCGCATATCCGGCGCCGGAGGATACAGGTTCTTCCCCAATGACGTGTTGCCGCTGCCGTCGTTGCCATGGCACGACGCGCAGTGGTCCGCGAAGTGAAGACGCGCCTCTCGCAAGGCCTCCGGCGTAACGGGCACCGGGTTTCGGGCGGCGCGAGCGCTGGCCGGAATGGCGAGGCGCCGCAGGCGCTGGGCAACGAGGGTCTCCAAGGCGGAGGGCCGGCGGCGGGCGCTAATGCCGGAGCGGAGAAACGCGATTCCGGCGCCTGCAACCGCGAGCGCCGTGACGAGGAATAGTGCGCCGAATACCTGCAGCAGTTTTCGCATGATCCGCACATCCCGAGTGCGAACTCGCCTGCGCCCGCTTTCCAGCCGGGCAGGGCGTATCGCCTCGTTTTTCGGAAATGCGCTGCGGATGTATAGCGAGGCGATGCGGGGGAAGGAAGAGGCGCGCGAGCCGTGTGCGGCGAGGCGGTGCATGTGCTATTCGCCGGACATGAGCCGCCCGGTTCGAGAGGGTCTTTTCACGGTCGATAGCGAGGGCACCGCGCGACTGCTGGCAGCCCGATGCACGGCGTGTGGTGCGCCCCACTTTCCGGCTGGGATGGCGTGCCCGTATTGCGGTTGCCTGAACTGCGACCGGATCGCGCTCGGTCCCGCAGGCTGGCTCCTCGACTACACGTGTGTGCGGAGTCGCCCGCCCGGATACGAGGGGCCGGTTCCCTTCGGCCTGGGGGTCGTGGAACTGCCCGAGGGGCTGCGGGTCATCGCGCGGCTGAGCGGACCCGACCTGGAGGCATTTCGCTATGGGCAGCCGCTGCGCATGGTCCTGGACACCGTCGGTGTCGATGCGGAGGGTCAAGGACTGGTTAGTTACGCGTTCGCTCCCGATTCCGGCGGGCCTTCCCTGGAGCGGGGGGCGGCAGCCGGGACATGCCCCCGGGTGCACCTGCCTGCAGGCGCTGCGGTGGTGGCGAAGCGGCCCGTGGAAATCGCTGCGGTCGGGTTGCACCCATTTGGGCGTTTTGCGGATCGGGACGCGGTTGCGCTTGGGGCTGCGGCGGTCGACATGGCGCTCCGGGGGGCCGAGCTGGGCCGAGGTGGGTTCCAAGCTGCTTACTGCGGCACGGTGTATGCCGGAGTCGCCGCCGGCCACAGGGTCTTGAGCACCCTGGGCCTGACAGGTGTGCCCGTGGTGAACGTGGAGGCGGGGTGCGCCAGTGGAGGGGCGGCCCTGCTGTTGGGCTTGGAGGCGATCCAATCAGGCCGCTGCGATTGCGTGCTGGTGTTCGGGATCGAGAAGATGCCGCGCGGAATGATCCGGTCTTCGTTCTTTCCGCAGTGGCAGGAAGAGGCGGGCCTTGCGGCCACCCCTGCGTACTTCGCGCTGCGCGCCCGCCGGTTGATGCGAGAAAGCGGCGTGACGCGAGAACAGCTCGCGCAAGTCGTGGTGAAGAACCGCCGGCACGGGGCCCACAACCCGTTTGCGATGTTCCGCGAAGAGGTTGCACTAGAGGAGGTGCTGGGATCGCCGATGGTTTGCGACCCGCTGACGCTCTTCATGCTCTGTTCGCCCAACGAGGGCGCTGGGGCCGTCGTGCTGCGGGCGGCCAAGGACGCGGGGCCCAGGCAAGTCCGTATTGCCGCGGCAGCCCTGCGATCTCATCTGCCCGGGAATGTGCTGGGAGAGCACACCCCGCTCAGCGGGATCGCCTCGGAACCGCCGAGTCCGACCGAACTCGCGGCGCGCGACGCATATGAAGCAGCGGGCATTGGCCCCGGGGACTTCGACGTTGCGGAGGTCCAGGATACCGATGCGGGGCGAGAGTTGCTGGCCTACGAAGAGCTGGGTCTGTGCGGCCGCGGGGAGAGCGGGGCGTGGATTGCGGAGGGGCGGACGCAAATCGGGGGTCCGCTGCCGGTCAATCCGAGCGGCGGCCTGCTCGCGCGCGGGGAACCGCTCGGTGCTTCAGCGCTGGCACAAGTCGTAGAGCTGTACTTGCAACTCCGGGGCGAAGCCGGTCCGCGACAGGTCCCCGGTGCCCGGACGGCGCTGGCCCACACGGTAGGGCGAGGGGCCAATGCCTGCGTGATCGTCCTGGAGCGATGAACTCTGGCCGCAGCCAGCGAGCGCGCCTCTCCCGCTCGCGGCGCCGAACTCCGCTTCGCATCGGAGGCGTGCCGTTGGGGAAGTACCCGTTGCTCGCGGTTCCCCTCGGCGACGACGACGTGGGCCGCGACTCCGCGGCGATTCGCGAGATTGCCGACCTGATAGAACTGCGCGTTGACTTGTTTCGCAGTTTGGAGCTGGACCACGTGCGGCGCGTGGCGGTGGACGTGAAAGAGGCCACGGGTCTGCCGCTGATCGGGACCGTCCGGTGGCAAAAGGAGGGCGGAGGCGCGCGTCTGACGGAGGCCCATCGGGCGGAACTCTACGAGGCTTTGACGCCGGTCGTCGACGCGGTCGACGTGGAGCTCCGCGCGCCGATCCGGCGACGCGTCGTTGCGGCGGCTCAGAAGCACGGGCGAGTGGCGATCCTCTCGTACCACAACTTGGCGCGGACACCGAGTACGGCGGCTTTGCGCCGTATCGCTGGCCGCGCGCCCCGAGAGAGTCTCTTCAAAATCGCGTGTATGGCGCACTGCGCGGAAGACATCGCGCAGTTACTGGAGTTCACCCTGCGGTATCGGGCACGCGGTGTCGTCACCATTGCGATGGGCGAGCTGGGCGCGATTTCCCGCATCCTTTTCCCGCTCGCGGGCTCCGAGATCACATATGGCTATCACCGCATGGCCACCGCCCCTGGCCAATTGTCGGCGCGGGATCTGCGGGAAGCGCTCGACCGTTTTTATCGTCGCCCCTCGCTGCCCCGTTAGCGGATTGTCCGTCGATCGCGCCCGACCGGGGGGCGCGACCAAGCGCGAAAACTTACCGCAAGGCCTTTACTTCCGGTGTCTCTTCGTGTACTGGCGAATAGAAGGAGAAGATCTAGTATCCGGCAGCGTGGAAATTGGAAGGGGGCCATCCTTAGACGGGGAATTGGACGCAGTGGGGGTCGACGGGAATCGCGTGGTCCTGGGCAGCCCGCGTTCGAAAGGCATTGCGGCAGGCGCAGCGAGGGACATTCCATTGTTGGACGTGGTCGGCGGAGGGGAGCCATTCGAGCCGTTCGAAATAAAGGGAAGGCTATCGCTGTCGAAAGGGCTCTGGGATCGCGAGCGCATTTTTGCGCTCCGCATTCGCGGCCAATCGATGGTCGAGGAGGGAATCCACGACGGCGACTACTTGATCGTTGAACCGCGAGAAGTGGTGGAGAACGGGCGGACCGTTGTCGCCGAAGTGGACGGCTGCGTGACTGTGAAAAAACTCTATCGCGACTGCAATGGGCAAGTGCGGTTGCAGCCAGCGAATCCGTTATTACTGCCGCTCGTTCTCCGCCCGGAGAAGGTGCGCGTGCTGGGTGCGGTGATTGGGATCCTCCGGAAGTGCGATGCACCGCGAACCGCTCCGCGGCGGGCGGGGGCTGTCGCAGCGGTAAAAAGGGGAGAGTCGGCGACTGCGAGATCCGACCCGGGGGCCGAGCAGCGCCGGTGGAGCGATGTCTTTGCAGCGCTGCGGCGGGCTGCGGCGGAGAAAGCGGCGCAGGTGCACGAGATCGGGCGGGATGTGGCGGTACTGCACGGCTGGTACTCGCGGACGGCCAAACCGGCCTTGCGGCGCGCCTTGCTGGCAGAAGCGGAAGAGATGGTGCGGCGCGTCCGGGGGAGTGGTGGCAGCCTTGGGGCGCCTGCGCGGTGAGCGGCGCTTAGTGGCGGGTCGCGGCGACCGCGAGATTTCGACAGTGGTTCGGCGCTGCCCGGAGGGCAGGGGGGCTGAGGGCACCGGGCGCAGGAGGCGACGGTAGCGGCACTCGCCCCGCCGTGCAGGGTAGGAACACCGAGACCCGCGTGCCTTTCCCCAGCGCGCTGGTCACCGCGACCCGCCCCCCGTGCGCCTCCGCGATTGCCTTCACGAGGAACAGGCCGAGTCCCGTCCCTTCGACCTTTTCGGTTTTCGCCGCGCGGCGATACCGGTCGAACAGAGTGGGTAGCTCCTCGGGCGGAATTCCCTGCCCGTTGTCTTCTACGCAGAGTTCCACAGCCCCGCCGGAGACGCGTGCGGAAACCGCGACTGTGCCTCCGGCCGGGGCGTATTTGATCGCGTTGTCGATCAGGTTCGACAGAAGCCGGCCGAGTTGCATGAAATCGCCTTCCAGGGTCGGCAGGGGCGAGTGGACCTCACAGCGAAGCTGGATGCGCTTGAGGTCGGCGGCGCTGCGAGCCACAGCGACGCTGTCTTCGATAACTGCCGAGAGATCCACCGGAGTGCGAGCGAGGAACCAGCGTCCGCTCTCGATGCGCGATGCGTCCAGAAGGTTGAGTGCTAGGGTGATGGCGCGGCGCACGCTGGCGTGAATGCGGCGCACATACTCCGCCTGGTTGGAGCCTAAAGGGCCGCATTCACCGTCGAGGAGCGCCTGGGCGACGGCATCGATTAACGCTAGCGGGCTTTTCAGGTCATGGGTCACTGCGGCGAGAAACTCGCTTTTTACGCGCTCGTGTTCGCGGGCACGCTGGGCCTCTCGCTCCGCGGCTCTCGTGTTTTCGACGAGATAGCCGAAGAAAAGCGCTACGACGAAGAGAAAGGGGACCCGCAGCAGGTATTCGCTTTCCAGGAGATTTCCGTAGCCCACCGAATGCCCGACCGTATACAAGTGGAGCCCGCCGATGAGCAGGGCAGCGCCCAGGACCAAGTCGAAGCGTTCCGCCAGCGCACCGAGGAACATGACGAGGAAATAAAGGAGAAAGAAGTCCGTAGTGGCGCGCTCTGTCAGCGCCAGGCCGACAGAAACGGCAACTGCGTCGAACAGAACAACGGCGGTCTCCAACTTCCGCTGGGAGCGGATGTGCGGCAAGAGGGCGAGCAGCAACAGGTTCGAAGCTATGTAGGCCATCGCGAAGGCCGCGGCCCAGGGCCGTGGCCGCGCGAGCGGGTCACTGAAGAGCAACAAGCAGCACGTAGCGAGGATCAGCACCCAGCGCAGCAGCAGGACCGTGCGCGCCTTGTTGCCGGCCAGCAAACGCTCGCCCGCAGAGCCGGGAACCGGTGCGTGACCCGGAGCTTCGGGCTGGGCGCTTCTCGCTTGGGGTTGTGGACGCTGGCCCTCGCTTTCGGTGGGTAGCTCGTACACGCAAGCTCCAGTGAGCAGCCGGTGTACCAGGCCCCCGGCGCGGGCTCGCTCCCGAGCGCGAAGAGTTTGCCCGGAGTCGTTTTACCGGCCGGCCGCCGTCCCCCCCGGCGCGAGAGCGTCAAGGAAGGGCTGGATCGGGCGGAAGCGCCAAGCGGCCGACGCCACAATTGCCGGACGCCGGCCGAAGTCGCGGGCCGGTTTCCGCAAGGGAGACACCGCGGTATTCTCTCCAGGAGGCCAATGGGGGAGATCGATTCCACTCTCGGCTCGGCAGCGCCCACCGGTACCCCCAGTCTGGCGGCGAAGCTCGACGCTCTGCCGGCGCGGCCCGGGGTTTACTTGCTCAAGGACCGCCACGGGAAGGTCGTCTACGTGGGCAAGGCCAAGAACCTTCGCTCTCGGGTGCGCTCGTACTTCCGCGCCGGCGATGAGCGGCAGCAGGTGCGCTTTCTCGTTGCGCGGGTGGCCGACGTGGACACTCTGGTGACGGCAAACGACAAGGAAGCTCTGATCCTCGAGAACAACCTGATCAAGCAGTACAAGCCCCGGTACAACATCCGCCTCAAGGACGACAAGTCGTACGTGAGCGTCAAGGTGACGGTGCAGGAGCCGTGGCCGCGGGTGCTGGTGACCCGCAAGATCGTGAAAGATGGGAGCCGCTACTTCGGCCCGTTTCACTCGGCGCAAGCCGTGCGTGACACGCTCGACACGATCCGCAAGGTGATTCCCTTGCGGACATGCAGCGATGCGGTTTTCCGCAATCGAACGCGGCCCTGCCTGGAGTACCAGATCAAGAAATGCCTCGCCCCCTGCTGCCTTCCCATCGAGCCCGAGGAGTACGCGCGGCACGTGCGGCAGGCCATCCTGCTGCTGGAGGGGAAAAGCCCGGAGCTCGTGCGGCAACTGCGGGCGGAAATGGAGCGCGCGGCCGAGGAGCTGCGATTCGAGGAGGCGGCGCGGATCCGCGATCGCATCCGCGCCATCGAGAAGACGCAGGAGCCCCAGCAAGTGGTGAGCTATCGGGGTGGCGACCAGGACGTGTTCGGTTTATACCGAGAAGGCGGATTCATCGAGGTCCAGGTCCTTTTCGTCCGCAACGGAAAGCTGACCGGCAGCCAGAGTTACAGCCTGCAAGACATGGAGTTGCCCGACGACGAGGTGCTGCAGGCAGTGCTGACGCAGTTTTACCAGGGCGACCGCTACGTGCCCGACGAGATCTTGCTTCCCGCCGAAGTAGAGGATGCAGCGGCGCGAGCGGAGTACTTGAGCGAGCGCAAAGGGCGGAAGGTGGAAGTGCTGTGGCCGCAAAGGGGGGACAAATGGCGGCTGGTCGAGATGGCGGCCGAAAACGCGCGCCAGAGCTTTGCCTGCCGCCAAGATGCGGGGGAGCAGTGCGAGCGCACGCTCCGAGAGCTGCAGGAAAAGCTGCATCTCGCCAATGCGCCGAAGCGGATCGAGTGCTTTGACATCGCAAACATCCAGG
>JBBIUR010000212.1:675-6901 GCA_037440145.1 Myxococcales bacterium | reverse complement strand
GACGAGCGGCCTCACGGGCAGCCCGCGCGCGTGCAGCGCCGCGCAGGTTTCCGCCGCTTCCCGCTGCACCGCCCTGCTCGCGTGTCCCAAGCAGCGAACCAGGGCTGCGAGGTCGCCGGCATCCCATCCCCGCCCCGCGCGGGCCTCTCGCAGGTTCGCGGCCAACCGCTCGGGCCGCGGCTCGGACAGCCGCTGCGCCCACTGGCTCATGAGCCCAGCGCGCGCACGATCACGTCGGCCACCGTGCGCAGCTTGCCGATTCCCAAGATATAGTTGTGCGGGTCACTGTAAATCTCGCTCGCCACCGCGTCGATGGCCCGCCACTCGGCGGGACAAAGCCGCAGCTGCCGCTCGAGGCGGTCGATGCTGGCCGCGTTTGCCAGAAAGTCCCCGGCGAACATGATGTCTTTGATAAAGCGCTGCTGTTCGACCGAAAAATGCACCTCAAAGGCGCCGAGCTGTACGAAGACGACGCCGCGGTGCGTGAGATCGGGCCGGGGCCGGCGCTGCAGCAGCCACGCCGGAGGCGAAAACTCGCGCGCCGCGATGGCCTCGATGGCCCGCACTTCCAAGGGCCTCAGCGGCCGCTGTTCGCAGGTGAGGCCGAACTGCCGGGCAAACCCGCGCCGCAGAAGGTCGGCCAGCTCCTCGAGCGAGAGCCGCGCCCGCAGCTCGCGCTGCAGGCTTGTCGTGGAATCCGGAGGGGGTAGATCGACCTTCACCGTGCCCTCCGGATCAGCGCGATCGATCAGCTCGGCGAGAATCCCAAAGTCGCGCGTGTTGGCCAAAATCGCCTCGAACAGCAGCGCGCCCGCTTCGTCGGTCTCGAAGGAAACCAGCCCGAGCACGCGCCGGTCTACCGTGATGAAATCCCGGCCGGGGTAGAACGCGGGAATGCGAACGAGCTTGCACGACTCCAGGATGCCGCGCACGTAGCGGTTGATCACCTGGTGGGGTGCAAGCGCCAGCGGGTCTTCCGCGAACAGGGCGGACCGATGCGGGAGCACGAGCGACACACCGACAAAGCCGTCGCCGAAGGGCACGGCGCGGCCGCCGGAGTGCCGCCGCCAGAGCTGCACTCCGCCCGCTGCCTGTCCGGCGGCGGCTGGCGGCGCGAGGTGATAACGGCCCAGGGAGACGCACTCGCCTCGGAAGCTATAGACGCGCAGCACGGCGCGCCGCACGCGCGACGCGCGCCGCACGGCATGCAGAAAATGGCGGTCCGCGGCGAGGCTGTGAGCAGGATCGACCCCTTCTTGCACGAAGAAATCCGCCGCCACCATGCGCGCGGCCATCCATAGCACCGCCCTCTGCACCGCAACAAGGGAGGCCCCGTGCTGCCCGTTCCGCAGCGCGAACGGGTGGGGGCGGCGGGCGACCGCGAACAGCCGGAGCCTCGCGTAGCGCGTCGGGGTCGTCCTCCGCCACACCCGTTGCCCCCAGCCGGTCCCCTGGGTTCCGCAGCCGGACCAGCCGGCCCCAGGAAGCGCGGGCCTTAACGTTCCCGTGCACCGCGTGGCCGCGATCCCGCTCTGCCGGAGCATGCGCAGAGCGAGGCTCCGCAACCGTCAGAGCGCGCTAGATCGCCCCAAGCTCCGCCGCCGCGGGCCTGCCGGCCCGCTCCGGCCCCCGCGCCGTGTCTCCTCCGAGAAGCGCGTGTTCGGGCTTGCCCCAAGCCGTCACCGGCTCACTGCGCCGCAACCTCGCCAACGCCTGCCGTGGCGCAGAGGGCGGCGATGTAGCCGAAAGTGGTGGCCGGGCCCAGTGTGGAGCCGGGCCCGGGATACGATCGCCCGACCGCCGAGGCCGAGCAGTTGCCAATGGCGTAAAGGCCGGGGATTACCTCGCCGCTTCCAGTCAGCACGCGGGCGCGGGCATCGACCTTGAGCCCTCCCATCGTGCCGAGGTCTCCCGGGTACACTTCGAGGCCGTAGAACGGGGGCTTTTCGATCGGCGCGAGGCAGGGATTGGGCTGAACTGCCTCGTCGCCGTAGTAGCGCTCGAAGACGCTCTCACCCCGGTGGTATTCGCGGTCGCAGCCCGCGCGCGCCGCTTCGTTGAAGCGCGCCACAGTGGCTCCCAGCCCTCCGGGATCGATGCCGAGAAGGCCAGCGAGCGCTTCGACGGACTGCGCCTTTTTCACGTACCCGCGCCGCAAGCGCTGCGGCAGGGTCCAATCGGGCCGAACCGAGCCCTGGAGCAGCGGCCCGCACGGGTATTTGCGCCGGAACGTCGCGTCGAAGATCAGAAACGCCGGCACACATGGGTTGCCGGCGCGGTGGTTCCGGTAGATAGCATCCACGACATCGAGATATGGAAGCGCCTCGTTCACGAACCGGCAGCCGCGCCGGTCGACTAGAATCGAGCCGGGCAGCGACTTCTCGATCACTAGCATGCGCGCTCGCTCCTCGCCGGGAACCACGGTCGTCGGCCCCACCAGGCGTAGTCGGTGCACTCGAGGCCGGCCCCAGCCTGCAGCCCGAGCTCGATGCCGTCCCCGGTATTCTCCGGGCTGCCGCAGGTCCACTCCGCGCGAGTCGGGTGCGGCAAGTATCGCTCGCGCAAGGTCTGGCTCGACTCGAATCCCCCCGCGGCCAGGATCACGCCCTGCGCCGCGGCGATGCGAAGCACCTGTCCCTCGCGCTCGGCCACGATCCCCGCGACCCTGCCATCCGCTTCCACGAGCTCGCGCGCCCGCGTGCGGAGCCAGAGCGGAATCCCGCGGTCCATCAGCGAGCGCCGCAACATGCCGACGAGTGCGTTGCCCATCGTGAGACTCCGGTCGCGCCGCGAGCGCAGCCGCCAGCCCAGGTCGAGCCAGTAACGCGCGTAGAGGGAAGCGGTCAGGCGGAACCAGCCCGGGGCGCGGCACAAGAGCGTGCGCGCCTCTTTCACGGTCATCATGATCCGGCCGCCCATCAGCGCTTGCACCGCGCACTCCCGCATGCGCAGGAACTCGCCGCCGAGCAGGCGCGCGTCGAAGCGGCACGGCTCCAGCGCGCGGCCGCCCGGACGCCAGCCCGGGAGGTCCGGGTAGTAGTCCGGGTATGCCGGTAGGGAGTCGACCCGCACGCGGGTGCGCTCGACGAGGTAGCGCAGCATCCGCGGCCCGAAGCGGACGTAAGCCCGGAGGCGGTCTTCTGGCACGGCACCGCCGCTCGCTGCCCTCAGGTACTGGAAAGCGTCGTCCTCGGAATCGAGAATTCCGACCGCGGGCATCAGGTGGTTGTTGGGGATCCAGAGTCCGCCGCCCGAGCGCGCGGACGACCCGCCGTAGAGCGCGCTCTTCTCGATCACCAGCACCTTTGCCCCGCGATCGAACGCGGCAATTGCGGCCACCATGCCGCCGGCGCCGCTTCCGATCACCAGGACGTCGACCGATTCATCCCACTGCGTTCCCGTGCGGCCGGACATCGAGGGCCTCCGATTCCGTGCTGGCACCCGCGCGGCTCACCGCGCCGGCCGGTATTGCGGCGCAATCTCCGATGCGAACCACTCGACCCACTCCAGACACTCCTGCAGGCCCGAAGTTCCCACGGGGAGGTGAACGATCGCCCCGGCTGCCCCTGCCCGCGCCAGCCGATCCAAAACCCGCAGCACTTCGCCCGCAGCTTTCGGAATGCGAAAACGGCGCAAATTGAGTCGGTCTTCGGGCGGAAACTCGGCCAAAAGCATGAGCACTTCGAAGGCATCCGAGCGGCCAGCCCTGGCCCGCAGCTCGCGGATGCGCTCGAGTCGCGCCGGCAGCTCCTCGGGCGTCGTCAGCCACGGAATCCACCCGTCGCCGAGCAGCGCGGCGCGGGGCTGCACGGGCTCTGCGTCGCCGCCGATGTACACTGGCGGATGCGGCTTTTGCACCGGCTTCGGCTCGAAGATGAGATCGGCGAAGCCATAGAACCGCCCGCGGAACGCGGGGCGTTCTTCGGTCCACAGCACCTTGAGGATTCGCAGGTACTCGTCCATGCGCTGCCCGCGCTCTTCGAAGGCCACCCCCAGAGCCGCAAACTCCCCGGCCAGGTGGCCCGCAGCCAGGCCCAGGGTCAGGCGGCCCTCCGAGAGGACATCCACCGTCGCGACCTGCTTCGCGTAGACCAACGGGTTGTGATACGGGAGCACGCCGACGTAGGTGAGCGCTCGGATCCGGCGGGTAGCACCCAGCACGACTCCAGCAGCGCTGAGCGCCTCGTAGAAGCGGGGCCCCTGAACGGCGGCGCCTTCCGGAACCTGTACGATATGCTCCGAGTCCCAGAAGTAATCGAAGCCGAGCTCTTCGGCCTTGCGGGCGAACTGCAGCGTCTGCGGGCCTGTCACCCGCACCTCCCACGGGCTCGTGATCGCGGGGTACAGAAAGTTGCCCGGAATGCGCAGGGCGAATTTCACCCTCCCGCCTCCCGGCGCCGCCGCGGCGCGCGCGCCGTTCCGCCGCCCCTGTCCATGCGCCTTTTCAACCCGCTTTGCCCGGCTCCTGCGCCAGGCCCATTACCTCGAAGGGATCCCACATGCGAGTCTTCGCCCAGCCGTCCTCGTACGGCGAGTAGTACCAGAACTCGAACTCCAACCGGGCGATCTTCCACGCACCGCCGACGCGCCGGAACTCGTTCCGGTACCGGCCCATGACCCAAAGAGCGCGGTGGACGGGTTCCACCGTGGTCTGTGCCGTCAGGTAGAAGAGACCCCGCGCGCGGTCGCCGTCGACCTCGACCACCGGGTTGTGAATCATGTGGGCCATGAACGAGGTCACCGAGCCGACCAGCTCGGCGAAGAATTTTTGCACGATCTCCTCGCGGCCCTCGTACGCCCCGAAGAAGCCGTAGTCGCAGCAAGCGTCTTCGGTGAACAGCTCGGCGAGCTCCGACCACCGGCGGCCGTCCACCAGATGGCAATAGCGAGATTGCAGAGTGACGATGGCCTGCACGTCCCGCAGCTCCTCCAGCGCCTTCCGCAACTGCTCGATTTCGCTCATCGCCTCCTCGCCACGCCCGCCGCGCTGGGCTCGGGCCACCCTTTCGCCCGCGCGGGCGAGCTGTTCACTTCCCGAAGCGCACCAGTGCGGTCGGGTCGAACATTTTCGGATCCAGCGGAATGCGCCGCACGTACGGCGCGTTCGGATACGGGCGGAAGCCAGCGCACGTGGCGCGGTGGAACTTGATGGCTTCGACGCAGAAATACGATAGAGCGCCGTTCCAGGTCCACTCCCGGGCTTCGGGCGGGCCCGCGGGGTGGTTGCGGACGTGGGTGACGGCCTAATTTTGCACGAGCTCTCCCGCCCACGAGAACTTGCGGTTGAAGACACGGAGCCACGAATCCTGGTCGATCCACAGCTCGATCTTGCCGTAGAGGTAGTAGCGGTCGTGGGGTACGGCCTGCACGACCCACACGCGCCTTTTCAGCAGCACCGGGTCGGTCGGCGCCCAGGAAAGCCCCTGCCAGCCGGGCGTCCGGAAACCCACCGTGGGCAAGTCTGGATCGGTCCTGATCACCCAGCCGCCGTCTTTCCACCCGTGCCGCTCCATCGGCCCGGCCAGCGACACCGGATCGGCAAAGGCGAGAGCGTCGCGTTCGCCCACCAGAGTCCACGTGAACTCCTCGACCTTGCCGTCGAAAAAGCCGCCGTCGTCCTGGGAGATGTCCGAGCCCAAAAAACCGTCGGAGCGGTTCGCGGGGCTGATTGCCCGCACGCGCCGCAGCGCCGGGACGTACGACCACACGGAGTCTCTCTTGTCGGGGTCGCGATACCGCCACGAGAGCGCGGCGGTTCCGTTGAGGTCTGCAGGCCGCGTCACGTACGCCATGTACTGGATCGAGAGGTTCAGCGGATTTGCCGGCGGCGTGTATTTCTCGCTCTGCGCGTCGTAGTAGAGAAAATACACGTCTTGAACCGTCTCGCGGTCGACGCCCCGCGGGTTCAGCACCACGATATACGCGCCCCAGTATGCGTTCCCCGCGTTCCAGTACGCGATCTGATTGTTCCAGATGACCTTCGCCCCGGCTCCGGGATCTGCGGGATCGACGCGAGGGAAGGGAATCCCGTAGTAGTGCGGCGGCTGTTTCCCGGCGCGCTTGTCGATGATCGTGCCGCGCGCGTCGACGCCGAGGTACTTCGTGTTTTCCGCGCTGGCGGCTTCGAAATCGGGGTCCCACCGCTGCCGCTCGCGCAGCGGTGCAGCGATCCGGTTCCGGTACTCGCCCCGCGCGTAGTGCTGGAGGATCTCCGGCGGCAAGAGAT
>JBBIUR010000212.1:0-665 GCA_037440145.1 Myxococcales bacterium | reverse complement strand
CCCTTGCGAGCTGCCAGTTGCTCTGGTCGAGAAAGTCCCCCGCGTGCAGGCCGGGCGCGACCTCCTCGCCGGCGGCAAACGCCCCGCGCGATGCCGCGAGCGCGCCGGCAAGGACAGCGAAGAGCCACCCATTCGCTCGCTGTTTCCTGTTCGGCTCGCCCATCTCGCGCCGCTGCCTACGCCGCGCCGGCAATTGGCGGCGATGGCGGCAGTCACCGATCGGCGTGACCGACCGCAGCCGCTCGCCACTGCGAGAGATCGCCTCTATGCCTCGCAGACAAATCGTCTATCCGCTCCTCGTCGCTCCGCCCGGCGCGCGCTTCCGCGGCCGGCGCGCCTTGCCGCAGCGGGAGGAAACCACGTCCGCACCCCGCGTCGAGGAGCTAAGCGTTTCCGCCCGCATCGGGTGATGCCTCGAGCGGAGCGACGCTGGCGCGCGTGTCGCGATCGACGGCATTCGGCTCGTAAAACGCAAAGCTCCACCGGAGCTGGCCGTAGCCCGCCACAAGCTGTGTCGGCTTGATCGGGCTCGGGATCAAGAACTGGTGGCTCTTCTGCCCCCGGTACTGGAACGGCTCCCAGGCATGGTACAGGTGCACCTGACCGGGCTGGATGTTCCCCGAGAGCGCGGCGCGCGCGACGAAGGCATCGATATCGTTCCAGAC
>JBBIUR010000211.1:0-6914 GCA_037440145.1 Myxococcales bacterium | reverse complement strand
TCCGACCGTGCTGGGGCGCTGCCGCGGATGAAACTACGTCCCCCAAAGTGAAACTGGGAACTCTCGGGTGCGACTGCGCGTTTTTCGGATGTGGCCTGTGGAGTCGCCGCCGTGCGCGATGGCGTTTTCCGCTGGGGGAAGGTTGCAATTTGCAGGCTTGCCATTCTCGCGGTTGGAGCCGTGCCCCGCGCTGCGTGGTCGGATGCGCTCGGATGCGAAGCTCCATCGTGCAGCCGGCGCGGAGACATCGACTGCGACGGCGTGGTTTCCGCAGGCGATCTTCGGCTCGCCATCGCGCTGTTGTTCTGTCCGGGCGCCTGCCCGATCTGTGAGAACCAGGACGCAAACGGCGACCGGCGACTCTCGGCCGCTGATGTCGTAGGTGCCTTGCGCCTTGTCGCGGGCCCCGGGCAGCCCAGCCCCACCCCGACGCCAAGCCCGCAGCCGACTCCGACGCCGGAGATTCGGATCTCTGACATCCAAGCACTGGTCTTCGATGCGACTGACCAGCCCGGCGCGCGCTGCACGACGTTGGGCTGCCACAGCGGCGCAGCACCGGCTGGTGCGCTGCCTCTGGATGCGGCTCGGGCCTTCGACGCGCTGGTTGGGGTGCGGCCCGACAATCCGGCGGCCCGAAGTCGCGGGCTGCTGCGCGTCGACCCGGGCAACCTGGCCAACAGTTTTCTCTGGCTCAAAGTGACTGGCCAGCAGGGGCCAGGCGAGGGCGTGCGGATGCCCAAGGGTGGGCCCCCGCTTTCGGACGCGAAGCTGGACGCCTTGCGGCGCTGGATCTTGGCTGGTGCCCCGCGCTGAGGGGCACGCACTCTCGCCGCAGGCATCCCGATCGTTGCCGCGGCTGGGGGGTCGAAGCTATAGTGTCCGGCGTGCGGGGCACTCCTCAGCAAGTTCACCGGCTGGCAAATCGGATCGTCGAGGCAATCCTGCGCCAGGGCTATGTGAAGCCGAAAAAAGATCCGGCTGTTCTCAAGGACCGCGTGGCCGATCTGCTGCAGAAAAATTTCGAAGAGGAAGAAGCGCTCGAGGACGAGGCCGAGCGCATTGCCAGGAGCCGGGTGCGCCAGATGGTCGGGGTGGATCAGGCCAAGATGGTCCAATTGATCAAGCGCAAGCTGGCCGAGGAACGAGGTTTCCCCTTGTGACCCGGCGGGGAGCAGAGGGGCCAGAAAAGGGGGAGACGTGAAGTTCAGCGAGGCGCGCCAGTCGTATCTGGCGCATGCGATTCTGCGGCTTCTGCGAGAGGAGGGGTTGGCCGAGGTGGAGCAGGAGCGGCACGTCCTCGCGGAAATCAAGCGCGCGCTGGTTGCGGACGAGAGCTTCGAGTCCATGATCGACGAGCGCGTGCGGCGGCGCATCGCATCGCTCTCCCGCAAAGTGGAGCCGGGAAGCCGCGAGTGGGAAGTTCTTTACCGCCAGTACTACGAGCAGGAAGTGCGGAAAGCGGGCCGCAAGTGACGCCGGGCGGCGGCGTGCCCGCCTGGCCGAGCGGTCGCACAGCACAGCCCGCGGGCGCGCACTTGACAAAGCCCGATGGGGGCTTAAAGAGGACATCGCACCGCGGACGGTGTGCTCGTGCGTGCTCCGCCAGGACGAATTGAAACTGGCAGGGGCGGGCTGTGGCAGCACCGCTAGGGAGTTCGGAGGACGAAAGGAGCGGTTGTCCATGAAAATTCGGCCACTGCAGGATCGGGTCCTGGTCAAGCGGATCCAAGAGGAGGAAAAGACGAAGGGCGGAATCATCATCCCGGACACGGCCAAGGAAAAGCCCCAGGAAGGCAAGGTGGTCGCCGTCGGCAAGGGTAGGATCAACGAGGACGGCAAGGTGATCCCCCTGGACGTCAAAGTCGGTGACCGCGTTCTCTTCGGCAAGTACGCTGGCACCGAGGTGAAGATCGAGGGCGAAGAGCACCTGATTCTGCGCGAGGAGGACATTCTCGGCGTCATCGAGTAAGCCGTCCTCGGCGACGCACTGGAAAACAACGGCGGCGTGCAACGCGGATTAGAGGAGGGGACGATTCATGCCCGCAAAAATCGTGAAGTTCAGTCAGGAAGCGCGGGAGAAAATCCTACGCGGCGTCAATATACTAGCGGACGCGGTCACTGTGACTCTGGGGCCCAGGGGGCGCAACGTTGTGCTGGAGAAGTCGTTCGCGCCGCCCACGGTCACCAAGGACGGCGTGACGGTGGCCAAGGAGATCGAGCTGGAGGACAAGTTCGAGAACATGGGCGCCCAGATGGTCAAGGAAGTTGCCAGCAAGACATCGGATGTCGCGGGGGACGGCACCACGACGGCCACCGTGCTGGCGCGGGCGATGTTCGTCGAAGGCACGAAGATGGTGGCGGCAGGGCACGACCCGATGAGCATCAAGCGGGGAATGGACAAGGCGGTCGCGGCGGTGGTGGAGGAACTGAAGAGGCTCTCCAAGCCGACCAAGGACCAGAAAGAGATCGCGCAGGTGGGGGCGATCTCGGCGAACAACGACACGACCATTGGCGAGATCATCGCCGAGGCGATGAACAAGGTGGGCAAGGAAGGGGTGATCACGGTCGAGGAGGCAAAGGGGCTCGAGACGACGCTCGATGTCGTCGAGGGGATGCAGTTCGACCGGGGCTATCTCTCCCCTTACTTTGTCACCGACCCCGAGAAGATGGAGTGCGTCCTCGAGGACGCGTACCTCTTGATCCACGAGAAAAAGATCAGCGGGATGAAGGATCTCCTGCCGATCCTGGAGGCGATCGCGCGCACGGGAAAACCGTTTTTGCTGATCGCGGAGGATGTCGAAGGGGAGGCCCTGGCCACACTGGTGGTCAACAAGATCCGCGGCACGCTGCACTGCGCAGCGGTCAAGGCTCCGGGGTTCGGCGATCGCCGCAAAGCCATGCTGGAGGACATCGCGATCCTCACCGGCGGGCGCGTGATCGCCGAAGAGCTGGGTGTCAAGCTGGAGAATGTGACGCTGAACGATCTCGGCCGTGCCAAGCGCATCGTGGTGGACAAGGACAATACGACGATCGTGGACGGTGCGGGCAAAAAGGCGGACATCGAAGCGCGGATCAAGCAGATCCGGGCGCAGATTGAAGAGACGACTTCAGATTACGACCGAGAGAAGCTGCAAGAGCGGCTGGCCAAGCTCGTAGGCGGGGTGGCGGTGATCCGCGTGGGTGCGGCCACCGAAGTGGAGCTGAAGGAGAAGAAGGCGCGCGTAGAGGATGCGCTGCATGCCACGCGCGCAGCGGTCGAGGAGGGCATTGTGCCGGGCGGCGGTGTGGCCTTGATCCGCGCTGCGAGCGCGCTGGAAAAGCTGGAGGTGCCTGCCGAGGAAGAGGTGGGGGTGCGGATCGTCCGCCGCGCCCTCGAGGAACCCTGCCGGTGGATTGCGTGCAACGCGGGCTGGGAGGGCTCCATCGTCCTCGATCGCATCAAGAACAACAAGGGCCCCTACGGATTCAACGCTGCCAGCGAGGAGTTTGAGGACCTCATGAAGGCTGGAATCGTCGATCCCACCAAGGTGGTGCGGACGGCGTTGCAGAACGCGGTCTCGGTGGCTGGGCTCCTACTCACGACGGAGGCGATGGTGGCCGAAAAACCCGAGGAGAAGACGGGGACGCCGCCGGTGCCGCATGGGATGGGCGGGATGATGTGAGCGCCCGATTCGCGGGATCGGAGCGCTGGTTAGCGGCCATCGGTGTGGGCTCACGCCTAGCGCGTCCGGCGAATCGGCGTGGCGGCTGCACCTTCGCGCGCGGCCCTGGTGGCGGTAGCGGGTTCGCCGGGGCGGGGGCAAAGAGGCGAGTGCACAGCCGACAGCGGGTTTGGCCGACCGGCGCGGAATCGTGCTGTGCGTGCGCCTCGGCCGCGCGGCGGGGTTTACGAAATGTGCCACGGAGAGAACGGCTTTCGAAGTGCGGGAAGCGGTGGGGAGGGCTGGCCTTTCGCGCGCCTTATGGTCCGTCGACGGCCGCAGGCAGGGCAACGGTAAACGTGGCCCCCTGGCCTTCGGCGCTGGTTACGCCGATCGAGCCGCCCATTGCTTCGACCGCGAGCCGGCAGAAGACCAGGCCCAAGCCCGTGTCTTCGCGGCTTCCTGTGCGGTGCGCTCGGCGCTGATGCTTGGTGAACAGCAGCGCCTGTTCCTCGTAGGGAATTCCTCGCCCCGAGTCGCGGACCATCAAGTGCACCGAGCTGCCCGCGCGTTCGGCCACGAGGTCGATGGCGCCCTTGCTGCCACTGTGGCGGATCGCATTCGTCACCAGATTGTTCAGCACACGCCGCAAAAGCCAGCGGTCGGCCGCGATCACGGGCACGTCGTCGCCCACCAGAATTCGGAGGTGTTGCCCTTCGGCCTCGGCTGTGGGGCGGAATTCCTCAGCGCACTCCTCGAGCAGGCGCGCGACATCGACGGGTTCGACCCGGAGCTCCATGCGGCCTTCCTGGAGCTGGTCGATCTCGAGGAGATTCTCGATCATCCGGAGCAGGTCGCGGGCGCTTCGGTCAATGTGCTCGAAGCGGCGCGCGTGCGCCTCGGGGATCGCGCCGCGCTTGCGCAGGGCGAGCTGGGTGACGGTCAGGATGCCGCCGATCGGGGCCTTCAGATCGTGCACGATCATGTTCGTCAGGTCCCTTTTGACCACCTCGGCTTCCATTTTCTCGCGCAGGGCGCGTTCGGCTACCTCGGCCATCCGCCGGTACTCCTGCGCCAGGGCCCGATCCACATACCCACCGGTGATGTACGCGTCGATGGCGAGCCCCATGTCGAGGAAGAGCACCTTGCTCAGCGTGCCCAGTATCTCCGCAAGCCGGTCTGGGTTGCCGCGATAGTGCTCGCGCAGCAGGCGCAAGAGCAACTGGACGTATAGGTTGTACGTGCCCAGGTAAAGATCGAGGCGCAGGTTGATCCGCTGGTGGGCCTCGCCGATGCGCAGCCGGGCTTCAAAGTACTCGGCGTCGAACCGCCCTTCTGGAATCCGCAGGAAATATTCCCGCTGCAGTTCTTTGAGCCGGGCTACCAGGGCCCCGTCGCGCAGCACGGCTCGCGTTTCTTCGAACTTCCACAAATGGGTGTAGATAGCCTCGACGATCTCATCGACGTGCTGGTGGGCGAATTCTCGGAACTCGGCGAGATTGCGCTCGTCTCTTTCGTCGAAGCCCAGAAACTCGAGCCGCCTGCGGCGAGCTTCCTCGTCGAGGCCCACCCTCCCGAGCAGGGCGCGCAAGACCATCCGCCCCGGACATTTACAGCACTACCGCCACCCTGGGAAGCCAGCCCCAGTTTCATTTTGGGGGACGTAGTTTCACGCGCAGCGCGCACACCCCGCCCTCTACTTCCGATTCGCAAGCTGAGGCAGCTGGTGAAAGCTGCGCAGCGGCATCACGATCAGTGAAACTAGCCATTGATCAGGCATTTCCCTGCGCCACCTCCCGTCTTTTGACGGCAAGAGGCATGTCCGTCGGGCGCAGCATTCGCCGCAACCGCACCTGCGGATTGCCGGAAACCCCGGAGAGCACCGGGAGCAGGGGCTGAGAATCGACCCTAGGGACGGACCGCTTCGGGGTCCTTGAGATTGACCGCTTTTCCGGGTGATGAACGGTTCATGGATGTGCCCTGGCGTTAGCTTGGGGCGACGCCCGAGCGCAGCGTTTCTCCTTGGACCGATAGCTCTAACTGCGAACGTTGCTCCGGTGGCTGCGGTGCAGCAGCCGATCCAGAATCGCGTGAACACCACTGCATCGCTGAACGCCGTGCCGGATTCGGAGGCGATGCGGTTGCTGGTAGGCAAGAGGGCTCCCCGCTCTTAGCGGCGCGAAACAGGCCGCAGGATGAGGTGCGCGGAATCGGGCTCGAAGGGCAGATACGCCAGCGTTCATCTGCGATAAGCATCTTTGGCTTGGCAGAACTCGCCAACCACGCCTCGGGCCGCTCTTTCCCGTGCGAGAGCGCGAGATTTGCCACCAAGGCCGAGTGCCGCGGCGGTCAGCACGCTGTAGCCGCACTCGATCTTCTTTCATCCCGAGGCAGTGGCCAGATGGGTCTTACCTGCCACGCGGCGGACCGGGCTCGCCCTGCGCTGGACGCTGGCCTCGCTGTGCGAGCGCGAGATCGCGAGGAGCGGCGCATCCGGGCTCTCGGTTGCGTACTGCCCGCTTGTGGCGACCCTGACGGGCTTCCACTTTGCCGCAGAGACGAAGATCCACGAGCTGGGGACCCGCGTGGCCGCCTGTGGCTGGACCGCCCAGGGCGAGAACCTGCGGTTGTTCGTGGCCGGCGTCCTCATCGAGGAGGCTGAGGAGTTCATCCCGGAGGGCCGCGAGCTCGAGCCGGGTGAGCGCAGCGATGAGCCGGTCGTGGTCGAACACCCCCATGCATCCCCTGAAGGGCGCCTCGTATTCGGCCAGCGCCCGGGCCAGTTCGCGGTCATGGCCAACTCGTAGCACCAGGCGTGCGCGGCTGAAGGGTGTGCCGGGCCGTCGAAGTGCTTCGAGCGGATCGATCGCTCCCGGCTGCCGAGATGCCCAACATGCCTGGCTGCTTCCTTGGTCTCGTGGCTGAAGACGAGGACGTCGCGTTTGATACGCGCTTGGCGGCGTCGCCAATGAGTGCAGCGGCGTGGGTTTAGCTCGACGCAGGTTGCTGCAGCTTCGACAGGCCTGCGCGCCTGTTTTGCTAGGGCCTGCGTGCTGCAAGCGGCGTCAGCCCGGCTTGCTCGTCGTGCGCGAAGCGCGCGGCCGGCGTCTCTGCTGCCATGCTGTCGATGTCCACCTCGGCCACCTCGCGCTGCCAGCGTGCCAGATGCGCTCGCGGCTCTTGCCGGCTCGCACACTGCCGGCCGGCGAGGACCTTACTTCTTGATGGAACCGGCACTGCTTTTGTCCTCGCCGTTGGCGCGCGCACCAAGGG
>JBBIUR010000210.1:0-6961 GCA_037440145.1 Myxococcales bacterium | reverse complement strand
GCCGAGTTCCTTGCCCACCGTGCCCGATGCGATCCCGGCTAACCGAAGTGTCACCGATGTGCCGGACGAGTACACCCACTTGCAGGGGAGGGAGCGCGTGGTGTAAGCCTCGCGCGGCGCCCGTAGCTCAGGTGGACTAGAGCGGCTGGCTTCGAACCAGTAGGTCGGGAGTTCGAATCTCTCCGGGCGCGCTTCGCGAGCAGGGCCCCGGCCCGAACCCGTCTCCCTCGAGACCCGCGGTTTCGAAAACCATCGGTTGGAAAAACCCATCGAGGAGGAACCCACATGCCTCGGTATCGGCCGGCTGCAATGCCCACGGGCAGCTGCCAACCGGCGTTCGCGCGCTGCGCGCCGAGCGCGGGGCGCCGGCAGGACTCGCCACGGGCGTGCCGGCGGCTTGTGCGGTGCTTGGCGCTGCTCGCGGTCGCCGGCGAAATCTCCCTCCTGATCGGGGGAACCCCGAGCCGCGCGCTCGGCTCGGCTCTGCTCGCCCCTGCCGTGGGCGCCGCAGACGGCGCGCTGGCGGGAACGCGGATCGCCGACCCGCCCACGCCCTCCGCGGCGCTGTTCTCGAATGCCGCCGGCCTCGCCGCGTTCGAAACGACCACGGTCACGTCGTCACTGGGGCTCGGCTTCGGGCGGTCGAGCATCCGCGCCTCGCAGCCCCCTGGATACCGCGACTCGAACACGGTGGTGACCGGAATTCCGGATGTGGGCGTGGTGCTGCCCCTTGGGTGGTGGCGGTTTGCCGCCGGCGCGTACGGCAGCACGGGCTCGCAGTTCGTCGCGGACGCGGATCCAGCGCGCCGTGTGGGCCGGTTTGTGAGCGAGACCATCATTGCCGCCTTTCCTCTGGCTATCGCCTACCGCGCCAGCGACCGCGTCTCGGTGGGCGCTGAGGTGCAGCCGCTCTTCGGACAACTGCGCACCCGGTTCCCGGTGCTGGGTCTGGACTTCCGCTCGAAGGTCAACGGACCCGGGCTTCAAGGGATGGTCGGCATTGCAGCAAGGCCCGCGAACTCCGCCGCCGTGGGCCTAGCCGTGCGCAGCCCCGGTGCGGTGTGGATGCGCGGGCGGATGCCGCTGCCTGGGGGCCCGCGGCAGGACGTGGCCCTCGACGTGAAAATGCCCACCCAGGTGTTCCTCGGGGCGACGTGGCAAGCCCTTCCGCGCTTGGCCCTCTCCGCCTCGGTCCGATACACGGCAGCCAGTTCGCTCGGGCGGTCGATCCTGCGCTTCGAGCGCACTCCTCAGCTCGACTCCAGCTTTGTGCCGGACGCCAAGGACGAGTGGAAATTCGCACTCGCGGCCGAGTATGCCTTCCACACGGGGCTGGTGGCTCGCCTCGGGCTTTCCCGCGCCTCGCGGATCGTGGGCACAAGGGGCGTCAACCCGCTCGTCTTCGACGGCGAGGACACGAAGCTCGCCGCGGGGATCGGCCGCACGTGGGGCCGCTGGACGGTGGACGCCACTGCCGGCTACAACTTCGCGACCACTCGAAACATACCCGCTGAAGCGGCGCTGCTCCTCCCCGGACGCTATGCGATGCAAGGCGCGATCGTGCTCCTGGGGGTAACGCACAGGAGGTAGGGGCCGCGCGAAGCGGCCTAGGCGGGAGCGCGATATCGGCAGCCTCCCTTTGCCTCCGCCGCGGAGCAGGAGTTGCGAGCCTCCCGGCTCGGTGGATCTGGCGGAATCGCCAGCGATGTTCGCAAGCGGCCGCGCTCAGATCGCGCCGGCCCGAGCGAGCGCCTGAATCTCCGCGTCTGCGAGGCCGAGAAGGTCGCGGAGCACGTCCGCCGTGTCCGCCCCGAGCGCCGAGGCAGGCCCGTACCGGGGCTGCACGCCTTCGATTTTGATTGGGCAGCCAACCACGCGGAGCTTCCCGAACTGGGGGTGCGCATAGGAGACGATCATTTCCCGCGCGATCACCTGCTCGTCGCGCAGGGCTTCTTCCACCGAGTGCACCGGCGCGCACGGCACATGCCCGCGCAGCAGGGACAACCACTCCGCCGCGCTTCTCGTGCGGAAAATCTCCTTGAGCCGGACCACAAGCGTGTCGCGGTTCCGCAGCCGATCGGCAAACGTGGCATACCGCGGGTCCGCGGCGAGCTCCGGGGTACCGATGCGCTCGCACAGCCGCTGCCAGAACTTTTCCTTCATGCACATTACGACGATGAAACCGTCGCGGGTGGCAAAGGTCTGCGACGGCACTAGTGTCTGGTGGGCGGAGTCGGGGCGGCGCTCGACCCGGTAGTCCGAATTGAGCGTCCAGGCGGCCATGTAGTTGAGCATGGAAATCGCCGTGTCCAGGAGGCTCACGTCGATATCGCACCCGACACCCGTCGCACGCGCCCGCAAAAGCCCCACGAGCAGCGCAACTGCGGACAGGAGCCCGGCGGAAAAGTCGACGACCGACACCCCGCACCGAGTCGGCGGCGCGTCGGGCTCGCCAGTGACGCTCATGAAGCCTGCCATGGCTTGGATCAAGTAGTCGTACGCGGGCTCCGAACGCATCGGACCCGTCTTGCCGAAGCCAGAGAGAGAGCAGCACACGATTCTCGGGTTGAAACGCTTCAGGCTCGGGTAATCGAGGCCGAGCTTTTCCGGGAGATCTCCCCGCGCGTTCGCATACACCGCGTCCGCCACGCCGACGAGCCGATGCAGCAGTTCCCTTCCCGCCGGCACGCGGAGATTCAGCGTGACGCTGCGGGCATTCCGGTTGAGCGATTGAAAATAGAGGCTGTCGCCCCCGCGCGCGTATGGCGGCACGTTGCGGGCCTCGTCGCCGCCGGTGATCGGGTCCTCGACCTTGATCACCTCCGCCCCGAGGTCGCCGAGCACGGTCATCGCGTAAGGCCCGGCGCCGAGCTGCGTGAAGGCGAGAATGCGAACTCCCTCCAGGGGCAGCGACATCACCGGTTGGGCCTTCCTTGCTCAGGTGCCGGCCGCGGCGCGCTCCCGGCACCCGGCCACGGCTGCGGCCAGTTCGTCCACCCTCGGCGCCCGGTCCAGCGCCTCGACGGCCGCTGCGATCGCTTCCGCCACCGGGCGCAAAACCGAACGCGCTGCGTTGCGAAAAAACTTCGCGCGCACTTCCTCCGGCGCAAGGGGCCGCTCGGCACTGCCGCGGTTGACTGCCTCTCGCCATTCGAGCACGCGGCCCCCGCGCAGCCGCAGGCGCACCGCACCGCCGTAGCGGCGCGGGAACTCCGCCTCCGGATCGATCCGGTAGGCGACGCGCTGGCTCAGGTCGAGAACTTCGGGGTCGGAGACCGCATCCGCGGTGAAATCGTCGACGTCCACCCGACCCCTGGCGAGCATGCACGCAACGGCGTACGGCAAACTGAACTTCGCATCGTACGGCGTCTGGGGGCGCCACTTGCTCGCAGCCGGCTCGCACACGATGGGAACGATCTGCCGCGCTACCAAGCACTCGACGCTTTCCACGTCCGTCCACGCGAACGCCTCGATCTGCCGCAGGCGGGCCACGGCGTCGATGAACGCGTGGTTGTAATGGCAACACGGGTACGGCTTGAGCGCCAAGCGCAAGCACTCCCAGCGCTCTCCGAGGCCATCGCGCACGGGGCGGCTCCGCCATGCGCGCAGGCCGAGATGGCTCCGATAGAGGCCAAACCGCCCTTCCAGCACCTCCCGAGGCCCGGTCCAACCGCGAGCCGCCAGCGCCGCTGCCACCAGGCCGCAATGCGCGGCCCATCCCGCGTGCGCTCGCTTCGCGTCGGTGCCATCCCGGAGGAATTGCAGCAACCCCGCTGCCTGGCTGCCCACAATCCCGAGCGCGGCCGCCACTTCTTCCTGCCCGCCACCCGCCAGCTTGGCGGCCGCCGCTGCCGCCCCGAACGCATTGCAAATTCCCGTCGGGTGAAAGCCGCGCTCGTGAAAGTAGCCCCGCGCTCCCATCCCGATGCGAATCGAAATTTCCATGCCCGCTGCGAGCGCCGCGAGGAACTCCGCCCCGCTCCGCTGCCAGTGCTCCGCAGCAGCCAACGCCGCCGGAAGAATGCCCGCCGCCACGTGCACGACCGACTCCGTGTGCGTATCGTCGAAGTCGAGCCCGTGAATCAGTGTCCCGTTCACCAGCGCAGCCCACGGCGGGCGGAGCCGCTCGGGCGCCCCGATCACAGCGCAGCCACCTGGCCCGCCGAGCTCGCGCGCAGCGGAGCGCACAGCCTCGGCGAACGGCATTCCCGCCGCGGCGAGGGCGACCCCAACCGCATCGAGCGCGTGCCGCTTGAGCTGCTCGACGACCTCGGGCGGCAGCGCCGCAAAAGTCGTTTCGGCTGCGAAGGCAGCCAGGTGGTCGCTCAGGGAAGGCAGCATCGAGCGCTTGACAGTGCCGGCGTTTTCCTACTATGCGCGGTGCAAACGGACAAGCCGATTCTGGACGCAACTGCCGCGGGAGGAACCATGAGCGAGCAGGCACGGAGGGATTTTCGCAACGTCATCCGCCAGGAGCGAGAGGAGGCGGCGCTGCCCGTCGACGAGTACCTGGCAGAGCTGGATGCATTCATCGAAGAGCACAACCCCTATCGGATCAACAAGGTGATCGCCGCGATCGGAAACGGGACGGCCCCGCTCGAAGTGGTGCGGCGCTACGCGAAGGAGCTCTACTACCTCGGCCTGTGGATGACGCCGGAGTTCGCCTTGCTCATTGCCAACGCGCCGGACACGGGGGCACTGACGATGGAGCATTCCGAACACTTCGCGCACTGGTGCCAGAACTTCGCGGACGAAACCGGCTACTTGCGGGACCCGAACCACGTGACGATGAAGGTCGAAATGTGCCGCCAGCTCGGCATCAGCGACGAGGAGCTGCGCGCTTACGTGCCGATGCCGGAAACCATCGGCTCGGTCTTCACGCTTCTCTACTACTGCCGGCGCTCGTACGAGGAAGGCTTAGCCGCGTTTGGCTACGCGCGCGAACGCGTTGCAGGCATGAGCGGGTACGCGCAGACCGTGTATTCAGGGCTGGCCCAGCACTACGGGATTCACGCGAAAAACATGGAAGTGCATGCCTACGCCGAGCCGCAGCACGGCGACAAGGCGCTGGAGCTCATGCGCAAGGCAATGGTCACCGCGGACATCCAGCGGCGCTGCCGGCGCGCCGTGCACCACACGATCCTCACCAACGAGTGGCGCGCCCGGGCGATGAACCGCTGGCTCGAGGAGCTGAGCGGCTGAGCCCGGCACGCTGCCCCGGCCCGCAGGCCCGGCGCCGGCCCGCGGCCACTCACTGGCGAATCGGCCCGTAGAGGTCCTGGACGCGCCCGGTTTTCTCGTCGATCGCCAGAACCCTGACCCCGGTGTACTTCCCTTTCGGGAAGAAGACGAAACCGCTCGCCGGCAAAGACGGCTTCAGGGTCTGCTCGCCCAGGGAGATGCTTCGGATCTGATCGGCGATTTCGAGCTCGGTTTTGTTCTTCGACTCGAAAAAGCCGCCCAGGGCCCCAGTGGCTGCACCGATTCCGCCGCCCACCGCGGCTCCCTTTCCGGGGTTGCCCGTTCCGGCGCCGACAATCGCGCCGGTTGCAGCTCCCAGCGCACCGGCGAGCAGCGCACCGCCGCCGGCACCGCGCAAGCCCGCCAGCAACGCCGTGGCCCCGCCCGCCTGCCGGATCGCCTCGTCCACCGAGAGCGGGGCAATCTGCTGCCCCTTTTCGTCGATGGCAAAAACGCGGTCGGCGCTCAGCCGGTACTCGTCCTGCGAGCCGTTGGAAATGCCCACGGCGATCGGGGTGACGTCGCCGAAGGACTTCGCCGGAGCTGCTGCGACCCGCAGCTCCGAAGCAACGGTTTCCGGAACGACCACCTTCGGGGCGGTTACGGGTTTTGCCGCGCACGCGACAAAGCACAACCCCGAGCCCGCCACGGCAAGGGAACCAATTGCGCGTCTGCGAATCATCGTCGCCCTCCATTGCCAGCGGCTGGCCGCCGGCGTTCCCCTTTCCATGAACGCGCGCTTCCGCCGGGGGTTTCGCCCCCGCTTGGCTCTTGGGCACCTCCGATCGCCGCCGCGCCCGCTGGCATGCACACCTTAGCGCCCCCTGCCGGCTGCGTACAGACGAGCGCCGGCTCTGGGGCGGCTTGCACCTCCGGGGTAGGAACTCCAGCAGTGGGCTCGGCCGTGGGAGGGGGGCTGGGGATTGCCGTGGCCTTGGAGGGATTGGCGCGGAGGTACCGGATCTCGCCCGCGAACGCGTTCAGGCGCGACCGCGCCTTTCCCCGGTTGATCGTCGCGGAAAGCACGCGGTCCTCGCCTTCGTAGACGCCGAGGTGATACGGCTTCCCGCCGTGCAAGTACGCCACCACGTCACCCAGTCTCGGCTCGGAAACGCCGAGGAAGTCGCCCTCCGCAAGCCAGCCCGCTGCTTGCCGGTACGCCACCGCAACCCCCTGTTCCCGCAGGTGTTGCCACACGAATGCCGAGTTCGACAGGTACTGCGCGCTTTCGGGCGCCAGCGATGCTGCCATCGAGTCGGCGTCGACGAGGTTGGCGAACACGTGCGGAGGCGGGGGCGGGCCGGCAATGCGCCACGGCTCCCCGCCCCCTGCGGCCCCGGCCTCCACGAGTCGCAAAATGGCGGGCTCTACCTCGGAGACCTCGCGGACCCCTTGCCCCGTGACGCGGGCCACGACGCTGTACTGCACCTGAACTTCCAGGCCCTGCTCGCCGCGCCGCAAGCCCCCGACCTCGTACCCCGTGATGAGAACTACCTCGTCCCACGCGGGCTCGAGCTCCCACTCGACCAGCGGTGCGATCGCGGGCCATCCGCCCGGACGCAAGCGCTCGCCGTGGCCATCGCGCTCGCAGAACGAGGCCGCGACCTGTTCCGGAGCCATTGCAGCGACCGCCGGCAGAAAGCCCGCACATGCAAGAACGGCAGCCCCTGCCGCCACGACGCCGCAGGCGACTCCCCGCACTCGCCGCGCGAGCCAGGGC
>JBBIUR010000209.1:0-6986 GCA_037440145.1 Myxococcales bacterium | reverse complement strand
GCTCTGCGTACTGCCGCGCAAACGGCTCCGAGGCCAGGAAGAGGGAGACCGCGCCGTCGGTTACCTGGGAGCAATCCGAGACCTTGATGCGGCCGCCGATCACCGTATTGAACTTGCTCGCCGAGGCCGCGTGGTCTTCGCTCATGAACCAGTTGCGGGTCTGCGCGTTGGGGTTCTTTTTGGCATTCGAGTAATTGATGGCGGAGATGCGCGCCAGGTGCTCGTCCTTCAGGCCGTACCGCTTGTCGTATTCGTCTCCCAGCCTTCCGAAGAGCTTGGGAAACGGGAACTCGATTCCCTTGGCTTCGCGCTCGTACCAGGCAGCGGTTCCCAGGAAATCTCCGCCCTTGGCCGGGTCGACGGTTTTCATTTGCTCCACGCCGACCACCAGCGCTAGGTCGTAGCGCCCCGCTTCGATTTCGGCGGCTGCGGCCAGGATGGCTACGCTTCCCGAGGCGCACGCGGCCTCGTGGCGGGCAGTCGGCAAGCCGGAAAAAGCCGGGTCCACATCGACCAGGAAGGCGCCGAGGTGCCCCTGCATGGCATACAGCTCGGCGGCGAAGTTGCCGACGTGGCCGACCTGCACCTCGCGCGGCTCAATCTCCGTGGCGGCGAGCCCGCCCTCGACGGCCTCGCGGATCATGGCGGCAATGTGCTTGTTTTCCTTTTGCCAGTTGCGGGCGAAATCCGTCTGGTAGCCTCCAAGTACAAAGACCGGCGTAGCCATCGTGCTCTCCTTGGATTGGGCGATATGCACGGTACCACTGCGGTTGCCGCATGTGCAAGGTGGTGCCCGGAGCTCCTGCCGCGGGTGCGCCGAGCTTTCGGTACGAGCTGGGCCGACGATCTAGCCGCAGAAGAACTTTCCGCGATTCACGAAGCGCTCGCGGAACAGCGGCACTCCGGGGCGGGCCTCCGCAAGGACCTTTGGCACCAGAAGGCCGTGGCGCTGCAAGGCGGAGATCGTTTCGGGGATCCCCAGGAGGTCGCCCAAGACCGAGGGGGGCGCCCAGTTGAAGCCGAATGCCATGATTCGGTCGATATCCCGCGCGGAGGCGACGACTTCGCCCACGCGCTGGAGCGCATAGCTCACGTACCCGAGAATGACGCGCCGGGCGAGGTCCGCCTCCGGCCCGGTGGCGGTCAGAAGCGCGCGCAGGGCTTCGCGATAGCGTCCCACGCGATTGAGCTGCCGCATTTCCTCGACGAACGGAACGGGTCGCGGCGCGACTTCGGCGGCCTCGCGATACGACATCGTCGGGGGATCGAGCACGAGTTGGATGACCCGGTTGCCTTCCTTTTCTTTGCGGTAGAAGCCGCCACGGGCGGGGGTCTTGTTCCCAAGGTGGCCGCGTGCGATCAAGCTGTCCATATAGGCAGGAAGCCGAAAGCTGTCGCGCGCCTCGTCGCGGATGCGGTCGTAAACATTATCGACGATCGCGCGGTGGACGTCCCAGCCGACCAGGTCGATGGTGGCCAGGGGCGCCATGGTGCGGCCGGTGTGCGGGCCGAGCAGGTAATCTAGGAACGCCACGCCGTGCTCGCCCGCGGCTTGCGCGACTTCGTTCAACACCTTGAAGCCCACGCGATTTCCGGCAAACGCGGGCAAGTCGCGGCAGACGACCACGACGCGTCCGAAGCGGCGTTCGAGAAGTTCCACTACCGCAGCGAGAAGAGCCGGATCGGTCCCCGAGTGGGGGATCACCTCGGTGCCTACGATCGCGTTCGGCGGGTTAAAGAGGTGAATGCCGAGAAAATGGCGCTGGAAGTTCTCACTGCCGGCGCGCGCCATGGCCTCGATGGAGAGACCGGATGACACGGTAGCCACGATGCTGTCCGGGCGGCGCACCCGATCGACGCGGCGGAAGAAGGACTTCTTCAAATCGAGATCTTCAGCCAGGGCTTCGAACACGAGATCCGCTTCGGCGACCGCGGCGTCGAGGTCGGCGTCATAGGTGCTGACGCGCATGCGCTTCGCGATCGCTTCGGCTTTGGCCATCTCTTGCGCAGCGGTCACGCCGCGCTGCGCCTTTTCGACCGTTCGAGCCAGCAGCACGACTTCGCAGCCGCCAGCGGCGAACATTTCTGCAGCTCCGGCTCCCATCGCGCCATTGGCCCCCAAAATGACAACGCGATTGATTTCCTTCATCGGGTACCCGCCCGCCTGGTCTTGTGTATTGTGGACGCGAAAAAGACACGCTCGCAAATTTCGCGCGGTGCGTCAACGGCGAGTGCGGTGGCGCGACGAGATCCCTGGCTCACGTGCCCCGCGGCAAGCCGAGCACCTGCATGGCGATGATGCCGCGCAGGATCTCCGAGGTTCCGGAGGCGATCGAGGCGGCCGGCGCCTGCAGGAAGGCTCGCTGCACCCATTGCGCCGGATCTCCCCGTCTTCCGGCCTGCGGGTCGGGTGTGTCGTAAAGCAAGCCTTGCGGCCCCAGGATTGCCATCCCGATCCCGGGCATTGCCTGCGTGAGCTCGCTCCAGTGGAGCTTGATGATGGACGCTTCCGGGCCGGGCATT
The DNA here is from genome assembly GCA_037440145.1 of Myxococcales bacterium. Taxonomy (GTDB): domain Bacteria; phylum Desulfobacterota; class Binatia; order HRBIN30; family BPIQ01; genus JBBIUR01. The sequence continues at coordinate 4,463 of JBBIUR010000209.1, read as the reverse complement.
TCCATGCGCATGAGTTTGTTCAGGGTCCGCCGGCACGTCTGGCGGAAGGTTTCGACTCCGATGTAGACCTCGGCAAGCGCCTGCCGGTATCGGGGATCCGCGGTGACGCCGCGCTCACGCGCGAGCTGCAAGAGCTGATCGCGAGCGCGCGCCAGCAGGATTTGCATCTCGACGACGTACAGAATGCCCCGCTCGTTCTGGAGCGCGGCGCGCGCGATCTGCCACCCATTGTGCAATTCCCCCAGCAGGTTTTCGCGAGGCACGCGGACTTCGTCGAAAAACACTTCGTTGAATTCTGCCTGCCCGCCGATCTGCCGCAAAGGACGCACCGAGATGCCCGGTGATTTCATGTCCACGAGGAGGCAGGAGATCCCCTGGCGGCGCGTGGAGGTCGGGTCGGTCCGGCACAGCAGCATGCACCAGTCGGCGTATTGGGCGAGCGTGGTCCAAATTTTCTGGCCCGTGACCACGAAGTTGTCGCCGTCCAGGAGAGCCTGAGTGCGCAGCGAGGCCAGGTCCGATCCAGCACCCGGCTCGGAGAACCCGAAGCACCAGAGGTCCTCTGCCGTCAGGATGCGGCGGGGGAAACGGCGGCACTGCTCCTCCGTTCCGTACGCGATCAAGCACGGACCGGCGATGCCGATGCCGAGGCTGCCGATGATCTCCGGTGCCCGTGCGCGAGCCATTTCCTCTGTGTAGGCAATTTGCTCGGCGATCGTGGCGCCCCTGCCGCCGTATTGGGGCGGCCAGGAAATGCCGACCCAGCGCGCTTCGGCCAGCTTCGCCTGCCATCCGCGCAGGCGGCGCACCCGTTCCGCCTCGGGGAGATCCGCAGCCCGCTCCGGGCGCAGATCGTCGGGGATGTTCGCTGCGAGCCAATCGCGCAGCTCGCGGCGAAACTCTTCGAGATGCTGTTCCCGCATCGGCGACTCTCTAGTCGGGGGGCAACCGCGGGTCAACAGGCCCGCCAGAGATCTCCCGTGCTCCAAGCTCGGCCCGTGGCGGCGATGCCCGACGCAAGGCAGAGTCCGCCTCGGCGCGGCTGCGGCCTTGCGGCGGGGCGGGGGTACCGGTGCGGTTGCATTACGCCGTCTCTGCCTTGCAGAGAACTCCCGCGGTCAGGAACACGCAGCCCGTCTCGCGCACCGCCGCAGAATAGAGTCCCGACTCGCCGTTCTGCTCCACCCGGATGACGGCTAGCGAACCTGTGGAGCAGACCTGCTCGCCAGCGTCCGTCCGATATACGTAGCCCCTGGGGTAGTGGAATGCTGGGAGTAGCTCGGCGCCGGGCTGCAGCGCCGCCGCAGATACGAGCGTGCCGTCCGGCTGGTAGAAGAGCTGCTCCGGCGCGGCGTCTACCCCCATCCCGTTCTCGAGCACGATGCGCAGCACGGGGTGCCGATCCGCGATCTTGCGGACGTCACACATCATCCGGAAGAGAACCCTGCCTTCCTTGTCTCGGGTGAGGACCGGGATGCTTTTGCCGGTCGCCACGCGCAAGCGAAGCGGCCCCTCCGGTGTTTCGACCATGGTCTCCGACGCCAGGCTGCAGCCACCTCCAACACGCTCCATGACATTTCACCTCCGGGGACGTAGTTTCATTTTCAGGGACGTAGTTTCATCTTAGTTTCGTCACCGCAAGGCCCCGTTTCACATGCTTTCGCGCTTCGCCCGTGAAGGTGCTTTCGCCCTATCGACGAGCTGGCACCAAGGCTAAGGCCTTTGCGGTTTGGGTGCGGACCACCGCGCCCGTAAGGTTCGAGCCTTTTCTTCCGCCGCCAGAACAGCGTCCGCGAGATTTCAAACTGGCGGCGGGCGTGGGAAACATGTCCCAAGGCCTGCGCCCGGTGGACGTTACCGAGCTGGGAAATGCTTGTCCTTCTCTCGAGGGTCAATGGAGCCGCTCCTCATTTCGAAGGTGCGAGGACTTCGGTTGGTGTGTGTAACGCGACCCTTGTTTTGTCATCTCAGCCGTCCAGCTGCCCCCGGTGGCGAACAGTTGGCGGAGCTGCAAGAGCATAGTGCATTGCTGAGAGTTCGTGTATGGGGCCCATGAAACTACGTCCCTGAAGGTGAAACTACGTCCCCGAAAGTGAAATGGGGTGTTGGCATTGCCGCGGGCAGGGGTCGGAAGTAGAATGCGGCTCATGCGGGCGGCGATCGCATGTACGGCCGTTGTGGCGATGGTGGCGGGGGGTGCCCGGGCGCAGATTTACGAGTGGCGGGACGCCGAGGGGGTTGCCCACTACACGAACGTGCAAGAGCTTATTCCGGACCATGCGCGCGGGGCAGCGCGGGTTGTGGCGGAGGCGCTGCCAGTCCGGCCGGCGGCGGAGAAGGAGCCGCAGCGCGTGGAGGAGCCGGAGGGTGGGGTTCGGGCCCCGGGGCTGATCGATGCGGCAGCGCTGGAAGCGGCCTATCGGCTCGGTTTGGCGGAGGGGGAAGGCCGAGCGCGGCGCTTGGAGTCCCTGGCGGTCCCCGAAGTCCACGTTCGGGCTCCCGTGGTGGCTGCAGTGTGCTGGTACGGCACGCCCTGGTATTCCCCGTACGAACCGCTGGTGACTACATCCTTCGACCGAGGCCGGTCCCGGCATTTGACGCTGAGGCTGCTGCTGCAAGAGCAGTTCGCCTTGGATCGGGAAGGCCCCTTCCTTTACTGGGAGCGCTTTTTCCCGCCGCACCACCACGCTGCCCTGGGCCCGGCGCTGCACCCGTTCTTGCGCCGCGGCCTGCCCCACGTTTGGCCCCCGTGCGGCCGCGTGATCGTGCGCTGAACGATCGAACTTTGGAGTCCGGCTATGGCGCACTCGAGAATGCTGGAGGCTGCGCGCACCGTTTTAGTGGTCATCGACGTCCAGGAAGCCTATCGGGGGCGCACCTTTGAGCACGAGCGCATGCAGAGGGCAGTGCGGACGCTGATCGAGGCAGCGAAAATATTTGGCGTTCCGGTAGTGGCTACGGAGCAATACCCGCGGGGCTTGGGACACATTGTGCCCGAAATTCGCGGCGCGTTTCCGGATGATACGCCGATTTTCGAGAAAATGTCGATGAGCTGCTGCAACGCCCCGGGATTCGCAGAGCACCTCGAGTCGCTGAACCGAGAACAGATCCTGGTGTGCGGTATCGAGGCGCACGCCTGTGTCAACCAAACTGTGCACGACTTGCTCGACAAGGGCTACGTCGTACACGTTGCGCACGACGCAATCTCCTCTCGTTTCGAACGCGACTACCGGGTCGGCTGGCAAAAGATGATCGGCTCGGGGGCTGTCCCCACGACGGTGGAGATGGCGTGCCTGGAGTGGGTGCGAACGGCGGAGGCCGCGGAGTTCAAAGCCTTGCACCGGCTCATCAGGTGATTGCGCCGCTACGGTTGTGGGGGGCCTCCCAGCGAGGCCAAGAGCCTGCCGCTCTCGTCGATGTAAAAGAAGCGAAGGCCGGGCTGCGTGGGGTTGCCACGGCCCCACCAATGGGTGGTGGCAGAAGCGCTAGAATCGATGGAGAAGCGGTACGGGATATCGTCCGGCACAACGAGGATCCGCAACGGCTCTTGAGCAAGAGTCTCGTCCGCATCCGCATAGTGGCCGAAGGTCTGCAGGTACAGCTCCTGCGCGGGCACCCAGCTGCGCATGTAGGCGATCGCTTCGGCTTCATAGGCGCGCCTCAGGTAAGCGTCGTAGCCCGCGACCGCAATTGCGGAGAGGATGGCGATCAGGCCGATCACGATCAGAAGCTCGACGAGAGTGAAGCCGCCGGAACGTCGCATAGGCTCAGGTGTGGACCGGCGGAGAGCAACCTCCGTTCCACGCCGCGAGGCAGGACGCCCCCGAGGCGGCGGTCGGTGCAACCCGTGTGGGCCCGGGGCCCGGCAGCCTGCCACCAGTGACGCGTCACGGCACCGCTTGTGGCATTGTTCGGCCCGAGGCTGCGGAACGGTGGTGGCGCGGCGAGCCGCTGTGCTCAGCCTGAAGGCTCTCGAGCTGCTTTCGCTCGCAGCAGTGCGATCACGAGGGCTCCCGAGAGGACGCTTGCAATGCTGATCCACTGGGCAAGGGTCAAGCCGAAAGCCACGGCGGGATTCCGGCGGACGAACTCTACGGCGAACCGTGCGAGACCCGCCCATACAAGGTAGAGGCCCATGGTTTCCCCGGCCGGCTCTTGTCCCCGCCGGCGCCACAACAGGGCAAAGGTTGCGGCATAGAGCAGTGTCTCGTAAATGGGCGTTGGGTGGACTCGGTCGGTCGTCGGGACCACACCGCGCGGGAAACTCATCCCCCATGGCAGGGTCGTGGGCGTTCCGTAGTCGCCATCGCCCGCAAGAAGGCACCCGATGCGCCCGATGGCCTGGCCCAGGGCGAGAGCTGGCCCGGCTGCTTCCGCAACGCGAGCAAAGGGCACCTGCAGGCGCCAGGAGCCCAGCGCCACCGCGAGCGTGCCGCCAATCAGCCCCCCGTACCAGACCCAGC
>JBBIUR010000208.1:622-7072 GCA_037440145.1 Myxococcales bacterium | reverse complement strand
TGGCCGTGCGGGTGTTTCGTCATCTTCTGTATCGGGCCTTTGCGGAGGCAATCGAGCTCGGGTACAAGTTTGTGCGGGCGCCGGCGCCGTGGGAGAAGCACCCGTACTTCCCCAAGCCGTTTGCGGAGTATCCGGGGCTTGTGGTCACGCCGTTTGTGGACGAGCAGGGGGCAACGAAGTACTTGCTGGAGTGGCGGCTTGCCGAGGCGCTGCCCGCGGTGGCGGCCGAAGGGGCTCTGGCTGAGCTGACATAGGGGGTGTGGATCCTTCGCGCGGAAAGCCCTTCGGCTTTGTGGGGCTGCCGCCCATGGGACGGCCGCTCGGATCACCCAGAGCCGGCCGGAAGGTGCGAAGACCGCGCGGGCGGGGCACTGCAGCCGCTTCGCGGTCTCCGACTGGCTGCGGATTTTCCCCGGTGCCGGGAAAAAGGGGCATGCGCATCGGGGCACATGTGCCTGCTCGAACCCTTTGAACCTCTTAAAGCGGGGCGTACGCCGCTGCTCGCTCCACCGCACCGAGCAGGCCGTCGAGGCTCCGCGGCTGGAGGACTGTGGCGATACGGGAATCGGCAATCGCACCGCTGCGATCCCGGCAGCAGCCGGCTCGGGGGAGCTTTTGCCATCCGCACTTTCGGAAAGCTGGCGCCTTGGGTGCTCCCGGCAGAGCAAACTGGTTTTAGCGAGCGCCGCCGAGGCGCCTGCCGGTGCAGATTGCGCCTTGGCGGGGCCTTCGGGCCTCAGGACCGGCCGGCCATAGGCGCGAGCCGGATGTGGGACGCGTTCGGCGGCGGACCGAGCGAGCCTTCTAGTGCCAAGAAGCGTCAAGAAGCGTCAAGAAGCGTGAAACTACGTCCCCCAAAGTGAAACGTCCCCCAAAGTGAAACGGCGCGCGTTGACTTGCTGCCACCCCGCTGTTAGTCGGCAACCATGTCGGTGCGCACGCGGTTTGCGCCCAGCCCCACGGGCTATTTGCACCTAGGGGGAGCCCGCACGGCGCTGTTCAATTACCTCTTCGCGCGCCACCGCGGGGGCACTTTCGTGCTCCGCATCGAGGACACCGACCGCGACCGCTCGACGCCGGAGGCAACGGAAGCGATCCTCGATTCGCTGCGCTGGTTGCGGTTGGACTGGGACGAGGGGCCGTACTTTCAGAGCGCGCGCCTTGAAATCTACCGCGAGCAGGCGGAACGGCTTCTCGCCACCGGTGCCGCTTACTGGTGTCGGTGCGCGCCCGCCGAGTTGGAGGCGAGAAGGAAGAAGGCGCTGGCAGCAGGCCGAAAGCCCATGTACGACCGCGCCTGCCGGGATGCCGGACACGCGCGCGAGGAGGGCCGTACGGTGCTCCGGTTCCGGGCGCCGCTGGACGGCGAGACTTCTTGGGTGGACCTCGTAAAGGGCCCCATCGCCTTCCAGAACGAGGAGCTGGATGACTTGATCCTGCTGCGATCGGATGGGACTCCGACATTCAACTTCTGCGTCGTCGTCGACGATGCGCTGATGGGCATCACGCACCTGATCCGCGGAGAGGACCACATCCCGAATACGCCGAAGCAGATCCAGCTCTATCGCGCGCTTCACTTTCCCATGCCGCAGTTCGCCCACGTGCCGCTCATTCTAGGCTTGGACCGGGCACGGCTGAGCAAGCGGCACGGGGCGACCAGCATCGCGGCGTACCGCGAGGCGGGGTACTTGCCGGACGCGCTGGTGAATTACCTGGTTCGCCTCGGTTGGGCTTGCGGCGACCAGGAGATTTTCTCTCGCCGGGAGCTGATCGAGAAGTTCAGCCTGGAGGGCGTGGGCAAATCTGCCAGCGTTTTCAATCCCGAGAAGTTGCAGTGGGTCAATTTTCAACACTTGAAGGCCATGCCTGTGGAGCAACTGGCCGACGCAGTAATCCCGTTCATCGCGCGGAAGGGATACCCGGTGCCCGAGGACCGCCGCTGGCTCCAGGCCGTGGTCCAGAATCTTCAGGAGCGGGCGAAGACGCTCGTCGAGCTGGTAGAGCTGGCTCACTATTACCTGTCGGACGACGTTGCCATCGACCCGGCCGCCGCAGAGAAGCACTTGCGGAACACGCCTGTGGAGTGGCTGCGGGAAGTGCGGGATGGGATCGCGCGACTGGAGCGGTGGACGCCGGAGGGGATCCGCGGCGTGTTCGAAGCGGTCCTCCAACGCCTGGGTGTCAAGCTCGGGGCTGTCGCGCAGCCGGTGCGCGTGGCGCTCACCGGAAGGACGGCGAGTCCGGGCATTTTCGAGGTCATCTATCTCCTCGGCAAGGAGCGGACGCTGCGGCGGCTCGAGCGGGTCATCGAGCAGCCGATGCCTTGACTTGCAGGATTCCGGTTCGTAATCTTCCGCTGCGCTGGTGAGGAGTCGGCTAATTGGCAAGCCACCTGACTCTGGATCAGGCGATTGAAGGTTCGAGTCCTTCCTCCTCAGCCAGCGGCAGCGAGGCGGCGGCCGGGAGGCCGCCCTTCGCTGCGAGCATTTTGCGCTGCGGTCCCATCGTCTAGCGGCTAGGACACCGGCCTCTCACGTCGGTAACAGGGGTTCGATTCCCCTTGGGACCACTGCGCCCTGCCGCGGGCGGCGCGATCGCGATCAAGACTGCTCGCGCCCAGCGATCTTCGCCCACGTGTCCTTGAGGGAGACCGTGCGGTTGAAGACGAGCCGCCCCGCGGTCTCCGTATCCGGATCGACGCAAAAGTAGCCGTGCCGCTCGAACTGGTACCGGTCCCCCGGGCGCGCAGTGGCCAGGCTCGGCTCGACCATGCAGCCAGTGAGCACCTGCAGGGAATTGGGATTCAGATTTGCGCGCCAGTCCTCCCCTTCCGCGGTCTCCTCGGGGTCTTCTTTGAGGAACAGGTGGTCGTAGAGGCGAACTTCAGCCGGGACCGCGTGGCTGGCCGACACCCAGTGCAGTGTGGCCTTCACCTTCCGCCCGTCTTTAGACCAGCCTCCGCGTGTCTCGGGGTCGTACGTGCAGCGCAGCTCGACGGGCCGGCCCGTCGCAGGATCTTTGATCACGTCGACGCACCGGATGTAGCAGGCGTAACGGAGGCGAACTTCCGTCCCGGGTGCGAGGCGAAAGTATTTCGGCGGAGGGTTCTCCCTGAAGTCGTCCTGCTCGACGTAGAGCACGCGAGAGAAAGGGACCTTCCGCGTTCCCATGCTCGGGTCTTCGGGATTGTTGATGGCCTCCAAGTCTTCGACCTGCCCCTCCGGGTAGTTGACGATGACGACCCGCAAGGGCCGTAACACCGCCATCGCGCGGGGCGCGTATCGGTTCAGATGCTCGCGCACGCAGTGTTCGAGCATCGCGAGGTCGACGCGACTATCCCGCTTTGCGACCCCGATCATCTCGCAGAAACGGCGAATTGCTTCGGGTGGATAGCCTCGGCGCCGCATGCCGGCGATCGTCGGCATCCGGGGGTCGTCCCAGCCGCGGACGTGACCGCCTTCCACCAGTGCCGCGAGCTTCCGCTTGCTCAGCACGGTGTACGTGAGGTTCAGGCGGGCAAATTCGATCTGGCGAGGGTGGTGAACCCCGAGCTGGTCCAGGAACCAATCGTAGAGCGGCCGGTGGTCCTCGAATTCGAGAGTGCAGAGCGAATGGGTGATTCCCTCGATGGAGTCGGACAGGCAGTGGGCGAAGTCGTACATGGGATAGATGCACCAGCGATCGCCCGTGCGGTGATGGGGGACGCGGCGGATCCGGTAAATTGTAGGATCGCGCATGTTGAGGTTGGGCGAGGCCATATCGATCTTCGCCCGCAACACGTGTGCTCCGTCCGGAAACTCCCCGGCCCGCATGCGAGCGAAGAGATCCAGGTTTTCCTCCACCGATCGGTTCCGGTACGGGCTCTCCTTGCCGGGCTCGGTCAGCGTGCCGCGGTATTTCCGGATCTCTTCCTGGCTCAAGCTGCACACGTATGCCTTCCCCGCTTTGATGAGCTGGACGGCGTACTCGTAGAGCTGGTCGAAGTAATCCGATGCGTGGTAGAGGCGATCGCCCCAGTCGAATCCCAGCCAGCGCACGTCTCGCTGGATCGCTTCGACGTACTCGGGATCTTCCTTGGTGGGGTTGGTGTCGTCCAGGCGCAAGTTGCACGTGCCGCCGAACTCGGCCGCGACGCCGAAGTTGAGGCAAATGGCCTTGGCGTGGCCGATGTGGAGGTATCCGTTCGGCTCTGGCGGAAAACGCGTGGCGACCCTGGCAAAGCGGCCTGATTTCAGGTCCTCGCGGATCGCGGTGCGGATGAAATCGGTGCTCTCACCAGGGGCTTCGGTTACTGGAGGGCCGGGTTTCTTGTTGGCGCGGTCCATCGTCGGTTTCCGATACTCCACAGAAACCCCAGCGCCAGTCAACGGCGGGGCGCGGGCGTGCCGCCCCGAGCGCCCCCAGGCTGGGCTTCAGCGCTGCAAGGCTGCTTCCTGCAACTGCTTTGCTTCGTCCGCTTCGGGCACGAGATCGCTGTGGCAAGCGTGCTTGCCGCCGACGATGGGCAGAGCGCGCGCGCGGCGCCGCAGCAGCGCTCGCCCTTCCTCGCTCACGCCCGGGCTCGGCATGGCGCGCCGTGCGGGCTGGAAGCTTGGGTCCTTGCCGCTCGCGAAGACCTCGATTTCCTTGGAGATCCGCATGCTGCACCAGTCGTGTCCGCACATGGCGCAGAAATCGGTGTCGACGCTCAGGTCTTCGTCGTGGAGCGCGCGAGCCGTCTCGCCATCGAACGCGAGCTCGAACTGTTTGGGCCAGTTCAGCGCTGCCCGCGCTTTGGAAAGGTCGTCATCCCACTGCCGAGCGGCCGGGATTCCCCGCGCAATGTCGCCCGCATGGGCCGCGATCTTGTACGCGATGCAGCCGGCCTTCACATCTTCGAGGCGGGGCAGGCCCACGTGCTCTTTCGGCGTTACGTAGCAGAGCATCGCCGCGCCCGCGCGCGCCGCCTCCGCGGCCCCGATGGCGCTCGTGATGTGGTCGTATCCGGGGAAGACATCGGTCACGAGCGGGCCCAGGACGTAGAATGGGGCATCGTCGCAGATGCGCTGCTCGATCTGCATGTTGAAGGCAATCTGGTCGAGCGGAATGTGCCCGGGGCCTTCGACCATCGCTTGAACCCCAGTATCCCGCGCTCGGTGCACGAGCTCTCCCAAGGTGTGCAGCTCCGCGAGCTGGGCCGGGTCGGAAGCGTCGGCGAGACAGCCCGGCCGCAGCCCGTCGCCGAGGGAGTACGTGACATCGTACTCCCGCATGATCGCGCTGATTTCGTCGAACATTTCGTACAGCGGGTTCTGGCGGTTGTGGTAGAGCATCCACTTGGCAAGCAGGGAACCGCCGCGCGACACAATGCCGGTCACTCGATTGCGGATCAGGGGAAGGTGTTCCTTGAGAATCCCGGCGTGGATGGTGAAGTAATCGACCCCTTGCTGCGCCTGGCGCTCGATTTCCTTCAGGATCCCATCGTAGGTGAGTTCCTCGATGGGGCGGCCGATCACCATGCTGTAGATCGGCACCGTGCCGATGGGCACGGTGCTGTTGTCGATGATTGCCTGGCGGCACTCTTCCAGGTCGCCGCCGGTGGAGAGGTCCATCACGGTGTCGGCGCCGTACTTCTGCGCCCACAATAGCTTCTCGACTTCTTCCCAGGTGCTGCTCCGAACCGGGGAGGCGCCGATGTTGGCGTTGATTTTCGTGGTGATCATGCGGCCGATTCCAACGGGGTCGAGCCGCTTCGGGGCTCGCTCGCCGCGCAGCGCCGCCGGGTCGCTGATAGTCTTCCAGCGCTGGGCGACGGTCTGGTTCACCCAGTACAGGGCAGGCGCCCGGCTTCCCGGGTGCCCGACCGCCTCGTTCGGGTACTCCAGGTCGCGGTTTGCCGCCGAAGGCGGCTGGCCGCTGCTTCCGGCAAGATGCCGCTTGTTCGCGGGGATCACCATGCGGCCCCGAGCCACCTCGTCGCGAATGAATTCCGGGGTCGTGTTTTCGCGCACGGCAACCCGCCGCATTTCCGGTGTGATCAAGCCCCGGCGCGCGGCCTCGAGTTGGGTCATTGCCTTACCTCGCGTTTGCAGAAGCCTACGCTCCCGCAGCGGCCGGTTCAAGCCAGCCGCCGGAGAAAGCTCCTCCAAGGGAGCGGGGCTGGCGCTTTTTGCGGGCCGGCCGGGTCGCGCTGAAGGCGGCGGCGCGCTATGTTTGGGGTAAAGGGGCCGCGCATGGGCAAAACTCTTTTGGACAAGGTGTGGGAGGCACACGCGGTGCGGGAGCTGCCCTCGGGACAGACACAGCTTTTCGTCGGCTTGCATCTCATTCACGAGGTGACCAGTCCCCAAGCGTTCCAAATGCTTCGGGAGGAGGGGTTGCGGGTGCTCTTCCCGGAGCGGACGATCGCCACCGCGGACCACATCGTGCCCACGGATACGCGCGCGCGGCCGTTCCGCGATGACGAGGCGG
>JBBIUR010000208.1:0-601 GCA_037440145.1 Myxococcales bacterium | reverse complement strand
CGCGAGTTCGGCATCCGCTTTCTCGCGCCCGATTCAGGCCAGCAGGGCATCGTGCACGTGATCGGGCCCGAGCTGGGCCTGACCCAGCCGGGCATGACTATCGCCTGCGGCGACAGCCACACGAGCACGCACGGGGCTTTCGGTGCGGTGGCGTTCGGCATCGGGACGACGCAAGTGCGGGACGTCCTGGCAACGCAATGCCTCGCCATGCACCGGCCGAAGGTACGGCGGATCGCCGTCGACGGGCAGCTTGGCCCGGGGGTGTATGCCAAGGACGTGATTCTCCACATCATCCGCCGGCTCGGAGTGAAAGGCGGTGTCGGGTACGCGTACGAGTACGGCGGTTCGGTTATCGAGCGCATGGGCATGGAGGAGCGAATGACCGTCTGCAACATGAGCATCGAGGGCGGGGCCCGGCTGGGCTATGTGAACCCGGACGAGGTGACGTTCGAATACCTGCGAGGGCGCCCTTTCGCCCCTCGGGGCGAGGCATTCGATCGGGCCGTGACTTGGTGGAAATCGATGGCATCGGATCCGGACGGCCGTTACGCCGATAGCGTGCGTTTCGCAGGGGAGGAGATTGCCCCGATGGTGACCTGGG
>JBBIUR010000207.1:0-7094 GCA_037440145.1 Myxococcales bacterium | reverse complement strand
TCCCCCCGCGCGCGGGGATCGACCGCGGGGCCGGTGCATTGAGAGGAGGGCAACATCGTCTCCCCCGCGCGCGCGGGGATCGACGAAGGCTGCGCACCAATGTTCGCGCTGTCAGGCGCGCATGGGGATCCCGTGCCGGTCGTTGTCGGTAAGGATTTCGAAAGCTGCGCGGTGCGCGGTAGAGAGGATGGTACAAGCCGGCGGCTGTGTGCGCAGGTCGGTCAGCTCGACCCTGCACGCGGCGAGTTTGGTGTTCAGGCATTGCTTGAAGCCCCCGGGAGGGTTCGCGTAGCGCAGCCCCACGAAGGCTTCGCGGGGAGCGTGTATCTTGCCTGCGATGCGGAAGGAGCGCGTGCGGCAATCGAAGTCCCACGCAAAGTACCGGAGCGAAGCGCGCGCGCGCAACGCGTCGCACAGGGAGTTGGCGCGGAATTCTTGGCCGCAGTGCCGGAGCACGAGAACGGTCAGAAACGGACTCCAAATCGGTCCGAACTTCAGGCGCGCCGTGGCCACCTCGAGGAAGCTGTCCGGGTGCGTTTCGAAGGCGACTACCTGGCCCCAGGCGTACCGGTCGGTGTGCCGGGATCCCCAGTTGTGGTTCTGGCTCCCTAACCAGTCCTCCACGTCGATGGTTTTGCCGTCGACCCGCAAGCGCCCGGAAAAGCGCGCCACTGGCACAGGCACCAAGCTCTTTGCTCGCGGCAGTTTCGCTTCGTACAGCCGGCGCGGCAGCAGCAACACCGGCTTCCCCAGCCCGTCGAAGCCGAGGTCCCAGTCGATTTCATGCCCGCCGCCCTCCGCCCGCCCAGTTGCGCGCCCGGGCTCGAGGCGGGACGCCGCAATCCGAACGGCAAACTCCCGCCTGCCGAATGAACATTCGGCGAACGGCACTTCGCTTTTCACGGCGGCGTGCCGATTCGTTTCGCCGTCGAAGTACACTGCCCATAGCTCCCCCAGGGCGCGCTCTGGGTTCCCTTCGGGACTGAACATCGTGTAGCGAATCCAGAACGCCAGTGGCCGCTCGGGATGATTGCCGCGCAGGAAGAAGCTCTCGTAGTGGCCGCGGCTTTGCCCGGGCCGGTAGCGGGCCCAGTTCGCTTCTGCTGCTTGGGCAACTGGGCCCGCTGCGCCCGAGACCATTGCCGGAGCGCTCTCTTCTTGCATCTGCGCGTTTCGCTTAGCACACGGCTGCGGGGTAAAAACAGGGGCACGAGGAGGGCGGTTCGCAAAGACCGATCTCTTTCGAGCTCCCTGGCAGGCTCCATTGCCTGGACCGGAACTCTGCCCCTCGGCCCGGGGCGGCTTTTCCAATCCCTAGCGCCGGAGTGTAGATTGGCGCCAATGTTTCGGGATGCCGCGCGCAGACTCGCAAGGAAAGGGCGGCTGCTGCCAGTCCGTGCGCGTGTGCTGGCACCGGCCGCAGCTCTGGTAGCCTTGTCATCTGTGGAATCTCCCAAAGACGCGCCTCTTACGCTGGCTGCTGCCCATCTTGATCCGGCCGGCAGTGCGCGTGCAGCGCGCGCGACTCGCTACGAGCCAGCCGCACATGGCGGGTCGACCGCTGCGGGGGGAGCACCAGGCGAGCAGTGGCTGGTGCAGGGCGAGTGCACGTTGAGTCTTTCCGACACGCCCGCAGGATGGTTGCCCGAGAACTCCAACACCGTTTCTCACACGGCTGCCGTGTCCCCTGACTCGGCGCGCGCGGTCGTGGAGTTCGAGCTTGTCGAGGCGTCTCGCGAGCCTGGCGATGCCCTCAACCACGGCACCGGTTTGGGCCCGGACCTGGAGTTTCGGCAGCGCGACCAAGTGGATGCCGCGGTGCAGGTGATTTCGCCGAGCACGGCCCGCACCGCGGTGGCCGTGCGCAGGGCCACGATTGTCACGAGAGCGCTGGACTTCGGCGCTTATGGCGCGATCGAGGCACGCGCTTGCGGCGCGGCCGTGCGCGTTTCGCTGCCTCTGGACCGCGACGGGAACCACATCGCGGATGCGTGGCCCTTTGGCTCCGGTGCGGCGACCGACGATACGGATGACACGCCCTCTGGGAACGGTACCCTCGGCGATGGGCTCTCGCGGTACGAAGAGTACCGGGGCTTCTTCGTGGCCGGGGCGCATATCCGCACCGATCCCACGCGCAAGGACGTCTTCGTGCGCGATATCGACGGCATCCAGGCTGGGAGCCTCGGCGCGGAACTCCTCGGCGCGCCGCTGCACTTCATCGCCAAGGGCGAGTGGGACGAAGATCGCCGCATCAATTTCCGCTATGGGACCGCTCACATCGCCGACCAGCGCGCGGTGAAGATCGAAGACGGCGGGATGCCTCTCGCTGCGGGCGTGTGGGGCGAGAGCTTCGCCGTGGACGAGCCGTGGGTGCCGGCAATCCACGTTTGCGGCAAGGTCTATGTCGAGGCGATCCGGGGAAGCGGCGCAGAACTAGCGGAGGCGGTGGGCCCCGAGGATGCGTTTCTGCCCGCCGCAGGCGCGCGTCGGTACCGCCCATCGGGGCAGACGCGAATCGAAGGCGAGCGAATCTCGTACAAGGGGGTAACCGGCGAGGGTTTCACCGGTGTGACGCGGGGCACCGAGGGGACAAGCGCTGCCGCTCACCCCCGAGGGGCAGAGGTCGCGAATTTTACGGATCCGGACGACGTCATTGCGCGAATGTTCTTCCACGAGCTGGGTCACGCCGTGGGACTCGAGGATTCGCTTGGCGCTTCCCGCACGTGTGACGGCACCGGGGAGAATATCATGGCCGAGCCCCTGTGCCGCGGAGCTGCGCTCGGGGAGGGATACTGGCACGAGTTCCGGGGCAGCGCCGATGCCTTGGCTGGCGAGTTCGGAGTACGCAGGTGACAGCCGGCATCAATGCTCGGATCTGGATCGCGGCGCTCGGGGCTTGGCTGTCCCTGAGCGCGCAGCTACCGCGCGCCGGCGCAAGCCTCCTCCTGGAGGTGCAGTTGCCCGCCGAGGTGTTCCCGGAGGGGCGGACCATCACGGCGACTCTTGTATGGCGCAACAGCGGCGCGGAACCAGCCGCGGTCTGGATCCCGCCAACGCCTTTCAGCAGGGTTCTCGCATTCGACGTGCAGGGCGAGGGCGGCGCCGTGCCCAGCGGCGTGAAGTGGTCGGGCCCGGGCGAAGACGGTGCGCTCTCGGTTCTCGAGCCCGGTGCCAGCGCGCGAGCGGAGTACGACGTGACTGTGATCTACCCCGACCTGCTGCCGGGCTCTTACTGGCTTGCGGCGCGGTACGAGGATGGGACCACGAGTGCTCGTTCGCCGCGGGTGCCATTTAGAATCGAGCCACCCGGGCCCGGCGAGGGCGAGGTGCTTGCCGCGTATCGAGCGGCTCGCGGTGCAGCCGAGCGGGAGACCGTGATCGAGCGGGCTCTGGAGGTGGTGGCCCGGGACCCGGCGGGTCCGGTCGCCAAACGCGCGCGCGTGCTCCTGTTCGACAACTACTGGGCACTCGGGGACTGGGAGGCAGCGGCAGATCAAGCGCGGCGGCTCCTGGAGCGGGACGATCTCAGCGCGTACGAGCGCGCGGAAACGGCGGCGCGGCTGGGGCGGGCAACGGCGGTTCTCCGCTGCCTCGTCGGAGATTGCGACCGGAACCAGCGCGTCGAGGCTGCCGAGCTTTCGAGGGCATGGAAGCTCCTTTTCGACTCGCCGCGCCTCCTCGAATGCCTCCGGCTGGACGGGGACGGAAACGCGCGAGTCACGGCCGGGGAACTCGTGGGCGCGATTCGCAACGCGAGCGGTCTGTGCCAGCGCGCGGCGGGGTCGTAAAAAGGCGGCGCCAGGAGCTGCGTGCCATTTTCTTCGGCTCACTGCTATTCTGAGGGCGACACGGCCATGCTGCGGCATCGCGTCCTCTACAGCGAGAAGGAAATTGCGAGCCGCGTGCTCGAGCTCGCCGATCAGCTCGCCCGCGATCTTCCCTCGGCGCGGCCGCTGCTCATTGGGCTGCTGACGGGGAGTTTTGTCTTTCTGGCCGATCTGGTGCGTGCGCTAGCGCGCAAGCAAGTCGAGCCACGCGTGGATTTCATGGCGGTGGCGCATTACGGCGCGGCGACGGAGTCGACGGGCGCAGTGCAGATCCACAAGGGACTCGCAGTCAATGTGGCGGGCGAGGTGGTGCTCCTGGTAGACGATATTCTGGACTCCGGCTTCACTCTGCGTGCGGTGAAGGATTTCGTGCAGGCGCAAGGGCCTGCCTGGTTGCGGAGCTGTGTCCTGCTGGACAAGCCCTCCCGCCGGGCGATCGACCTGCAGGCGGACTACGTCGGTTTTCAAGTCCCGGATGTTTGGATCATTGGCTACGGCTTGGACAAAGGCGGCGAAGGCAGAGCGCTGCCGTACATCGCGGCCATCGAGCCCGAGACGCAAGAATGACCGGCCGGATGCCGAAAGGAGAAGCGGACCGCACGGCGGCACTGCAGCGCGTGGTCGCCGTAGCGCGGGGGGACGAGCCCGCGGATCTGGTGGTCCGCGGGGGGAAGGTCGTCAATGTCCTGACGGGAGAGACGTACGCGGCCGACGTGGCGATTGCCGCGGGGCGAGTGGTGGGAATCGGGGACTACGCGGCGCGCGAGGAGTTCGATGCTCGCGGCTTGTTTGTCGCCCCTGGGTTCGTCGACGCGCACATTCACATCGAGTCTACCATGCTCGTGCCGCGCGAGTTCGCGCGGGCGGTTGTCCCGAGGGGAACGACCACGGTCGTTGCGGACCCGCACGAGATCGCCAACGTGCTGGGCGCCGACGGCATCGCCTACATGTTGGCCGCGACGGAGGGGCTGCCGCTCGATGTCTTCTTGATGTTGCCCTCCTGCGTTCCGCCAACGTCCCTGGAAACCCCCGCGGCGCGGCTCGACGCCGAAGATCTGGAGCCGTGGATTTCCCATCCGCGTGTACTCGGCCTGGCAGAAGTGATGCACTACGCTGGCGTCGTCGATGGGGAAGCGGCCGTCCTGGAGAAACTGGCCCTGGCCAGCGAGAAACGGGTTGACGGGCACGCGCCCGGCCTGCGCGGCCGCGCGCTGAACGCGTACATCGCCGCGGGAATTTGGTCGGACCACGAGTGCACCGCCGTCGCGGAGGCGCGAGAGAAGCTGCGCAAGGGGATGTACGTGTTCATCCGCGAGGGCAGCGTGGCCAAGAATCTCGACGCGCTCTTGCCTTTGGTCTCCCGGCAGAACGCCTCGCGGTTCGGGATCGTATCGGACGATCGCCATCCGACCGATCTGGCTGCGCAGGGGCACATGGATTCCCTGCTGCGAAGAGCGGTGGCACTCGGGCTGTCGCCTGTGACCGCCCTGCAACTCGTCACGCTGAACCCGGCACAGTACTTCGGCTGGCGCGACCGCGGCGCCATCGCGCCCGGCTATCGCGCGGACCTCGTCGTTTTGGAGGACCTCAAGGACTTCCGCGTCCGCGCGGTGTGGAAGGGCGGCCGCTTGGTCGCACGCGACGGCCGGCTCGTTGCTGATTTGCCGGCGAGCCCTCGGCCCCCGCGCGAGGCGATGCACATCGGGTGGGAGCGGATCGGTGCACTCGACGTGCCCGCGGCGGAAGGGGACTCTGGCTGGGTGATCGGCTTGGTGCCCGATCAGCTAGCGACGCGGGCGCTGGTGCTCCCGCTGCGAGTGCACGCGGGGCGGGCACTTGCGGATCCCGCGCGCGACATTGGCAAAGTTGCGGTAGTCGAGCGCCACCGGGCGACGGGAAACGTCGGCGTGGGTTTCGTGCGCGGGTTCGGATTCCAAGCCGGAGCCCTAGCTTCCACGGTCGCGCACGATTCTCACAACGTCATCGTCGTCGGGGCAGATGACGGGGATATGTGGGCGGCGGTTCGTGCCCTCGAGCGCATGGGCGGTGGGATGGTGGCTGTGCGGAACCGCGAGGCTGTGGCCAGCGTGGCCTTGCCCGTCGCGGGTTTGATGGCCGAGGAGCCATACGAAGCCGTGGCCTCTGCGATGGAGCGGCTGCTGGAGGCGGCGCGGGCGCTAGGGTGCAGCATGGCGGACCCGTTCATGGCGCTTTCTTTCCTCGCCCTTCCGGTGATCCCCGAGCTGCGCATCACGGATCGCGGGCTCGTCGACGTGACCCGCTTGCGCCACATTCCGGTAGTTGCCGGAATCCGGCGCGCTCGCGGCGCTCGGACCTGAGCTGGCGCGCGCCGTGCCGGGTGCCACGGCGGGGGTCCGGCGCCGAGCCGGTTCTAGCTCCCTTCCAAGTCGCCGTAGTACGGCATCGATATCTTCATCTTCTCCGCGACGCCTTCCGGGCTCGCTGCTGCGGTCCAGAGATCGCCCGACCCGCTCTTGGCGGCGCCGACCATTGCCAGGGTCACCGGTGCGATCACGCTGGGATCGGTCATTACGTTCACGCACGCAGGGCGTCCGGACGAAAGGGCCCGGCGTAGCGCAGGGGCCAAATCTCGCGGGTGTTCGACGAGCTCCGCATGGCAGCCGAAACCGGCAGCGGCGAGGTCGTAGCGCGTCGGGGCGAGGTCGGTCACGACGCGGCGGCCGGCGCCGTACAGGAGGTCTTGGCCGTGGGCCGACATGCCCCACTGGCGGTCGTTGTTGACGACCACGACAATCGGTAGCTGATGCCGCACCATGGTGTCGAATTCGGCGAAGTTGAGGCCCACCGAACCGTCGCCAATGGCGCAGACGACAGGGCGCTCGGGATGCGCTACCTTCGCAGCAATGGCGAACGGCAATCCGGTACCAAGACATCCCAAGTAGCCGTGCGACAACCAGCGGCCGCCGCCCCGGGCCGAGGCGGCGAATTCCATCCAGTTCGACGTTTCGCCGCCGTCGGCGATGACGATGGCTTCTGGCCCTGCCGCGCGGACGATTTCGACAGCAAAGCGGAACGGGTGCACGGGTGGCTCGTCTTTTTGGAGAGCTTCGGCGTACATCCGGAGCGGGAAGTCGCGGATCTCGCGCACCAACTGCTGCCATGCAGCTCGGTCCGGCCACTGGCGCCCCGCGGCGGCAGCGATCAGGCAGCGGAGCGCCTCGCGGCAGTCGGCGACAATGGCGAGTTCGAGGTCGCGGTTGCGGCCCAACTCTTCGCCTTCGATAT
>JBBIUR010000206.1:0-7180 GCA_037440145.1 Myxococcales bacterium | reverse complement strand
GAAGCGGCACACTTTCCGGCGCCCCGGTCCACGCCGCCGGAACGCGCTCCGCTCCTCCCCCCTGGCTGCCGTTTTCCCCTTGCCGCTGGCCATTTTTGCTCCCCTCTAGCCCTCCGCGAGCGCCCCGGCGGCACTCGCTTTTTCTGGAACCGCCCGTCCGGCGCGTGTCTTGCGCTCAGCGCGTTTCTTGGCGGCCTTCGATAACCGCCGGCGCACAGTGATGAATCGCAAAATTTCCTCCGCGATTTTCAGGTTTCGCTCGAACTCCCAAACCGCTTCCGGTTTCGCCTCGTACTGGAACAGGACATAGTATCCCCGTCGCTGCTTCATGATGGGGTACGCCAATTCCCGCACTCCCCATTCGTCGACGTCCGAGATCGACGCGCCCAGGCCTTCGAGCAGCTTTCTCGCGCGGTCGACCGTCTCCCGGAGATGTGCCTCGGGCAACTCCGTGCGGGCAATAAACAGGGTCTCGTACGGATACATCCTACCTCCCTCAAGAACCGGCCGGTTGACGCAGCGATGCAAGCCGCCGGTCATTGAATTTGTTCCGGGCCCTCTCGACTCCCTCGGTCACTACCGCTTCGACAGCATCGGCTGCCCGCTCGATTGCAGCGCGGACAATCTCCCATTCCTCGGGAGCAAATGGCTCGAGCACGTACTCCGCTGGATCCCGATCTCCCGGTGGCCGACCGATGCCAATGCGGATCCGGGCAAACTCCGGGCCCGCCCAGTCGATCACCGACTCGAGCCCTCGGTGTCCGCCAGCTCCTCCTCCGTGTTTCACTGCAACTCGTCCCAGAACCAAATCCAGGTCGTCATGGATCACGAGCAATGCCTCCGAGCGCATCTCGATCTCCCGCGAGAGCCGGGCCAATGACGTTCCCGAACAGTTCATGAATTCCCAGGGTTCCACCAGAACCACCGCGCGCCCTTGGACACGCCCACGAGCCAGCCGCGTTCCCCGCCGCGGCGGTGCCCATGGGATCGCCCACCGGCGAGCCACCGTTTCGACCACCATGAATCCCACGTTGTGGCGCGTTTCCGCGTACCGCTCGCCGGGGTTCCCGAGCCCCACCACGACCCACATCGAACGTCACTCGGGCTCCGCCTTAGATGCCTCGGGCTTCGCAGCCTCCGCCTCGGGAGCTGCTACCGCCTCGGTCGGAGCTTCCGCAGCGGCCTCGACGGCCACTTCTTCGACCGTGGGCGGCAGGACCGTCACAACAGTGTAATCGGTATCGTAGCGGACGCGGACGCCGGGCGGAGTCGTCAGCTGCGAGACGTGGATCGCATCGTGGATTCCGAGCGGCGTGACATCTACGGTAAGGAACTCGGGAATGTCGGTCGGCAAGCACTCGACCTCAACCTCACGCGCGATCGGCTGCAGAATGCCGCCCGCCACGACGCCGGCGGCTTTTCCGACAAAGTGCAAGGGCACCTGGACGGTAACCCTTTTCGTTAGGTCCACTTCGTAAAGGTCGGCGTGCAACAGGCGGCCTGTAACCGGGTGGCGCATCGCGTCCCGCACCAGTACCACCCGACCGGAAAGCTCCGGGGCACTCGATCGCAGGCGAATCAGATGCGATCCCTCCAGGGCCAACACCTTCGCGGCAAACTCGCGAGCGTCGACGTGAATCGAAAGCGCGGGCTGGTGCGGCCCGTAAAAGGTGGCGGGAATACGGCCCGCTGCCCGCAGTCTGCGGCTGGGACCCTTGCCGGTACGGTCACGCAGCTCGGCTCCGATCTCAACGGTTTCCATCGCGCTACTCGCCTCCTCCGTCAGATGAAGAGGGAACTGATCGACTCCTCGTTGTGCGTGCGCCGAATCGCCTCGCCCAGCAAGCGGGCAATGGAAAGCACTCGAAGCTTGCTGCATTCCTCTCCGCCCCGGGGCAGCGGGATGCTGTCCGTGACAACGACCTCGGCGAGGGCCGACTCGTTGATGCGCTGGACGGCAGGCCCGGAAAGCACGGGGTGGGTGCAGCAAGCGAAGATCTCCGTGGCCCCGGCATCGCGCAGCGCGGCAGCCGCGGCAGCCAGCGTACCGGCGGTATCGACGATGTCGTCCACGATCACCGCCACTCGCCCGGCTACTTCCCCCACGACGCGCATTTCTGCTACTTCGTTGGCCCTCTGCCGGCGCTTGTCGATCACCGCAAGGCCCGCATTCAGCCGCTTGGCAAACGCCCGCGCCCGCTCCACCCCTCCGGGATCCGGCGAGACAATGCACAACGAGTCAGCCCGCAGCCGCTGCTTCGCGTATCCCAGGAGCACCGGGGTTGCGAACAGATTGTCGACGGGAATATTGAAAAACCCTTGGATTTGCCCAGCGTGCAGGTCCACGGTGAGCACTCGCGACGCGCCCGCCGCCGTGATCAGATCGGCCACAAGCTTGGCGCTGATGGGAACGCGGGGGTCCACCTTCCGGTCCTGCCGCGCATATCCGAAATAGGGGATCACCGCTGTAATCCGCGAGGCCGAGGCCCGGCGAAACGCGTCCAGCATCAGGAGAAGTTCCATCAGATTGTCGTTCACCGGCGTACACGTCGATTGCACGACGAACACGTCGCCGCCGCGCACGTTATCCGCAATCCGCACGCTGACTTCCCCGTCGCTAAAGCGCCGCACCTCTGCACTTCCCAGGCGCACGCCGAGGTAGCGGCACACCGCCTCTGCAAGCTTCGGGTTCGAATTTCCCGAGAACACTTGGATTTCGTCCCTCACGGTTTTTCCCCTACTCTCACCAGGATCACGCTCATCCGCGGCAGGGGCGGACTGGGCGGGAAGGATTCGAACCTTCGAATACCGGATCCAAAGTCCGGTGCCTTACCGCTTGGCGACCGCCCATCAGCAATCTCGATCCTCTCGCGAATCCGCCTTTGCGCCTCATCCGATCGTGTGCACCGCCCGGGCCCAGTAACCCCTCGCCCGCAGGCTCCGCGCCGCCCGCTCCGCCTCTGCACGCGCCGCGTACAAGCCGAAAAACGCCGACCCGCTTCCCGACATCAGGGCCGCTTTCGCCCCTTTCTCCAAAAGGGCCTCCCTGTAAAGACTGAGCTCGGGATGTGCAGCCAGAACGACTGGCTCGAGGTCGTTCCCCAGCGCGTCCGCTGGCAGCTCACGCCCCTCCCCGAGCGACCGGATCATAGAAATGGCGGCTTTCTTTGTCAACGAGCCGCTCCTGCCCCTCTGCCGGATGCGGTCCCACCCGGTGTATGCCCACCGCGCGGAGATCGGGACCCGTGGCCACAGCACTACCATCCACAAGCGCGGCAGCCCCGCGATAACTTCGACCCGATCCCCTATCCCCCGGATCCGGGCAGGTTGGCTGTACACGAAGAACGGAACATCCGCTCCGATCGCCCGCGCAGCTCTCGCCAAGCGGGCCACCGGTACCTCGGCGCCCAACAAGGAGGCCACACCGCGCAGGACTGCCGCCGCATCGCTGCTTCCGCCACCGAGCCCCGCGGCCACAGGGATCTCCTTCCGCAACGCGATCTCCACTCGGACAAAATCCTTGCGCGCGCACCGCAAGGCCAGCGCAGCCGCTCTCCAAACGAGGCTTCCTCTGCCTGTTGGGATGGACGGGTCCGAACAGGAAATCGCGATGCCGCGCCCCGGCCCACAGCGAATGCGGATTCGGTCCCGCAAGCTGATCGGCAGCACGAGCGACTCGATATCATGGTATCCGTCCGGCCTCCTGCGCAGCACGCGCAGGTAAAGATTCACCTTTGCCGGTGCCAGCACGCTGCCCGTTTTTTCCGATCCCGACGATTGCACCTCCCCGATTCCTATGGCACGTGCCGATGGAATGGAAGAAACCTTGCAGGTCGCCCGCCGCATCGCGCGCGAAGCAGGCCAGCTCTTGCGCCGCCGCTGGAATCGCCCGCGCAAGGTGTCTTGCAAATCGTCTGCGATCGACTTGGTCACCGATGCCGACCGAGCATCCGAAACCCTGATCCTGAAAAGACTGCGGCGTGCATTTCCAGGCCATGCGATCCTCGCAGAGGAGCGACGCGGCCGCCGGTTCCTGCGGCCGGAATTGGAGTGGATCGTCGACCCGCTAGACGGGACCACAAACTGGGTGCACGGGTTTCCGCACGTTGCCGTGTCCATCGCTTTGCGCAAAGCCGAACAGGTCGAACTCGGCGTTGTCTACGACCCGCTGCGCCGGGAGCTCTTCGCGGGGGTTCGGGGCCGGGGCGCGTGGCTCAACGGCCGCCGGATCCGCGTCTCGGCAACCAGAAATCTCCGCGATGCTCTGCTCGGCAGCGGTTTCCCGTACGATTGCCGCAAAAAGGCGGATTTTTACCTCACCTTTGTGCGGGCTTTCCTCGAGCGCAGTCGCGGGTTTCGCCGCACCGGCTCAGCGGCGCTGGACCTCTGCTACGTAGCCTGCGGGCGGCTGGACGGGTTTTGGGAGTGGTACCTGAAGCCCTGGGATACGGCGGCCGGGGGCCTGATCGTCCAGGAAGCTGGCGGATGCCTGTCGGACTTTCTCGGCAGGCCTCACCGACTATCCGGCGGGCAGACCCTCGCTGCAAATCCGTTCCTCCACCAGCAGATGGTGGCTGTCCTGCGGCGGCTGTTGTACGCGCTCGGGTCAAACACGCCAATGGAGCGGCCGCAAAAACCCGTGCGCCGCGCTGCGTTGACGCACCCATCGGCGTATGGTAGCCGAACCGGCAAGCCCCCGTGGTGAAAAGGATATCACACAGGTCTCCGGAACCTGTAGTCCAGGTTCGATTCCTGGCGGGGGCATGAACACACACCCGGTACGGGCACCGCCGCGGGAAAAGAGCAAAATTCCCCCGGCTCTCAATGTCAAGACGGGCGAGCGGTTTGGTCTCGTCACCGCTGTCAAGGGATGCACAAAGTTGGGGCGGCCCATGGACCCCGCGGCCCCTGGTGCTGCGAGCTGACCCGTCCGCTTCAGGGTCATAAAAGGACGCCATCGGGACGAAGCGTCTCACCGTTCCAACACCACGGTTTTGTTTCACGCGAAGCACCGGCCAATTCCGTCGAGACCGGCCGGCTCCGCCCAAGAGGAAACAACCTGCTCTTTGGGAACGACTCTGGCCGCGAGAGACGGTCACAAAGAACGCGCGACCGCCTGGCTGGCAGCATCCAGCGGGCGAAGCGGAAGTCTGCCAGCGGGTCGGCCCAATCACACCTTCCGGGCTCGTGCGTATTGGACTGCGCTTCCCCAGAGAGCACGCTGCCGACGCCCGCGCACTGCCGAACCTGGCGTGCTTCCGCTTGGGCGACTGTGCAGTGGCCCGTCCGCCCGCGCCCATACAACCCGTCTGGTACAGACCTGGTGCGCGGGTGGCCAGTGAACTCCTTCCGAAAACTGGAAATCGCGGGCCATCGCGCATAGACCTAGCGGCAAGCGGGGGGTGCGCCGGCTTCGGCCCAACTTCGCTCCGCGTCTTTGCACGGGCCACCCACCCTGCTAGGTTTCCGCGGAGGCAGCGCCCAAGAAGGAAGAAAATGACCTTCGCGGATATGATGCGGCTGGAGCCGCACGGACCCGACACCTTTGTCGGCGCGGGCCCCAGCTACCCGTGGGGCGGTCTTTACGGAGGCCAGATCCTTGCACAGGCGTTGCGCGCAGCCGCACTGACTGTGGAACCGCGGTACCGGATCCATTCCCTGCACGCGTACTTCATACGGCTCGGAGATGCGCGCGAGCCGATTCGGCTCGAGGTGGACCGGATCCGCAACGGTCGTACCTTTGTCACCCGCCACGTGGTCGCCCGGCAGTCGGTTGGTGCCATCCTCAATTTGGCAGCCTCGTTCCACCTCAGCGAAGAGTGGGTCGACGTGCAGACCGAGCAGATGCCGAGCATTCCGCCACCTGCGGAGCTGCCCGGAGATTCGTGGAGCCCGCTGATCGACCGGCGGGTGTACAGCCCGAGAGCGCTGCAGGGGCCCGTGACAGGCTGGATGCGGCTGGCGGAGCAAGTCGACGAGGATCCAGCGGTGCATGCGTGTGCGCTGGCATTCCTTTCCGACGACCTTCCGACCGACGCGGTCGTTGCGGTACATCCGGAACGCCTGCCCGAAGGCATGCCAGGCGTTTTCTGGACCGCCAGCCTCGACCATGCGATGTGGTTCCATCGTCCCTTTCGCGCCGACGAGTGGCACCTTCACCATTTCACGTGCAGAGGGTTGATTGGCACGCGTGGCCTTTCGATCGGTGCCATTTTTGACGCAAGCGGTCGGCAAATTGCGAGCGTCACCCAAGAGGTTCTGATCCGCCGGCGGAGGCCGTGAGCGGCGCGTCGGACCGGGGTGCGGGATGGCGGGGCGTGCCTTGATTTGAGGCACCCGTTTGGATATGGTTCGTCGCCCTGCGGGGGAGCAGCTGTGCCGAAGCTGCAGACGGAAAGGAGGGGGTGATGGAGTTCCCGAAATGTCAGAAGTGCAACAACGGAGTTCTCATTCCGTTGTCGGACTACGGGCAAGAAGGGGCTTCGGTGCTATTCAAGGCTTGGGTGTGCACGAATCCCGAGTGTGGGTTCTCCCTCCGCGTCGACAAGGGCGAAGTGAGCTACGGAAAGCGGATCGAGCAAAAGCATTGAGCTGCTTTCCCACCGGCGGCACTCCTCGAGCGGAGAGAGCTAGTCACTCGAATCGAGCGTTGAGAAATAGCCGAGTTTCCGGTCCTCGAAGTGAGCGCCTCGTGCGCGGGCACGCTTGTTGTGGGTCGCCGCGCGGGTTGCGTGGTCCCATGCCGAAGGCGCGGGCGGCGGCAGCCGGGCCGGTACTCTGAGCTTGTCCAATAAGGATGGCCCGGCAGCGTCCTACTCTCCCGCACGGCGACCGTGCAGTACCATCGGCGCTGGAGGGCTTAACTGCCGTGTTCGGAATGGGAACGGGTGTTTCCCCTCCGCTATTGCCACCGGACCATCCAGACCAGCCTGCTCATACCACTGGGCTTCCTCGTGCACCAGGCAAGGGAGACAATTGCATTCGGGCAAGGCGGCGCGTGCAAACGCGCTGAGCAGCGACGGAAAAAAGCGGTCAAGCCGCACGGCCGATTAGTACCGGTTAGCTCAACGCATTGCTGCGCTTTCACACCCGGCCTATCAACCTCGTAGTCTACGAGGGGCCTTCAGGGGCTTGCGCCCGGGATACCTTATCTCGAGGTGGGCTTCCCGCTTATATGCTT
>JBBIUR010000205.1:0-7194 GCA_037440145.1 Myxococcales bacterium | reverse complement strand
TTGTTAAAAGCGACCTGCACCTCGCCGAGCGACACCTCGCCATCTCCATTCCCGTCAGCTGCCGAGCAAGTGTCCAGTGTCGCAGTGCCCAGAAAGATATTGAAAGCCCTTTGCACCTCGCCCAGCGAGACCTCCCCATCGCCGTCGCAATCCCCGACGCAGGCCGGCGGTCCCGTTACAGTCAGCTGGCCATCGGTAACGTGAACCTTGCTCGTGTTTGCGCCTCGCTCCGCGCAGTCCGGGGTATCGAACTCCGTGCCCCGGCATGCGGTCTGGTCCACCGCCTCCGTGTCTCCGACGGACAGGAAGGCGGTGAAAGCGGGCTTCGTCGCCTCCGTGTCGGAGACCTCGTTGAAGACGTGGAGGCGGACATTGCCAGACGTCCCGCTGCTCACTTTCAGGTCGACGTCCAGAACTTTGTCGCTAGGCAACGTGGGGATCTGGATGCCCGGCTGAATGTTCTCGACACGCGGACCGAAGGCCACGATGTTGACGTGACTCGCCCGCTGCTGGCCAGCGCCCGGGCACAGGCACGGCTTGGAGCTGCCAGGGTCACAACAGGTATTCTCCACCCGCACGTCGTAGTTCGAAAACGCTGGCCCGGGCCGAATGGAGTCGGTCAGTCCGCGCTTGCGGAGTTCCGAATCCTCCCCAGCGGTCTCGCACGTCGCACCGTTCAACGTGCAGCTCGCCAGCTCCAGTCCGGAAATGTCGAGGCTGAAAGCGACCGCAGCAATCGCATCCACGCCACCGGTCTGACCGTCGTCACTGCCCTGCGTGAACTGAATCGGCACGGTAACCACGTCACCAGGTCTGAAAGTTCCCTGCGGGCTGCCAACAGACACCTGAACGCAGTTGGCCGTCGCGGGATTGCAGTCCGCAAGCTGCTGCGCCCAGCTACCTGGCGACCATACCACGACAGCCATTGCGGCCCCAGCAAGCACCCGAAACCCCTTCGCCATCATGGAAGTCTCCTTCTCGCTCTTCATTTCACGCCTCGCGCAATGCGTCAACAATTCCGACGACATCGGCTGCTGTGACAGCCTCGTCCCCATTAGCGTCCACACCGGGGCCCGAAGGCTCGCTTCCGCCCCCCACCGTAATCACACTTGACCCGTCCCCGTCAAACAGTTCCGCGATTCCGCTGTCTACATCGCCGGCGCCGACGGAGCCGTCCCCGCTGCTGTCCCCGCGCGTGACCCGTGCCTGGTTGAGAAGAATCGAGAGCGCTGCCTCAGCGCTCTCGTCATTAGCCACCGCTATGTCGTTCGCCCGGTCGCGGTTCATGTCGCCCGCCGCTATGGCTGCAGGAAGGGCTCCGCCCACGCTGAAGGTGTCCGGGACACACGCACCCTCGCCGCAACTGCTGCCTCCCGGTAGCACGGCACAGTCCTGCCCGGGGGCTTCGCCGCCCTCGCACGTGCCCAGAAAGTTACCTCTACCATCGCCGCGAAAGACGAACAGCTCGCTTTCCACCTCACTGGTCGCACTGACCGCAGCCACATCGGGCCGGCCGTCTGCATTGAAATCCCGTGCCACGACCGCTTCCGGGAACCCCGGAAGTTCCAATCGCTGGCCGACCTGAAAGGCCCGCCCACCAGCCCCCAGAAACACAGAGAGGTTGAGATCGGAGCCGTTCGCCGCGACGATGTCCGGGTTCCCATCGATGTCAAAGTCGGCCACTGCGAGGGCCAGCGGGGCGCGACCCGCCACCAGGCCAAGCGGCGGATCGAACGTTCCATCTCCCCTGCCGAACAACACGCCCACGCTGTCCGCATCGGTGTTGGCCGCCGCGAGATCGACAACCCCGTCCCCGTCCAAGTCCGAGGCTACCACTGCCGACGCGCCTCCAAACCCCTCGTCAGCAGGAGCCGAGGCAAGGTTGAGTCCGAGCAGGAATTGCCCGCGGCTGGTCGCTAACTGAAAAAACACGGTGAGCGCAGCCTCAGGGTCTGCGCCGGCGTTTGCCGTCACGATATCGGGCGCGCCGTCTGCGTTGAAGTCCGCCACCGCCAGCCCCACTGGCTCCTCTGGCGTGCTGCCAACCACGATGCGATCGAACGCCCTTCGCTCGGCTCGCTGGAGCAGCACGACCAACGCGTCGCTCACATCGTCTGCGACCACCAAGTCCGGCAGGCGGTCCCCATCGATATCGGCAATGCGCACTGCCGCGGGAAACGCCAGTCCGTCCGGGTCGACAACGAGTTCCTGTGCGGGTTCCAACTGTCCGTTCCCCACGCCGTAATAGACGCTCAACGATTCGGCTTCGTTGTTGGCCACAACCACATCTGGAAAGCCATCCAAGTCCACGTCGCGCACATCCATGGCTTGCGCTCCGGAGCGTCCCGTACCGCCTGCGTACTCCGTGCTAGGCCCCAACTGCGTGCGCTGTGTGGGGGGGATCCCCGCTGTCGTCACGGAACCTACCAGAACGGCAGCCGCGACGAGTGGAACCGCAAGCCTCGGCACGATCCTCGGCTCTCGCTTACCGGCCCCTTGCTTGGCCTTACGCGCCAAACTCGCCAATGGCACCAACCCTCGGCCCCGCTCTGGGCACCGCCTCGCGCGTTGCGCTCGCGGCTTCCCCCGCCCCGGTGCCAGAGCGGCGCGGAGTATTGCCCGCAATAGCGCGCTTGTCAAGGCAAGCACAGAAACGCTGCGCGCAGCCTGCAAATGCAACCCGACTCGCATCGGGCCCCGAATGGGTAATCCCCGCGGGGGCCGGGAAGTTCCCGACCGCATCGCAGGCTGGTAGCGATCTGCGGCTTCCAAAGGCGGCAGCCTTGACAAAACCCTGCGGGGCGGTTTCGCTTACGCGCACCGGTGGACCTGGCGACTGCAAAAGAGCTATTGGCAGGAGACGTTATCGCCCTGGAGGAGATTGCCCGGGCGCTCGGCGCCGACTTGGAGCAAATTCCCAGTCTCGCGCGTGAAATGGCGCAGCAGGTGCCGTTTGCTCCGGAGGCACTCAAGCGAGCTCGCCAGCGGCGCGATTTGCTCGTCTTCCGATTAGATACCGACGGCCGCGCGCCGCTGACGATCGCCCGCATCGTCGAATTATTCCCCGCAGTGTTCGACCAGCGGTTGCTTAACAAGGTGGGCTACCTGCTGCGAGACCAATGGGGCATCCTGCGCGAGCCACTGGCACACTCCCTGACCTGTGAGGCAGGTTGGGCGTTGGTGCCGAGGGACTTGCTGCCGAGCAGCCGCAACCTCTCCTTTTACGATCAGGAACCCCTTCTCGCTGCCGCACGGGAGGACACGGACGCGAATCTCGCCTTGCGGCGGCGGACGGCCGCCGAGGCGGTGTACGACCTGGCCTTGTGCCAACTTGTCCGAGGCGAACGCCTCCTGCGCGATCGGTTCGACTGGACCTCGTCGGTCACCATGGACGGGGGGTTTCTAACGGTGGGCCGCGACGGCGAGGACGGGATTCAAATCGTCGCTTTCTCACCGGCCGTGCGCAACGCGAAGCTCGGGGTGTGTCCGACGCGCCTGCCCGCACGATGAAGCTCCACCCGCTTACGGGAACGTACTCCTCCGGGTACATTCGGGCCCGGGGCCCGCAACGATCCGGGGACGCGCAATGCATTTCGTGACCACGAAGCACCCGGCCTATGTCTTGTTTTGCACGACGCCGAGCGAGCAGGCCGCTCTCGGGTTAAACGAGGCGAATGAAGTCCACCTGCTGGTGCGGCGCGGCCCCCAAGGCGCGTGGTGCGTGGTGCGTTCCTGGCCAGCTTCGCGGTTCTCCCATACGGATTTCCTGGCTTCGCTGCGTGACGTGGCGGAACCTGCGGACCCGATGGAGCTGCTCCAGTACCTGCCTCCTGGCATCCGCTGACACATTTCTCCCACCCTGCTTACTGCTGCACGAGGACGCCTTTCGCAGCGAGGCTTTGCGAGAAGGCCTTCCCTCCGGCGGCCGTCGCGCCCGCCCCGGAAAGGCGCCAGTCCCCGAGGCGCGAGCAGCCCCTCCGGGGTGCTTTCTTCGGCAACAGCGGCAGCAACGCCGGCGTCAAAACCGAGCTGCTTCTTCCAGCAGCTGGTTTACTGCCGGCGATCGGGCCTCTATCAGTTCCACCACACGGTTGAGGTCTTCGACGGTGATGCCGGACTGGTCGCGGCTCAAGGAGGCGACGAGGTCCGTGAGGGCCGCCAACTCCGCGACCGAGAAGTTGCACAAGTCCCTGCCGGGATGAGTCACGAGGTGCGAGAGAATCCGCCGCACTACGGCCTCGCTGACCGCGCTGAGATCTTGGTCGTCGCGGTAGACAAAAGCCCGCATTTGCACGTTCCCTTCGCGGGCACGGATCAGCAAGCCGCAATCGCCCACCGCTGCCCCGCCCAGCAAGGGCAGGGCGAAGCGCCCGTCCTCGTTCGTCGTGCTGGCGCTAATCGAGCGCGGGGAGTCGATTGCGCCGTCCGCTGCGTCCTCGGCACCGACCCGCAGCAGCGCGACCACGACGCTTTGCCCCTGAATCGGCTGCACCTCCGGCCCCAAAGCCAATGCGGGCGGCACGAAAGCGTCCGAAAGCCAGTGGCGCGATCGGGATTGCATCGCAAAGGTTGCAAATGGCGCCAGCACCCCACCGGTGATCACCGGCACTTCGCCACCGCCGGAAGACACCCGTCCACGAATCACCGCATCGTGGCCGCACGCGGCCAGGCCGAGCAGTAACACAGCGGGCAGCGATCTTGTGAAAAGCCGCGTCATGAGACCAGTCCTTTTCGCGCCTCACGCAGCCAGCAGTACATGCGCATCGAGAAACGAACCATCATCAGGGCATCAGAGTCAAGCGGGAAGTGCGATTTGCCTCGCCGACGCCTGAAGCACTGTGCGAATCTGGCCCGGGCGCGCGAGTTCGTGTTAATAAATTGGGTCTGTCCCGACAAACGATGGGCGAGATGGCGTTGGCACACCTGCGCGTGGTGGAGTGCGGATCGCTCGTTGCGGCTGCTTATGCCGCAAAGTTGCTGGCCGATCTGGGAGCGGACGTCATCAAGGTCGAAGTACCGCGGCAGGGCGACCCGACGCGGCAGCGGGGACCTTTCCCGGGTGGCGTTCCGGATCCGGAGGCGAGCGGATTGTTCCTGTACCTGAACGCGAACAAGCGCGGCATCACGCTCGATCCGCGAGCGGCCGCGGGGCGTCGTCTTCTGGAGCGCCTGGTAGCGCACGCCGACGTCCTCATCCACAATGTGCCCCCCGCGGAAATGCACGAACACGGGCTAGATTACGAATTCCTTTCGGCGCGCAATCCCGGACTCGTCATGACCTCGATTGCACCCTTCGGCCTTTCGGGGCCACGCGCTGGGTATCAGGCGAGCGACCTCGTATTGTGGAATGCTGGCGGCATTGCCGCGCTGAACGGCGGGGGACCGGGCACCGACGACTTGCCGCCCCTAAAGGCATTCGGCAGCCAGGCAGAGTTCCAGGGAGGTCTCAACGCAGCCGTGGCGACCCTGGGAGCCCTCTTCGAGCGCCTGCGGTCGGGGCGCGGACAACACGTGGAGGTCTCGATTCAAGAATGCCTGGCCGCAATCCTGGAGCTTGCCTTCGAGTTCTGGCCCTACCAGGGACTGGTTGCGTCCCGGCTTGGCATGAAGCCAATCCAGCCCCTGGACTTTATGGAATGCCGGGTCGGCTGGATCTTTCTCTGCTGTATCGAAGAGCACCAGTGGGCTGCGTTCGTCGACCTGATGGGCAACCCCGAGTGGGCGGCGATGGAGATCTTTTCCGATCGCTTGTCCCGGGCGGCGAACTGGGATGCGCTCCGGCTTTTTCTCGCCGAGTGGGTCAAAGACCAGAGCGTCGACGAACTCTACCGGGCGGCGCAAGCTCGGAGAATCCCATTTGCGCCCGTATCGACCATGGGCGACCTTCTCGCATCGGAGCATCTGAAAGCCCGCGGCTTTTTTGCGGCGATCCCGCACCCCCGAGCCGGCACTCTCCGTTACCCTGGGGCGCCGTACAAGCTGAGCCGGACTCCATGGTGCTTGCGCCGGCCGGCTCCGCTGTTGGGGCAACACAATCGCGAGGTGTATCTGAACCTGCTGGGTCTCGAAGAGCGCGAGCTCGGCGCCCTGGCAGCAGCCGGAATCGTGTGAAGGAGCGGCCCCATGTCCTACAGCCGCCGCCCGCCCCTGGAGGGAATTCGAGTTGCCGACTTCACCTGGGTATGGGCCGGGCCTTTCTGCACCCTGCAGCTCGCGCATCTGGGTGCCGAGGTGATCCGGGTCGAGTCGCAAAGTCGCATTTGCGTGACCCGGCTCCTCCCTCCATGGGCAGATGGCGAGCCAGGCGTGAATCGCAGCGGCTATTTCAACCAGTACAATCAAGGCAAGCGCAGCCTCGCCCTCGACTTGAAAAATCCGGCTGGCATCGAGGTCGCGCGTGACCTCGTGGCCAAGAGCGACGTCGTGTGCGAGAACTTCGCAGCCGGGGTGATGGAGCGCCTGGGCCTCGGGTACCGCGAGCTGCGCCGGATTAAGCCGGATTTGATCATGATATCGCTATCGGGTTACGGAGCGTCGGGTCCGCAGAAAGACTTCGTTTCCTACGGCCCGGCCCAGGTCCCGCTTTCGGGCATGTCCTCCCTCACCGGCTACCGCGGCTGGCCGCCCATGCACGTGGGCATTTCTTACGGCGATCCGACCGCTGGGTTGCACGCTGCGGTCGCGGTTCTGGCAGCGCTGCTCCATCGCCAGCGCACGGGGGAGGGCCAGTACATCGACCTCTCTCAACAAGAAAGCCTGATCGCGCTGCTGGCAGAAGGCGTGTTAGCGTACGAAATGAGCGGCACACAGCCTCTCCGAGACGGAAACAGGGACCCGCACATGGTGCCCCACGGGGTGTTCCGGTGCGCTGGAGAGGATCGCTGGGTCGCAATCGCGGTGCGATCGGACGCGGAATGGAAAGCCCTGGCAGCGGCCATGGGAAAGCCGGAACTCGCGGACGACGATCGGTTTGCCAGCGCTGCTGGCCGCAAGGATCGCGAGGACGAGGTCGAAAAGCTGGTGGCGGAGTGGACAATCTCGCAAACATCCGAGTCGATCACCGAGCAACTGCAGGCTGTGGGGGTGCCAGCGTTTCCCGCTATGACCAACAAGGACCTCGCCCAGGATGCCCACCTGCAAGCGCGCGGGTTCTTCACGTACCTTCCACATCCCGACGTGGGAATTCGCCAGCAC
>JBBIUR010000204.1:0-7258 GCA_037440145.1 Myxococcales bacterium | reverse complement strand
GCGAACAAGGCGAAAATCAACATTTACACGGCGCGGCCCGGCATCGTAATCGGCAAGAAAGGCACCGAGATCGAGAAGCTGAAGGCCGAACTGGGCAAGCTCACCTCCAAAGAGTGCTTCATCAATATCCACGAGGTGCGGCGCCCTGACCTAGATGCCCAGTTGGTGGCGGAAAACGTGGCCCTTCAGCTCGAGCGCCGCGTCGGCTTTCGGAGAGCGATGAAAGAAGCGGTGAGCCGGGCGCTGCGCATGGGAGCGCAAGGGGTGCGGATCCAGTCGTCGGGCCGCTTGGGCGGCGCGGAGATCGCCCGCAGCGAGTGGTACCGAGAGGGGCGCGTGCCGCTGCACACGCTGCGCGCGGATGTCAGCTACGGGTTCGCCGAGGCCAAGACGACCTATGGCGTCATCGGGGTGAAAGCGTGGATCTTTCGCGGTGAAGTGCTGACGCGCGAGGAGGAGGAGCAGAAGGCCGCGATCGGGGTGTGAGGGCCGCGCGGGGGAAAAGCGAATGCTAGCGCCGAAAAAGGTGAAATACCGGAAGATGCAGAAGGGGCGGCGGCGGGGCACCGCGTGGCGCGGGTGCACGCTGGCGTTCGGGGACTTCGGCTTGCAGGCCACGGGTCGGGGCTGGGTATCGGCGCGCGAGATCGAGGCAGCGCGAATTGCGCTCACGCGGCACATCAAGCGGGGCGGTCGGGTGTGGATCCGCATATTTCCCGACAAGCCGTTGACCAAAAAACCCGCGGAGACCCGGATGGGGAAGGGAAAAGGCTCGCCCGAACAGTGGGTCGCAGTGGTCAAGCCCGGGCGCATGCTGTTCGAAATGGAGGGAGTGGAGCCCGCGATTGCGAGGGAGGCACTGCGGCTCGCCTCGCACAAGATCTCCGTTCCAACGCAGATCCGGGAGCGCCAGGAGGCCGTGCGCGCATGAAAGCCAGGGAACTGCGCGAGCTGAGCGACCCGGAGCTGCAGCAGAAGGTGCGCGAGCTGCGGGAAGAGCTGTTCCGCTTGCGGATGCGGCACGGCACGGCACAGTTGGAGAACACGGCCAGGCTGGGGCAGACGCGGCGGGATATCGCCCGCATTCTCACGATCCTGCGCGAGCGGGCGCGAGCGGCAAGAACTTGAGAGCAGCGATGCGGGGAAAGCCAAAAATTCGGAGCGGCGTGGTTGTCAGCAACAAGATGCAGAAGACAGTGGTGGTGTGCGTGGAGCGCCTCGTTCGCCACCCCAAGTACGGCAAATACCTGAGGCGCCGCAAGAACTTCAAGGCGCACGACGAGACCAACCGCTGCCAAATCGGCGACGAAGTGGAAATCGTGGAGACGCGTCCTCTCAGTCGCGAAAAGCGATGGCGGGTGCGTGCGGTGTTGAAATCCGCGAGCTAGTCGGGGCTGGCGTAGCGGGCGAAGTGGGGAGCGAGGAGCCATGGTCCAGTCAGAGACTGTGCTCGATGTGGCGGACAATTCCGGCGCGCGGCGGGTGCTGTGCATCAAGGTGCTCGGAGGATCGCGGCGCAAGTACGCGAGCCTCGGGGACGTCATCGTGGTGTCGGTAAAAGAGGCGGTGCCCAACGCGAAGGTGAAAAAGGGCGATGTGTTGCGGGCCGTTGTCGTACGCACGGCCAAGGAGGTCGGGCGGCCTGACGGGTCCTATATCCGGTTTGACACGAACTCTGCGGTTCTGATCGACAACCAGCACGAGCCGGTCGGAACCCGCATTTTCGGCCCCGTCGCGCGCGAGCTGCGGGCAAAAAAGTTCCTGAAGATCCTTTCGCTGGCGCCCGAGGTGTTGTGAGCTCATGGGGCAGCTCCGCATTCGAAAAGACGACACCGTGATGGTCATCGCGGGCCGGGAACGCGGGAAGACCGGCAAGGTGCTGAAGGTCTTGCGCGACTCGAACCGCGTGATCGTGGAGCGGCTGAACATCGTCAAACGGCATACCCGCCCGCGGGGCCCACAAGGTCCGCACGGGATCGTCGAGAAGGAAGCGGGAATTCACATCTCGAACGTCATGCTCCTCTGTGACAAGTGCAATCGCCCGGTCCGCGTCGGCAAGCGGCGCCTGGAGGATGGGCGAAGCGTGCGGGTCTGCCGCCGGTGCGGGGAGCAACTGGATCGCTGAAATGGCTGCGCGTTTGAAAGAGCGGTACCGAAACGAAATCGTGCCCGCCCTGATGACGGAGATGGGATACCGCAACCCCATGCAGGTGCCGCGGTTGGAGAAGATCGTGATCAACATCGGCTTGGGAGAAGCCACGCAAAACGTGAAGCTGCTCGACTCGGCTGTCGAAGAACTGGCGGCCATCACGGGACAGCGGCCCATCGTCACCCGCGCCCGCAAGGCGATCGCAAACTTCAAGCTGCGGGCGGGAATGCCGATCGGCTGTGCCGTCACGCTGCGAGGCGAGAGAATGTACGAGTTCTTCGATCGCCTGGTGAACGTGGCTTTGCCCCGCGTGCGGGACTTTCGGGGCGTGTCCGACCGCTCCTTCGACGGGCGCGGCAATTACTCGCTGGCCATTCGCGAGCAGATCATATTCCCAGAGGTGAACCTGGACAAAGTGGAGAAGATTCGAGGGATGACGGTGTCCATCGTAACGACGGCCCGCAGCGATGCCGAAGCCAAAGCTCTGTTGAAGGCGCTGGGAATGCCGTTTCGGGTGTAGGCGGGGATCGGGCTGCGGGATCGAGACGAGGATTCGCATGGCGAAGAAATGTCTGCGGGTGAAGGCGCAGCGGCCGCCGAAGTTCCGGGTCCGGAAGTACAACCGGTGCCCTCTGTGCGGGAGGCCGCGCGCTTTTTACCGGCGGTTCCAGATGTGCCGCATTTGCTTGCGGGAGTTGGCCCGAAAGGGACAGATTCCGGGCTTGATCAAGGCGAGCTGGTAGGAGAAGCGCCATGTCGATGACCGACCCCATCGCGGATCTGCTGACGCGTATCCGCAATGCGAACCTGGCGCGGAAGGAGCAAGTGGACGTGCCCTGGTCGCGGCTGAAGGAAGCGATCGTGCGGGTGGCGACCGAGGAGGGGTTTTTCAAAGAGTACCGGGTCGTCGAAGTGGGGGGACATCCCACGCTGCGGATCTGGTTGAAATACGACGCGTCGAATCGACCGGTCATTTCGGGCCTCAAGCGGATCAGCCGCCCTAGCTTGCGCGTGTACGCCGGGGCGGACGAAATCCCCCTGATTCAGCGCGGCCTCGGGATCAGCATTGTGTCCACCCCCCAGGGGGTCATGGTGGACCGCGAGGCGCGCCGCCGTCGCGCCGGCGGTGAGGTCCTGTGCTCTATTTGGTAGGCGACGATGTCCCGCATCGGAAAGCTGCCGATTCCAGTCCCGAGTGAGGTCAAAGTGCGCGTCGAGGGGGCCGCGGTCCGCGTGGAAGGGCCAAAAGGGAAGTTGGAGCATCGCCTGCCCCCGGAGGTAGTGGCGGAAGTGGAAGGCGGGGTCTTGCGGGTCCGGCGCCTGAAAGACGACCGCCGCGGGCGCGCTTTGCACGGCCTGACGCGTAAGCTGCTGGCCAATCTCGTCGAGGGCGTTGCGCGGGGTTTTACTCGAACGCTGGAGGTCGTGGGGGTTGGATACCGCGCCGAGGTGCGGGGTAATGCCCTGCACTTGGGCCTCGGCTACTCGCATCCTATCGTCTACCAGCTTCCGCCGGGTGTCACCGCAAGCGTGGATCGGCAAACGGTCATCACTCTCGAGTCGGCGGACAAGCAGCTGCTCGGACAGACCGCGGCGGAGATTCGGCGTCTGCGGCCCCCGGAACCCTACAAGGGCAAGGGGATTCGCTACCAGCGCGACGTCCTGCGGCGGAAGGCGGGCAAGGCCGCCGGGGCGGCGGGTTCATGAGGAGCAGCGGCATGGCGACGCTGAAAAAAGTCTTGGCACGCAAAAGGCGGCAGATGCGGGTGCGAAAGAAAGTGCGCGGCACGGAGCGGCGGCCGCGGCTTTGCGTGTTTCGGAGCAATCAGCACATTTACGCACAGGTCATCTCCGACGAGTCCGGCCGCACCCTGGTGGCTGCTTCGACGCTGATGCCGGCCTTGCGGGCCCAGCTGCGCAGCCCCAACCGCGAGGCGGCGAGAGAGGTGGGCAGAATGATCGCGAAGCTGTGCCAAGAGCGGGGGATTCACGAGGTCGTTTTCGACCGCAACGGGTACCTTTACCACGGGCGCGTCGAAGCCTTGGCGACGGGTGCGCGGGAAGCGGGTCTCAAGTTCTGACGGGGTGATATGGCCTTCGGACGAGGACGAGAGCGGATCGAAATTGGCGGCGTGGAGTTCAAGGAGAAGGTCGTTCACATCAACCGCGTCGCCAAGGTGGTCAAGGGAGGGCGTCGCTTCAGCTTTAGCGCCGTAGTGGTCGTGGGTGACGGGAACGGGCACGTGGGCTTTGGCCTGGGAAAAGCGAACGAGGTGCCCGAGGCAATCCGGAAGGGAATCGAGAAGGCGAAGAAGTCGCTCGTCACCGTGCCTATCGAGAACGGAACCATTCCGTATGAGGTGACGGGACATTTCGGTGCTGGCCGTGTCCTCTTGCGCCCGGCTGCCGAGGGCACCGGGGTGATCGCTGGTGCTGGGGTGCGCGCTGTGGTGGAGCTCGCCGGCATTCGCAATGTGCTGACGAAATGTATCGGTTCGAATAACCCGCACAACGTCGTGCGAGCCACGATGGAAGCGCTGCGCGAGCTGCACTCGCCAGCGGAGATCGCGGCGGCACGAGGGAAATCGCTGGATGAGCTGCGGGGCAAGGCATGACGGCTAGAATCCGGGTCACCTTGAAACGGAGCCCGATCGGGCAGAACGCGCGGCAGCGGGCGACGCTGCGGGGGCTGGGGCTAACCCGCGTCGGGCGATCGGTGACGCGCGAGGATACGCCAGCGGTGCGCGGCATGGTCCAGAAAGTCCAGCACCTGGTGTCGGTCGAGCCAGTGGAGGGGGAGCAGTGACCATCGACCTGTCGAGTCTCCATCCCGCCCCCGGAGCGCGGAAGAAGCCGAAGCGGGTAGGGCGTGGTCCCGGGTCGGGACACGGCAAGACGGCCACTCGCGGGCACAAGGGCCGGAAGGCGAGAAGTGGTGGGTCGACCAAGCCCGGGTACGAGGGTGGTCAAATGCCGTTGCAGAGGCGGGTGCCGAAGCGGGGTTTCCGCAACCCGGGCCGGCAAGAGTTTGCAATCGTCAATGTGCGGCAGCTCGAGTCGAGGTTCGAGCCCGGGGCCATCGTCGATCCGGACGCATTGCGGCAGTGCGGACTGGTGCGCAAATCTGCGGTACCGGTGAAGGTGTTGGCGGCGGGCGAGCTGTCCAAGCCCCTGACGGTTCGTGCCCATCGCTTCAGCCGTGCAGCGCGGGAAAAGATCGCTGCTGCGGGGGGCACCGCGGAGGAGCTCGCTCGTGCTTGAGGGATTCGAAAGCGCGGCAAAAATCCCGGAGCTGAGACGCCGGCTCGGCTTTACGCTCCTGATGCTGGCGGTCTATCGCGTGGGGGTCGCCATCCCGACTCCGGGGATCGACGGGGCGGCGTTTGCGCAGTTTTTCGAGCAGGCGCGGAACAGCATGTTCGGCCTGATCAACCTATTCTCCGGGGGTGCGCTCGAGCGCTTTTCGATTTTCGCCCTTGGGATCATGCCGTACATCAGCGCCTCGATCATTCTGCAGCTCATGACCGTGGTGATTCCCCACTT
Organism: Myxococcales bacterium; assembly: GCA_037440145.1. Taxonomy (GTDB): domain Bacteria; phylum Desulfobacterota; class Binatia; order HRBIN30; family BPIQ01; genus JBBIUR01. The sequence goes on along the minus strand of JBBIUR010000204.1, from coordinate 1,566 downwards.
AGAGCGGCTTTCGAAGGAGGGCGAACTCGGGCGGCGAAAAATCACGCAGTACACGCGGTACGGCACGGTGCTCCTCTCGATGATCCAGAGCTTGTTTATCAGCGTGGGGCTGGAAAACATGCAGCTGCCCGGCGGTACGAGTGTGGTGTTTCACCCCGGCTGGGGCTTCCGGTTGATGACGATGATCACCCTCACCTCCGGGACGGCGTTCATCATGTGGCTCGGGGAGCAGATCACTGAGAGGGGGATCGGCAACGGGATCTCATTGATCATCTTTGCCGGCATCGTGGCGGCGATCCCGTCCGCCGTGGTCTCCACGCTGCAGTTCATACGCGAGGGAGAGTTGAGCATCTTGCTGGTGTCGGCGCTGTGCGCCTTCATGGTCCTGGTGATCGCCCTGATCATTTTCATGGAGCGCGGCCAGCGGCGAATTCCCGTGCAGTATGCGAAGCGGATCGTGGGGCGCCGGATGTACGGGGGCCAGAGTTCGCACCTGCCCCTGAAGATCAACACCTCCGGAGTGATCCCACCGATCTTCGCCTCGTCGCTTCTGATATTTCCGGCGACGATGGCCAACTTTTCGAAGCACCCGTGGGCGCGAGCTGCGGCGGACGCGCTGGTGCCGGGCACGTTCACCTATGACCTGGTCTACGTGGGCTTGATCATTTTCTTCTGCTATTTCTATACAGCAGTGACGTTCAACACTTCGGATGTCGCCGAGAACATGAAAAAGTTCGGCGGCTACATTCCCGGAATTCGGCCCGGCCAGCGGACGGCGGAATACATCGACCGGGTGCTCACGCGGATCACCCTGGGCGGAGCCCTATACGTGTCGGCGGTTTGCGTCCTGCCGCAAATCCTCATCCGGCGGTTCAACGTGCCGTTTTACTTTGGTGGCACGGCGCTGTTGATCGTCGTGGGGGTCGCCCTCGACACCGTGGCGCAAATCGAAACCCACCTGCTGACCCGCAGTTACCAGGGGTTCATGCGGCGGGGCCGCCTGCGGGGCAGGAGGGGGTGAGAGCGGTGCGGCTGGTGTTGATCGGCCCCCCGGGGTCGGGAAAAGGCACGCAGGCACGGAGGCTCCAGGAGCGGCTCGGGGCACGGCACATCTCGTCGGGGGATCTCTTGCGGGAGGCCGTGCGTCGCCAGACTCCCAGAGGCAGGGAAGCCAGGGCCTATATGGACCGCGGAGAGCTAGTGCCCGATGGGCTGGTGGTCTCGTTGATCGAGGACGAGCTCCGGGCAACCAAGGGCAACGGGTATCTGCTGGACGGATTTCCGAGAAACCTCCAGCAAGCGGAGACGCTGGCGCGGCTGCTCGACGAGCTGGGCCTCCCAATCGAGCACGTGATCAGCCTCCGGGTTCCCGCTGAAGAGGTGGTGCGGCGCTTGAGCGGACGCCGGACTTGCAGCAGCTGTGGGGCGATGTTCCACACGCTCTTCCACCCCCCCCAGACCGCGGGGCTTTGCGACCACTGCGGCGGCCCGCTGGTGCAGCGGGCGGATGATCGGGAAGAGACGGTGCGGTCGCGCCTGGAGGTCTTTGCCCGCGAAACGGAGCCT